>JALYZG010000114.1 GCA_030948965.1 Candidatus Dormiibacterota bacterium | reverse complement strand
ATATAGGAGTGTGCGCAGCGGCCAGTCGTTGGCCGACACCTCCTCTGCGGCTTGCAGGGCCTCGGCCGCGCGCCCCCGGTCGAGTGCGATGCGGATTCGCGCGTACAGGGCCGTGGCTCGATCCTGGCCCTCCTGGACAACGCCCCGCTCCAGCAGCGCGGCGGCCTCGTCGAGACTGCCCAGCTCGTCGAGTGCGACCGCCAGTTGGATCTCCAGCCATGTGACGTAGCCGCGCATCTCGCCCTGTAGGGCGAGCTGCATGGCCTCCTCGTAGACCGCGCGGGCCCGCACCGGCCGGCCGAAGCCCCAGAGCTCGGTGAAGCCCTCTGCCCGCAGAGCCAGCATCCGCACCATTTCGCCCGCGTCCATAGCCTTCAGCGCGCGAAGGCGCTCGGTGGCCTCCAGCGGCCGGTAGAGCTGGACCGCGACCAGGATGGCGTTGTGGAGAGCGCCGGCCGCCAACAGCTCGTAGCCGCCGTCCAGTGCCTCCCCATAAGCCAGGTCGAGGTGGCGCAGCCCGTCGCCCACTTCGCCGATCTGGACGTGGCCCAGGCCGAGGTACGCGTAGCCCTCGATCCGCGGCGCGTCCGCCCCGGCCTGGCCGGCGACCGAGATGGCGCGGCGGGCCAGGTCCACGGCCGCCTGGCCGTCGAGCTGGAATACGGCCTGCCGGGCGAGATTGGCGTAGGCCAGGGCTAGGTCCTCGCTCGGACCGTCCAGCTCCAGCTGGTCGCGGGCCGCCTCGAACTCGGCGCGGGCCAGGTCGGGGCGGGAGCGTTCGCGGTAGCAGCGCCCGAGCCAAATGCGGTGGGACGCGGCCTGGCGCAGGTCGCCGGCCCGCTCCAGCTCCCGCACCCCCTCGCGCAGGTGGCGCTCGGCGCGGGCGGCGTTGCCCTGGAAAAGCAGGGCGCGGCCCGTCAGGCAGAGGAGCCGGGCGCGCTCCTGGCGGTCCTGGGTCAGGGGCAGGACGCGCTCGTAGAGGAGCGCGGCCTGGCGATGGGCGTGCGCCCTGGTCGCCTGCTCGGCGGCGGCGATGGCGATGGGCACCGCCTCACGTTCCCGGCGCGCGGCGAGGAGGTGCTGGCAGAGCTCGATCGGCGGCGTGTCCGGCCGCTGCCGCAGAGCGTCGGCGGCGCTGGCGTGCAGCTCCTCGCGCTGGGGGGCGAGGAGGTCTTCGTACACCGCCTCTCGGGTCAGCGCGTGACGGAATCGGAAGAGGCCCGGGTGGTGGGGGTCATCTTCGATCAACTGCAGCGCGAGGCACTCGCGCAGGGCATCACGCACGGCCGCGGGCTCCAGGCCGGTGATGGCCACGAGCAGCGTGTAGTCGAAGGATCGGCCCAGGACCGAGGCGCGGCGCAGCACTTCCGCCGCCGCCTCAGGTAGCCCTTCGAGGCGGTCGAGCACGCTCTCGCGCACGCTCCGCGGCAGGCGCTGGCCGGCCAGGGCCTCCACGCTCCAGGCGCCGCGCTGCAGGGCGCCGCGGTCGAGCCCATCCTTGAGAATCTCCTCCAGGGCGTAGGGGTTGCCCTCGCAGCGATCGTGCAGCATCGCGCTTACCTCGCGGGGGATGGCATCCGACTCGAAGATGGCGGCCAGCATCTGGGCGACATCACCCGCCCCCAGCGGCGCCAGCTCGATGAAATCGGCCAGCCGGCTCCGCCGCCACCCTTCGAGAAGGACGTGGACTGGGTCGCGGCGCGACAGCCGGTCGAATCGGGACGTGACGAGCAGGAGGATCGGTGAACCGCGCAGGCGACGCACCACATAGTCGAGCAGCCCGCGGGTGGCGGCGTCCGCCCAGGTCACGTTCTCCACGACCAGGAGCAGGCCGCTGGCGGCGGCGAAGAAGCGCAGCAGGTCGAGTATCGATTCGTAGAGACGGAGGCGCCCGTGGGACGGGTCGTTCGGATCCGGGGGCGCCTCCCCTTGGCCCAGCTGCGGGAACAGGAGTCCGAGGTCGCCGTGACTGCCCTCGAGGTGGCGCTGGATGGCGTCCAGGTCCGCCTGCCCGAGATGGTTGCCGATCGCCTCCAAGAATGGCAGGTAGGGGAGCGCGAACTCCGCCTCGGAGCATCCTCCCCAGAGCGTGGCCATGCCCAGGCCGGCCGCCACTGCGGTGACGTCGGCGGCGAGCCTGGTCTTGCCCAGCCCGGCGTCGGCGGCCGCGATCACGACCTGCCCCCGGCCTGCCCTCGCCTCTTCCAGGGCGGCCGTGAGCCGCGCCGCCTCCGCGCTCCGCCCGATCGTGACCGGGCAGAGGACCCGCTCCATGCTCCACCGCCAAGCGTAGATCGGATCCGGCGCTTTGAGCACCTTGGCTCGGAAATGCGCCGGAGATGTCGGCCAGTCGGACCCAGGCGTCACTCATTGACCTCGAGCCGGAGCGCGAGGAGGTCAACATGGCGCGCTGGACCCTGGCCGGATCTGTCGGCGCAGTCGCCGGCCCTTTGGCCGTCGCTTCAGCGGTGGCCGTTGGACTCGGGTGGCGATGGCTGTTCGTAGCCCTTTCGCTGGTTACCTGCCCCTCGTCGTCGGTGTCCGCTCGATCCCCGTCGCGCCCGTGCGTCACGAGTCGATCGGGGCCGCTTTGCGGGCAGCGGCCAAAGCTCTGCGGCGCGGCAGCGTTCTCCGCTGGCTGACTGTGCTCGAGGCCACCGACCTGATGGGGGACGTCCTTCTCGGCTACCTCGCCCTGTACTTCGTCGACGTAGTCGGACTCTCACCCGTGGCCGCAGCGGGCGTGATCGTCATCTGGACTGTCGCCGGGCTCGTCGGCGACGCCCTGCTCCTGCTGGTCCTGGAGCACGCCTCCGGGGTCACCTATTTGCGACTCAGCGCGGTGACCGCCCTATTCGTCTACCCCGCCTTCCTCCTGGCCGGATCCGCCGCCCTGAAGATCGCGTTGCTGGCGCTGCTCGCCATACTGCACGCCGGTTGGTATGCCATTCCGCAGGCCGGCTGTTTGCCGAGATGCGGGAGATGACGGGGACGGCCGTCGCTCTGTCCAGCCTGGGCACCGCCGCCGGCAGCATCGCTCCGCTCGCCATCGGCCTGTTTGCCGAGAGGGCCGGCTTGCAGGCCACCCTCTGGATAGCGCTTCTTGCCCCTGTCGCCCTGCTCGCGCTCGCCAGACGGGAGTCGACCTCCTAGAGGTCCCAGTTCGGATGCCGCGACCGTGGGGGGCGAACGGCGGCTCGTGTCCAATCACCGTTTTCACCAGGCACGGGAGACGCCTAGCGTTGGGCCATCAACCACGAGGAGGCAAGATGTGGTCGCTGGCGTCCGTTCCGAAACCACGGTCTACACGTCACTTGCGAACATCCACCTGTGGCTGGCCCGGAATCAGGGAGCGGAGGTCGACCTTTCCGGTTCGTGGCTGCACGTGGGGCCGCCGATCACCGCGGCCAGGGCCGTGCTCTGCACGATCTGGCTGCATGGTGAGCTCGGCGATGACGCGCCGCTGCTGGCAGGACGGCTGCGCGGGCTGATCAATCCCCGAGACGGCTCGGTCCGGCTCGGTTTCGACGGCAGTGCCGCACCGGAGCTGGCCGGCTCCGCCTCGCCGGCGACGCGTGAGCGGGTAAGGCTGGAGGGCTCGCGGTGGGCGCTCGACCTGCTGGAGCTCATCGCTCGCGACTGCCAGACCGAACAGCTGCTAACGGCCTGAAACCGCCACTGGACGAGCCGCTTCCGGCTTCGAGCGCCGTCAGGCTAGGGCCGACCGGGCCACTTCCAGGCGGACCGTGGTCCCGATGCCGCGCCAGCTCTCGACCTCCAGTGACGCGCCGAGCAGCGCCGCCCGCTCGCGCATGCCGAGCAGGCCCAGGCCCCGGCTGCCGGGGACTTCGGGCTCGAGGCCGCAGCCGTCGTCGCTGACGCTGATGCTCACGGCGCCCTCGCCGTCCTGGCAGACGATCGCCACCGATTCCGCGCCGCCGTGGAGGCGGGCGTTGGTGACCGCCTCCTGCACGATGCGGCCAAGATGGCGGGCGGCGTTCGTCCGGATGCGGGCCGGCCAGCGGTCCGAGACCTCGACCGAAACCTGGAGGCCGCACCGGTCCGCGCTCCGGGCCGCCAAATCGCGGAGCGAGGCCACAAAGCCCGTCTGCCAGCCCTCCTCTTCGCGCAGGTCGCAGAGCACGCGCCGCAACTCGTCGAGGCTGCGCCGGATCGAGCCCTGGACCGACTCCACCTGGGTCCTGACAGCGCCCGCGTCAAAAGGTGCGCGCTTGAACACCTCCAGATCGATCAGGCTCGACGTCAGCTCCTGCACCACCTGGTCATGAAGCTCGAGCGCCAAGAGCCGTCGGACCTGGGCCTCGGTCGTCGCCGCCACCGCCTCGATCTCAGGCTCCGGGCTGGTCCAGCTCGAGGAGAGTGCGGGGAGCGTCGCCAGGTCCATCACGACAGTCAGGCTAAATCCAAGCCCTGCGCGGCGAAAGCGGGGAAAGTACCTGAATCGGTACCCCAATACCGGAGGCAATCGGCCCCCGGCGACCGGTGAGCGGATCTGTGCCGGAGAATAGGCCGGGACTACACGGGCCATGGGCGAAACAGCGGCGCGGACCAACCTGCCCCTGCAGCTGACGAGCTTCGTCGGACGCGAGGCCGAGCTGGAGGGCCTTCACGGTCTGCTGCGCGAATCCCGGCTGGTAACCGTCGCCGGCGTCTCGGGCATGGGCAAGACCCGCCTGGCCATCGAGCTGGGCGAACGTCTCCTGCCGACGTTCCCGGGTGGCTGCTGGTTTGTGGCGCTCGCCAGCCTGAACGATCCGGCGTTGATCCCGCAGACCGTAGCCGAGGCCATCGGCACCCACGACGAGGACCTGCCCTCTCTTCTCCGGAGCCTCTCCGGCTACTTCACTTCAGGCCCCGGGCTACTGATCCTCGACAACTGCGAGCACGTGATCGACTCCAGCGCTCGCTTGGTCGAATCAGCGCTGCGCGCGTCTCCCGCCCTCAGCATCCTGGCCACCAGCCACGAGCCGCTGCGCGTGCCCGGCGAAGCCGTGTGGCGCATCGCCGGCCTGGCCACGCCGGCCACGAAAGCCGGTGCCTCCGCAACCGAGGCCGTGCGCCTCTTCGCGGCCCGGGCCGCCCTCGGTCGGCCCAGCTTCAGCCTGAGCCCGGCCAGGCTGGAAACCGTCACTGGCATCTGCCGGTCACTGGACGGGATTCCCCTCGCCATCGAGCTGGCCGCGGCGCGAGTCGAGATGATGTCGGTGGAGGACATTTTGGAGCGGCTCACCGACAGCCTCCGGCTGCTCACCGGCGGCAGTCGCACCGGCCTGTCTCGCCACCAGACGCTGCGCGCCGCCCTGGACTGGGGCCACCACCTCCTGGACCAGCCGGAGCAGGTCGTGTTCCGGCGCCTGGCGGTCATGAGCGGCGGTTTCGACGTCGCTGCCGCGGAGGCCGTGTGCGGCGACCGTTCGGCCGGATTGGTCGCGGCGGGGGACGTCGTCGCCGAGCTCACCCGGCTGGTCGACAAGTCGCTGGTGGCGCCCGAGCCCGAGACCGGCGGTCCGACCCGGTATCGAATGCTGGAGACCGTTCGACAGTACGCCGCGGAGCGCCTGCTGGAGTCGGGAGAGGCGGATCAGGCGCGGTTCCGGCATGCGCAGCATTTCGTCGCGCTGGCCGAGCTCGCCGAGAAGTCGGAGTTCAGCGCTGCCCAGGCGACGTGGCTCGACCGCCTGGAAACCGATCACGGCAACCTGCGGGCGACCCTGGAG
>JALYZG010000105.1 GCA_030948965.1 Candidatus Dormiibacterota bacterium | reverse complement strand
GGGCGTAGTTGGCCAGCGGCTCGCCCATGCCCATGAACACCACGTGGGAGAGGCGCCGGTTCTCGCCCGCCAGCCGGCGGGCGGCGTCCGCGGCCTGGTCCACGATTTCGTGCACCCTGAGGTTGCGGCCGAAGGGACCCTGACCGGTCGCGCAGAAAGGGCAGCCGATCGGACAGCCCACCTGGGACGAGATGCAGAGGGTGCTGCGGCGCGCGTAGCGCATGATCACGGCCTCCACCGAGTGCCCACCATCGACGGCGTAGAGGACCTTCGTGGTGAGCCCGCCGTCGGCCTCGGTCCGCCGGATCTCCCGGAGGGACGTGTCGCGAAAGCTGTCGCGTAGGGCCGCACGGAGGGCGTTAGGCAGCTCGCTCATCGCCGCGAACGAGGTCCCGACGGCCAGCCGGCGCCGGAGCTGGCGGACGCGATAGCCAGGCTCTCCGCGCTCGGCCAGCCAAGCCTCCAGGGCCTCGTCCGTCATCCCCGTCACGGCTGGCCGGTCGGCCGGGGCAACGTTCACCCCACGGCCTCGAACGTGCCGTTCCGCTCCAGTGCGCGGCCCTCTTGGACCAGCTTGTGGAGGTGGGCGCGGAGCGTCATCTCGGCCGCCTGCAGCAGCGGCTCGGAATCCCCCACCTCGGCCGCGTACACGCGACGCGTAAGCTCAGCCGCGCTGCCCGAACCTCGACCCAACTCCCCCAGCAGCTGGTGCTCGCGGGCCAGGCGATGTGCCCGATACTCGGCCACCTTGGCCGCCGCCTCGGTCACCGGGTCCCAATGACCGGGGAAGAGAAGGCGCGGCTCGAGTTCCGCGACGCGGTCCAGGGAGCGCAGGTATGCCGCCACGTCGCCCTCGGGATAGGTGATCATCGAGCTGCCGCGGCCCAGGATCAGGTCGCCCGTGAAGAGGACGCGGTCCTCGGCCAGCCAGAACGCGAGGTGGTCCGGCGCGTGGCCAGGGGTGTGAAGGGCGGTCAGGCTGAGGCCGCCCGCCCGCACGACGTCGCCGTCGGCCGTCGCCGGGTGCCGGAGGACTCTGGCCGCGTGGCGCTCGCCAAGGCGCGACGCCAGGTCGACGTGGTCCGGGTGCCCGTGCGTGACCAGGACCGCCACCAGAGCGGCGCCGCCCAGGGCGCGCTCGATCGCCGCCAGGTGCTGGGGGTCGTCCGGGCCGGGGTCGATCACCACGAGCGCCGGCCCGTCCCCCAGCACCCATGTGTTGGTGCCTGGACCCGTGTAGGGGCCGGGATTGGGAGCCAGGACGCGGCGCACGGTGGCCATGGAAATGCCTAGGAGCCTGTGTCGGAATGGCGGCGAGATATTCGTCGATCCAGGTGGTCCATCCGGCGTCCCCGCGAAATCAAAGATTTCGTGGGGTGGATATCCAAGGAAGCGCCGAGGACCGGAGGGAGCGCAGCCGTAGCTGCGTGACCGAGGACCGGAGAAGCTGACGCCGGAGATGGGCCGCATGGGCGGCGAAGATCCGTCGACATTTCCGGCACAGGCTCCTAGGAGCTCATCCGGCCATAGATGAGGCGCGCCGCGCCCCCCGCGACCACGATCATCGCCGCCAGCCAGATGAGGGCGACGATCGGCAATTCGTGAAGTGGCTCTCCGAGCGACAGGGCACGGACCGCGTCAGCCACCGCCGTGATCGGCGTGTGCCGGGCGATCACCTGCAGCCACGACGGCTTGGTGGCGACCGGCACGAAGGTCGAGCTGGCGAACACCAGCGGGAAGATGGCGACGAACCCGATCCCCTGCACCGCCTCGGGCGTCCTGAACGCTACCGCAAGGAGCGCGCCCAGCCAGGCGAAGGCCGAGATCGGAGGCAGACAACGTGCATTCGCCGGCGAATGCACGTCTCGATGGCGCGCGAGGGGGACGTTCGCCGGCGAATGCACGTTTCGATGGCGCGCGAGGGGGGCTCTCAAGCCCGTTCGAGACGGATCAGCGACGCCGCCGGCATCGGGAGGTCGAAGGCGAGCGTCACCTCGCCCCTGGTCTCCACCGTCGCTGGAGGTTGAAGCTCCTCCAGGCGATCGGCGGCGCGCAACGCCGCCCAGCCCGCAGTGTCCGGCCAGTCTGGAGCGCCCAGGCCGCGCCAGGCGGTCAGGATGTTCGATCGCTCATTGTCCACGCGGTGATGCGTCTGCCGGTAGCGGCCCGGCTCCAGCCCGGCCAACCGCAAAGCTATGTGCCGGGCGAGCGCGGCCTCCCCGTGGCGCTGGGACTGGTCGAGGGTTCCGTTCCAGACCAGCACCTGCGCACCGCCCTCGACGTCACGTGTGGCCAGGGCCTGCACCAGCGTGCCCGCCCCGTCCCCCGTCAGGCCCACCGCGACCCGCTCCGGGCCGAGCAGCTGCAGCATCCGCTGCGCCCAAAAACGCGGCTTGCGCAGGTTGCCGACCGTCAGCAGCCCGAAGCCGCCGTGGAACAGTCTCTGAGGCGGGCCCAGCTCTTCGAAGTGGTCCGACACCACCCAGTAGGCGAGGTGGTCGATCCGCTCCATGGCCGACGCCATCCCGCTGAGCAGGAACGGCGCCCCGAAGGCCAGGTCGTTGACCTCCGCATGGTGGCTGGGCGAGACGCCCCACTCCGTCCACCAGGTCGGAACCCCTTCCAGGCCGGCTCGCGCGGCGGTGGCCCTGATGTCCAGCGGTGCGTTGCCGTACGTGTGCGTGCTGAGGAAGTCGAGAGGGAGGTCGTGCTCGACGACGAATTCTGAGAAGTCGTGGATCCAGCCCCCGGCGGCGGAGGCCGGGCCTCCCACCATGAGGCGGCTGTCAACTGCCTTCAGCGCCCGAGCGGACTCCTCGTAGAGCCGGAAGTAGTCGGCCTGCCCGCCCGCCCAGAACGGCCCCAGGTTGGGTTCGTTCCACACCTCGAACCCCCAACCGGCCACCTCCTCGAGACCGTAGCGCTCCACCAGGTGCGAGGCGAAGGTGGCGATCAGACGGCCCCACTCGTCCCAATCCCGCGGCGGCGAGACGATCCCCTCGTAGTGGAAGATCGTCGCCGAGGGATCGGCGGCGAGGTCGCGGGGCATGAAGCTCAGCTCGACCACCGGGCGCAGCCCCAAACCGAGGAGCCGATCGTAGACCCGGTCGACGCCGGTGGGATCTATGGCTCCGACCCGGTACAGGCCGAGCTCGTCGAGGAGGATGCCGTGGGCCCGCACCCGTTCCGCGCCCAGCTCGCGCCGGCAGATCGCGAGCGCCTCGGCGAGCTCGCGGCCAACGTCGAAGCCGCGCTCGTCGCGACCCCGCAGCAGCAGACTGAGGTGCTCGGAACCGACCATCCGCCACGGCCGCGCCAGCGGCCCGCATGGTTGCGCCAGGTCGACCGCGACCTCGACGGCGGCCGATCCGGTAAGCGCCGGCTCGGCCTGGACCGGCGCCGACTGCCCGCCGGCCGGGGCGTCCGGGATCGCTAGCGTCGCCACCGAATACCAGGCCCGCTGGCCGTTGCGGTTCGTGGTGTCGGCGTAGGCGCATCCGGGCACGGCGAGGACGTCCCCCCCGCCGTGGTCGACGGCGGCGAACGGCCCCCCCGGCTGGTCGGCCCGAAGGACCAGATAGCCGGCGGCGCCCGGCACCGGGCGCCAGCGCAGCGTCACCTGCCCGCGCCCGGCTTCCGCCGTGAGCCCGTTGGGCGCCGGCAGCGCGGCGAGCTGCGTCATAGCCTCCCCGAGCGCTAACGCAACGACATGGTTTCGGAAGAGAGGTAGAGCTTGGCGGCCGACGACACCGAATCGTGGGCGAAGTGGCGCTGCATGCCTCCATCCCGGAGGGCGTTGTCCAGCGCCGCCATGATCATCGACTGATCCAGGACGAGATCGCGGTGGCCGACGGCCCCAGTCGTGGGGTTGACCGCATCGTAGAAGCCACCGTCGGCCCTGTAGAGGTCAGGGTAGCGACTGCGCAGCGCCTGGATGTTGGCGAATGCCTGCCGAGGCAGGACGTCGAGGGCGAGGAACGAGGCATGCGGGCTCACCGTGCCCTCGGTGGCGGCGTCACCGTCGTGGCTCTGCGACAATCCGCTGTTCGGGTGAGCTGCGTCCGCCCCGAGCCCGTGATAGGGGAACAGAAGCCCCTTGACTCCGAAGGTCCCGTAGCCGCCGGTGTCGTCGGCCGTACTGGAGGGCGACAGGCCCCATACCGGCAGACGCAGCTGCTCGGTCGCGTACTTGATCTGGACCTGGGCGTTGCGGAGGTCGTTCAGGCCGAAGCTGCGCGGACCCCAGGAGGTCTCCGGCACCACCTGGTTCGCCATCTCGGCCTCGAACATGCCACCGGCGAAGGTGGGCACGTAGGTGAGGTCAGAGCCCGGATAGGTGTAGTGCCCCTCCCAGACATTGAACTGCTTGCCTGATTGCGGATCCGTGTACACCTGCCAGTAGCCGGCCACCGGCCACTGTCCCTGCCAGGAGAAGTCGGGGTCAGTCGCGCACTGCTTGGGCGGCAGCGTCCGCCAGCTTCGCCACCAGACGTCTCCGGGCATTTGGTGCAGACCCATGCCTATGTAAGCCGATATGCGCGGGTCGCTGTAAAGGGCACCGTTGTGGTAATAGTGGGTCCAATTGTCGCCCTGGTCGACCGGCAGGCCGACATAGTAGCCACCGAACATCTGGCCAGTCGGTTGATTGCCGACGGTCGCGGGATTGACGTTGCACGCCGTCTGAGGGCGGCCGTCGTAAAAGAGGCCGAAGTTCATCGGCCTGAGGAGGCTGTCGACCAGGGCCCGCAGCTCCGGCATGGCGCTGCGCGCCACCACCAACCCCGACGCGTACCAGCCGTTGTCGACATTGGAGATGAAGTAGCAGTTGTCGAACTTGGGCGTCGTTTCGGTCGCGCAGTCGATGTCACCCGGGTTACGGATGACGTGGGTGCTCGTGGTGTCGTACCACTGGTAGAGGAACCCGTTGTCCCTCTGCAGCCGGCTGACCGCGGTCAGCGTGGCCGCGATCTCCGTCCTGGCCTCCCGTCGTTGGATCAGACCGAGGTCGTGTGCGGCCACCACCGCCCAGAGGTACACGCCGACGTTGGCGGCGGAGGTGTACGTGCCGCGCTCGCCATCGGGCCCGATGTTGTCCAGCGGCAGATGCGTCAAGGTGTCGACGTCCGCGGCGTAGAAGCGCCAGGTGTCCTGGGCGATGCCCTGGAGCACGTGGCGCTGAGCGCCGGTCAGGCCGCCGCGCGCTTGGCCGCGGTCTTGGCCGTCGTCGCTGGCCTGGGCGCTCGTGCCGAGAAGGGCGACAGCAAGGCTAGCTGCCAGGGCCGCCAAGATCCGTCGATGCATGGCTGTCGGCCTCCTCAGCCCTTGATTCCGGTCATCGCGATGCCCTGCGTGAAGTGGCGCTGCAGCAGCAGGAAGACGATCAGCACCGGCGCCACCAGCAGGACTGACCCCGCCATCAGCGATCCGTAGTCAGAGCTGTGCTGCCCGATCGAGAAGGTGGCCACGCCCACCGGCAAGGTGTACATCCGCTCGCTGGTGCTGACCACCAACGGCCACAGGAAGTTGTTCCAGGAAGCCAGAAAGGTCAGGATGCCCAACGTCGCCAGCGGCGCACCACAGAGCGGCATCACCACCGACCGGAAGATCCGGAACTCGCCCGCGCCGTCGATCCTCGCCGCCTCCAGCAGGTCATCGGGAATGGCGCCGATGAACTGGCGCATCAGGAACACGCCAAAGGGACCCGCCGCGAATGGGAGGATCAGGCCCGGATAGGAGTTCACCAGCCCGATCGAGCTCATCAGCACGAAGAGCGGAACCAGTGTCACGGTGCTGGGCACCATCAGCGTGCCCATGACGAGGAGGAAGATCTTGTCCCGACCGACGAATCGGAGCTTCGTCAGCGCGTAGCCCAGCATCGAGCAGAAGAGCAGGTTGCCGCCGACAACGAAGAAGGCGACGACCGCCGAGTTGAAGAAGTAGAGCGGGAAGTTCAGCTTCTGGAACAGGGTGCGGAAGTTGTCGAGCGTCGGCGCGGCCGGCAGGAAAGTGGGCGGGATCTGGTGGAGCTCGGGCGCAGTCTTGAATGCGCCGGCGACCATCCAGACGAAGGGTCCGGCCACGACCACCAGCCCCAGCGTGTAGATGATGTAGACGAGGCTGCGTCGGAGCGACACCCGGCCCCAGGCGCGGCGCATCGTGGTCGTGCCCGAGGGCTTGGTCGCGATCGGCGCCGTGGCCGCCATCAGTCGCTCCTCAGCAGCCGGAACTGCAGCACCGTTACGGCCGCGATGACCACGAAGAGGAGGTAGCCGATCGAGCTCGCGTAGCCCAGGTGGAAATAGTTGAAGCCCTGCTGGTACATGTACATCGACACGGACAGCGTTTTGTTCAGCGGGCCGCCCTGCGTCATCACGAACGGCTCCTCGAAAAGCTGGAGGTAGCCGATGCTGCTGATCACGGCGACGAAGAGGATCGTCGGCCGCAGCATCGGCAGGGTGATCCGCCAGAACTCGTGCCAGGGCGTGGCACCGTCAATCCTGGCCGCCTCGTACAGGTCTCCAGAGATGCCCTGGAGCCCGGCCAGGAAGAGGATCATCACGTTGCCGAGGTTCCGCCAGACGCCGATCGCGATGATGCAGGGCATGGCCAGGGCCGGGTTGCCGAGCCAGTTGGGGCCGGTGATGCCCACCTGCTTCAGCAGTCCGTTGATCAGACCGAAGTTGGGGTCCAGCAGGAACCGCCAGATGACCGCGATCGCGACGATGCTGGTCACCGCCGGCAGGTAGTAGCCGACCCGGAACACGACCCGGAGCCGCCCCAGCGCTCGGTTCAGCCCCAGCGCGGCGACCAGCCCCAGCGCGAGCGTGGCGACGAGCCCGACGACTGTGAAGTACGCGGTGTTGAAGGCAGCTTGCTTGAACTTGTCGTCGCTGAAGAGCTTGGCGTAGTTCTGGAGCCCGACGAACGGGGCGCTCAGCGGGGCTGTCAGGTCGCCCAGGCTGAAGTCTGTGAAGCTCAAGATGAGCGAGGCCAGGATGGGCAGGGCCAGGAAGACAAGGAAAAGGATGAGATATGGCCCCGCAAACGCATAGCCGGTGAGGGTGGCCCGGGCACCCCGGCCGTGGCGCGCCGTCCGCGCCGCTCGGGGCGGCGCGACCGTGATCGGAAGCTGGCTCACGACTTATGGATGGACGTCGCCGCCTGCTGCATGCCGGCAGCAGCCGCCGCCGGCGTGACCTGGCCCACACTGGCCTTCTCCAGCCAATCGTTGATCTGGGTGTCGATCTCCGTCCACTCGGCGATGGCGGGCGGGGCCTTGGTGCTGGTGAGCTGATCGCCGTAGACCTTCAGGTTCTGGTCACCGGACAGCGCGGGGTCCGACCACGAAGCCTTGACCGCAGGCAGGTCGTTGATCGTCTTGAACCAGTTGATCTGCTGCTGGCTCTGGGTCATGAACTGAACCAGCTTCCAAGCCGCGTCGCGGTGCTGGCTGCTCTTGAAGACGGCGAGGTCGCCGCCGCCGGCCCAGGATGTCGAGGATAGGTCCTTGGGCACCCGCGCGACGGCCCACTTGCCCGCTATCTGAGGATCGTTCTTCTGCATGGTGCTGATCTGCCACGGACCCGAGATGAACATCGGCGTCGCGCCACTGGTGAAGGTCTGCGTGACATCGAAGCCCTGGGCCTCGCTCTTCGGGGTCAGGCCTTGCTGGAAGTACTTGACCCACTCCGTCAGCGACTTCACCGAGGCCTGACTGTCAAGCGTGAACTTGCCGTTCTGCATTACGTCGCCACCCGCGGAGTACAGGAACGGCAGCCATTCCTGGTCGTCGTTGCTCTGTAGATAGATTCCGTACTGGGCGCCGGACGTCTTGTATGCCTGGGCCAGCTTTAGCAGGTCGCTCCAAGTCTGCGGGGCTGAGGTGATTCCCGCCTTCTGGGCCAGGTCGGTGCGGTAGAAGACCGTTCGAGTGTCGACGTACCAGGGCACTCCTATCGCCTTGCCGTTGGCGACCACGGCCGTCCAGGCGCCCGGATAGAAGTCGCCCTTGTTCACCGAGCTGGGGATTTGATCGAGCACGCCGATCTTGGCGAATTCGCCCATCCAGGTCGTGCCCATGAGGCTAAGGTCGGGAGTTTGGCGACCGGCGACCGCTGTGACCAGCTTGTCATGGGCGACGGACCAGGGGATCGCGGTCACGTTGACCTTGATGTTGGGGTTCGCCTTCAGGAAGGCCTGCATGACGGTGCTGGTGGGCAGCTTGTCGCCTTCGTCCCCCATCGCCCACATCGACAGCGTGACCGGTGCGGACGCCGTGCCCGAACCACTCGATCCATTGCCGCAGGCGACAGCGACGGTCATTCCCACCAGAGCCAGGACCCACGAAGCCCGCGCCTTGTATCTCACCTGGGCACACCTCCCCGTTCTCGGCTGCGAATAGTGCCTGCCGGAGATCGATCATCGAAGGGGCTGCATCACCGTTGCGTGACGCCAGCGTGACGTTCCGAAGTCTCGGGCAGATCCTTCACAAAGTTGTCAAGCCAGACGCTGACCGCTTCGATCACCGCCTCGGCATCGGCCAGCGTGCGCGTGCGCTGGAATCCCGATGAGACGTCGCTGGTGAGGCGAATCTCGGCTCGCAGCGGCCTGACCGATCCAGCCTCCAGGTAAGCCCGAATGATGAGGAGCCCGGTGGCACCGTTGACCATGCCCCCACACTGAGGGCACCACCATCACCCCGGCGTGACGGAGCCGCGACCTTCGTCGATGAGCCGACGCAGCCCAGCCGTGGGCTCCATTCCGAGCTCCGCCCGGAGCAGGTCCTGATAGCGCTGGAACTCGTGCAGAGCCTCCGACTGGTTGTGCTCCGCCAGATGCACCCGGATCAGCGCCGCATGAGCGCTCTCGCGCAGGGGATCGGCTCTCACCGCCGCCAGGGCTGCGGCCGCCGCATCGCCATACCGACCCGCGGCGGCCAGCAGTCCCGCAAGCACCTCCAGCGCGTGCATGCGGAGCTGCCGCCAGTCCTCGGCCTCGAGGAGGACCCAATCGTCGTACCAGTCGGGCAGCAGCTCCCCGGAGAGGGCGGCTATCGTGGCTCCGCTCAGGTCAGCCTCGAGCGGCCGGTCGACGGCGTCCAGCAGGCGGTGGGCGAGCGCCTGCGACTCGCGCAGATCAACCCTGACCCTGTCAGCCAGGCGGAGGTCGTTCGGATTCACCTCTATCGCCTCCCGGACGGCGCCGTAGAGCCGCGCCAGAGCTGAACGGAGACTGGCGTACGCCCGGCCTTCGGTGACGTCCGGCCAAAGGGTCCCCGCCACCAGCAGTCGCTTGACCGGTCGCCCCCGGATGGCCAGGAAAGCCAGAAGGCGCTGCGATCCCTCCGCCAGTGCGACATGGGCGTCGCCTTCGACCAGCTCGAATCCGCCCACCAACAGGACCCTCGAGCCAGCCACGCCTGGCGGGGGACGGGTTGCGACCAATCCGAGCGGCCTGCCCTTGCTCATCGGCTCTGGTTCCCTCACGTTACGCCGAGTCGGGCGACGAGCATTCCGGCAGTCGAGCTCGATCTGCGCGAGCACGGAGGGGAGGGAGGCTGCTAGTGCCGGAGCCGATCGAGCTCGGCTCGCACTCTCTCCAGATTGGCGTTCAGGTCGTCGAGCACCTAGGCGGCAATGCCTTCGCCTTCGATCAACAGGCCGAGTAGAAGGTGCTCAGTGTCGACGTGGTCGGCGCCCAGCCGTCGAGCCTCCTCGAAGGCGATCTCGATCACCTTCTTCACCCGTGAGGTGGGGATGATCTGGTGGACCTTGATTTGCTCGCTGCGGCCAAGGACCTTGTCCAGGGTCTGCCGAACAGGGCCGATCTCAACTCCGAGCCTCGTCAGCACCTGGGCCGCCAACCCCTCTTTCTCGAGCAGTAGGCCGACCATCAGATGCTCCGTACCGATGTAGCTGTGGTGGGAGCTCTCGGCCTCTTCCTGGGCCAGGGTCAGGACCCTCTTCGCGCGTTCGGTGAACCGCTCATACGGCGGGTGAGGCCCCCTCTTACGGCGGGGCTCGACGCCCGGCGCGGTCCCACCGGACGCCGCGAGCACCGTGCCCTGGGTCGGGTCCCGGAGCAGCCGGTCGATCTCGGACCGCACCATCCCCAGGTTGGCGCCCAGATCGTCCAGCACGTGCGCGGCGATGCCCTCGCCCTCGATCAAGAGGCCGAGCAGCAGGTGCTCGGTGCCAACGAAAGTGTGGCCCATACGCTCCGCCTCTTTGACGGAGAGTTCGAGGACCTTTTTCACACGCGAGGTCGGGACGATCCGCTCGACCTTGATCAGCTCGTTGCGGCGAAGGACCGACGCGATCGTCTCCCGGACTGGTCCGATCTCGACGCCGAGGTTGCGCAGCGCGCGGGCCGCCAGGCCCTCCTCCACCAGCAACAGCCCCAGCAGCACGTGCTCAGTGCCGATGTAGTTGTGCCCGGAGCTCTCTGCCTCCTCCTGCGCCAGCGTGAGAACCTTAGTGGCTCTATCCGTGAAGCGGCCCATCGAGTAGATGGCTCGACCCCCTCCCCAACCCTCCCCGCAAGGGGGAGGGAGTTTCTGATCAGCCGGCGTTGCCTTTCGGGGCTTGGGGTAGCGCCGCGGCCGGCTCTTCGTCGGTGGCCTGCGGGCGCACGTTGAAGGTGAAGCCGCCCTCGGGGTCGGCGTCGATCTCCACCTCGTCGCCCTTCTTGAACCGCCCCCGCAGTAGCTCCTCGGACAGCGCGTCCTCGATCCGGCTCGTGATCACTCGCCGCAGTGGCCGCGCCCCGCACTGGCGGTCGAAACCCTCCTCCCCCAGCCGGTCCCGCGCCCGCTCCGTCACCTTGATCCGCACCT
>JALYZG010000101.1 GCA_030948965.1 Candidatus Dormiibacterota bacterium | reverse complement strand
GGTCCACGCCCATGCCGAAGGCGTTGGTCGCCACGACGACCCGGAGACGGCCGGCGGCGAAGGCGTCCTGGGCCTCGCGCCGGGCCTGGTCGGGCAGGCCGGCGTGGTAGGCGGCGGCGGCCAGGCCGCGCGCCCGGATGCGCTGGGCCAGCTCCTCGGAGGCCTTGCGGGTGCCGGCGTAGACCAGCGCCCGGCCGGCGCCGGGA
Organism: Candidatus Dormiibacterota bacterium; assembly: GCA_030948965.1. GTDB lineage: Bacteria > Chloroflexota > Dormibacteria > Dormibacterales > Dormibacteraceae > JALYZG01. Next base: position 4,603 of record JALYZG010000101.1, on the reverse strand, counting down.
TCGAGGATGCGCAGGAGCTCGGCGCTCTTGCCCTCCTCGCCCCGGCAGCGGCGGGCTGAAAGGCGGAGGTTGGGGCGGTTGAAGCCGGTGACGAAGACGGCCGGGTGGCGCAGGCCCAGGCTGGCCACGATGTCCTCCCGCACGCGAGGCGTGGCGGTGGCGGTGAACGCCGCCACCGGCGGCCGTCCGCAGGCCTCCACGGCCTGGCCGAGCCGGCGGTAGTCGGGCCGGAAGGCGTGGCCCCAGCTGGAGATGCAGTGGGCTTCGTCCACGACCATCCGGCTCACGCCGAGGCGACCGACCCGGCTCATGAAGGCCCGGCTGGCGAAGCGCTCGGGGGCGACGTAGAGGAGGCGGAGCGCGCCCTCCTCGGCCTCGTCCAGCTGCCGCGACTGGAGGTCGGGCGGGAGGGTGGAGTTGACGAATCCGGCGGCCACGCCGAGCCCGCGGAGGCGGCTCACCTGGTCCTGCATGAGGGCGATGAGGGGCGACACGACCAGCGTCAGCCCGCCCCCGAGAAGCGCGGGCACCCAGTAGCTGATGCTCTTGCCCGAGCCCGTGGGCGCGACCGACAGCACGTCTCGACCCTGCAGCTGGGCCGCCACCGCGTCGGCCTGGCCCGGCCTGAAGTCCTCGTGACCAAAGACTGAGCGAAGAGAGGCGAGCGCGGCGTCCGGGGCAATGGCCATACCCCGACCAGTCTGGGGCGCGCGCCTTCGGGCCGGCAACCGGGCTTTACATTGTCCCGGTGGCCGCGACCTGCCTTTTGCCGGCCGGCCGCGATCGCGGTCGTCACCTGTGAGTGTCGAGACCCTCGTCTCGGCCTTCGTGGCGCTGCTGGTGCTGGCCAGCGTCGTGGCGGTGGCGGTCGACTTCCTGCCCGTCCCGTACGCCAGCGCCCTGGCCCTGGTCGGGCTGGGGCTGGGGCTGGCCCTGCGGCCCCAGGTGACGCACGCGGCTCTGCCCGCCCTCTCGCCGGCGGTCATCCTCTTCGGCCTGATCCCGGGCCTCGTGTTCGAAGCCGCCTACCGGCTGCGCTGGGCGCAGCTTCGCTCCAACCTGGCGGCCGTGCTGGCGCTGGCCACTGTGGGAGTGGTCCTGACCACGGCCCTGGTCGGCCTTATGGGCCACTTCGCCCTGGGCCTGGCGGTGCCACTGGCGCTGCTCCTCGGGACCATGGTGGCGCCCACCGACCCGGTCTCGGTGGTCTCGGTCTTCCGGCGTCTGGGCGTGCCGGCCGGCCTCACCAATCTCATCGAGGCCGAGAGCCTGGCCAACGACGGTACGGGCGTGGTGGCCTTCGTGATCGCGCTGGGCGCGGTCACGGCCGCGGGCGCCTTCGCCCCGTTTGCGGCGCTGATCGAGTTTGTCCGCCTGGCCCTCGGCGGCCTGGCTCTCGGCCTGGCTCTCGGCTTCGCGCTCTCGCGTGTGACCGCGCGCGTGGACGACTTCCTGGTCGAGATCTCGATCACCGCCGTCGCCGCCTACGGCGGCTACCTGCTCGGGCAGAGGCTCGGCCTGTCGGGCATCCTCACGGTGGTCGGCGCAGGCCTCGTGATGGGCAACTACGGCCGGCCGCGGGGCATGTCCCCGAGGTCTCGAGAGGCGGTCGACCTCTTCTGGGACTATGTGGCCTTCGTCCTTAACGCCTTCGTCTTCCTGGCCATCGGACTGTACGTGCCGGGGCCCAGCCTTCTCCACTACGCAGGCGCGGTCATCGCGGCCGCGGTGATCGCCCTCGCGGCGCGGGCGGTGACCGTCTACACCCTGCTCGGTCCCCTGCACCTGGTCGCGCGGGGCGTCAGCCTCCGCTGGCAGCACCTCATGATCTGGGGCGGCCTCCGGGGGGCGATCGCCATCGCCCTGGCGCTCAGCCTGACGAACGCGGGGCCGCAGTTCGACGAGCTGCGTGCCCTCGTCTACGGGGTCGTGCTCATCACCATCGTCGTGCAGGGGGTGACCGTCGGTCCGCTGGCCCGGTGGCTGCTGCCAGTGCGCGCGGCCTGAGCGGCCGTTACCCGCCGGGCCGACAAGCGTTTTCTTGTTGCGATGAGACGACGCGGCGCCGTCCTCCAGCCCCCACCGGGCGACCGGCCCGAGGCCAGAGCCATCAAAACGCGATTTGCAGGACTCAGGCATGACAATATTCAGGTGGAGGTTTCGGTACAGCCCTGAAGACTGAGGATCGGAACCGACTGCGGGCCCTGGACGCGTGCCTGGAGCTGCTCGAGAACGCGCTGGTTGACAACCGCGTCCGGGTGGACGGGCCGATGGCCTACCGTCTGCGCCACCTGCTCGGCGCGGGCGGCCTCATCCCCGACCACCGGCTCGAGGGCCGGCGCATCGACCGCGTGCTCGACGACGTCTTCGAGCTGCAGTCCCGGCTGCTGGGCGAGGAGGACGGGGAGGAGGCCGCCGGCTGACGCCGGACTGACGCCGTCGGGGGTGGGCGGGCCGGTACAATCCGCCGAGTCCACCCAGGTTCCAGCACGGGGTTAGCCCATGACGCCGTTCGCCAGCGCCCGCTCCCACCTTTCCACGTCCGAGTCGGTCAAGTCGCGCTCGTAGGGGCCTCGGCCTTCGCAAGCGGGCGTTGGCCGGCTGATCGGTGAGGGCCGAGCCGGGGGCCAGCTCCAGCATCCGGGTCTTCGACAGCCTGCGCCGGGAGGTCGTCCCGCTGCCGCTTTCGAGCGACCCTGGCCAGCCCGGGTGGAAGCGGCTCAGCCTCTACGTCTGCGGCGTCACGCCATATGACTCCGGTCACCTGGGCCACGCCTTCACGTTCTGCGTATTCGATGTCCTGGCCCGCTGGGTGTCGGCGTCCGGCTTTCCCGTGCGGTATGTGCAGAACGTGACCGACGTCGACGACCCGCTCTTCGAGCGCGCGCGCCGCCTGAACGTCAACTGGCGGGCGCTGGCCGACCGCGAGACCGACCACCTGGTGGCCCAGATGGACGCGCTCGGCTGGCGGCGCCCGGACGTCATGCCTCGGGTCTCGGAGGAGATCCCCTCCATCCTCTCGGCGATAGACGGCCTGGCCGCCGGCGGTTACGGCTACCAGGCCGGGTCGTACTACTTCGAGGCGTCGCGCTACCCGGGCTTTGGCGGCCTGTCGCACCGCAGCCGGCGCTCGATGCTGGCCAAGCTGCGCGACGAGGGCCTGCTGGAGCCGGTCGGACCGGGCGCCAAGCGCGACGCGCTGGACTTCCCTTTGTGGAGGCCGTCGCGGCCGGACGAGCCGGCCTGGCCGTCAATGTACGGTCTCGGCCGGCCAGGTTGGCACATCGAGTGCTCGGCCATGGCCATGCGCCACCTGGGCCCGCAGGTGGACGTGCACGGCGGCGGCCGCGACCTGGCCTTCTCGCACCATGAGTCGGAACGCGCCCAGTCCGAGTCCTTAACGGGCCTGGTTCCCTTTGCGGGCGCCTGGATGCACGCTGGCATGGTCCGGTACGACGGCCACAAGATGTCCAAGTCGCGCGGCAACCTGGTGGTCGTCGAGGAAACGCTGGAGCGGGCGTCCGCGGCCGCGGTGCGCCTCTACCTGGCGTCGCACCACTACCGGCGGGATTGGAGCTTCCGGTGGGAAGGGCTGGCGCGCGCCGCGCGCCTAGCCTCACGCCTCGCGGCCCTGCTCCAGCACGGAGGTGGTGGCGGGGGCGGGGCGGGCCCGCAGGGCGGACTCTCGATCGGGGCCGGCGCGCACGGGGGTGCGCGTGATTTGGCGGAGGCGGTTGGGATTGGTCTGAATCAGGGGGATCCCGAGCTGATTGCCGAGTTCTCGGCCGCGCTTGATGACGACCTTGACACACCGCGCGCGGTGCGAGCGCTGCGCGCTGCTGTGCGGCGCCGCGATGCGCGCGCCGCGGGCTGGATGGGCTCTATCCTTTGCGGAAGCGCTTCGTTCGGCTGAGTCCTCGGAATATTCGGTGCGACAGCCGGCGGATGCACGTCGATTGGCGAATTGAGAGGTGCGATTGCCGGCGGATGCACGGAATCGGATCGGGGTCAGACGTGCGATTGCCGGCGGAGGCACGGAATGAAGACAATCGTCTTCCTCAATCAGCCCACCTCCAGCGCCGCGCCGCAGTTCGGGCATTCCTCGCCGGGCAGCACTGACACCAGCGTCTCGCAGACGGGGCACAGGACGCTCAGCGGCACGGGAGCCAGGTCCTCCTCACGGTCCGCGGCCATGCTCTCCGGCACCGCGCCCAGGTCCAGCGCGGGCGCGCCGCAGTTCAGGCAGATGAAGCCGGGCTGGACCACCGAGTGATCCTGGTAGCGCCCGCCCGCGTCGATCTCGACCTCGGCGAACAGCGCCCTGAAGAGCTCGCCTCCACACCGCTGCGAGCACACCAGCCACATTCTCCGAGCGTATCGAGAAGTGGCAGACTGGCCCGGTGCGCGGCTTCCTGGTGGGACTTCTCCTCATCGGCTTTCTGACCATCTCCCTCCTCTCCCTGCGACCCGGCGGCCTGCGCAACCAGCTCCGCAACGTCGGCCGCCGCCTCAAGCTGGCCCTGATCCTGGCCGGCATCTACCTGCTGGCTTCGGCCGGGCTCCGGGTCGCCTTCGGGGACGACCAGCGCTCGCTCTGGGGAAC
>JALYZG010000087.1 GCA_030948965.1 Candidatus Dormiibacterota bacterium | reverse complement strand
GGCAGAAAGTGGGACTTCCAGTAGTAGCCCCAGCCGTGGGGAACGCCGGCGCCGAACATGCCCTGGTGCGCGATCCAGGACTTTCGCTGAACGAGGTCCGCCGCGGCGGCCCATAGGCGCGCAGCGGTTGCAGGACCTTCTCACCACCCCCGGATCGCCGATGTAGCAGGGAATCAGCATCACCACGGGCGCGCCGCGGAGCGGCTCGGGCACCCAGTCGAACGCCGGGGCGCGGCGGAGGTTGGCGACGACGGCCAGGTCGTCGGGCGCGCCCTGGATGAAGTCGCGGTAGAAGCGCAGGACCTCCGCGGCCCTGTCCGCCCGGTGCAGGATCGGACCCCCAGCACGTCCGGCCCCACATCTCGCAGGGCAAACTCGAAGCTGGTCACGATCCCGAAGTTGCCGCCGGCCGCCCTGGATCGCCCAGAAGAGGTCGGGCTCGGTGGTCGCGACCTGAGTCAGACCCTTCGCCTGCGTCGTGCCGGGTCGGTTGACAGTCCAGTCCGCCTAGAGCGGGATGTTGCCGTGCTTGCGCGCGGGCCGCTCGGTCTGCTTGCGGAGGCAGAGCTGGAGCCCCCTGATCAGCTCGCGGCGCGTCGCTTGGGGCTCGATCACGTCGTCGATGTAGCCGCGCTCGGCCGCCACATAAGGGTTGGCGAATCGGGCGGTGTACTCGCCCACTAGGTCGGCCCGGCGCGCCACCGGGTCGGCGGCCTGAGCCAACTCGCGGCGGTAGATGATGTTCACGGCCGCCTCGGCGCCCATGACCGCGATCTCGGCGGTCGGCCACGCCAGATTCAGGTCCGCCCCCATCTGCTTGGGCGACATCACGCAGTAGGCGCCGCCGTAATCCTTGCGCGTGATCACCGTCAACTTCGGCACCGTCGCCTCGGCATACGCGTAGAGGAGCTTGGCGCCGTGGCGGATGATGCCCTCGTGCTCCTGGGTGGTGCCTGGCAGGTAGCCGGGCACGTCCACCAGCGAGATGAGCGGGAGGTTGAACGCGTCGCAGAAGCGGATGAACCGCGCCGCCTTGGTCGAGGCGTCGATGTCGATGGCACCGGCCAGCACCTTGGGCTGGTTGCCGACCAGCCCCACGGGATGGCCGCCGAGGCGACCGAAGCCGACCACGATGTTGGCCGCGTAGAAGGGCTGCACCTCCAGGAAGTCGCCGTCATCGACCACGCGCAGAATCACGTCGCGCATGTCGTAGGGCAGGCCGGGGTTGTCGGGGACCAGGGTCTGCAGCTCGGGATCAGCGCGCTCGGCGTCGTCGGCGGTCGGCCGGAACGGCGGGGGCTCGGCGTTGCTCGCGGGGAGGAACGAGAGCAGCCGGCGCACCCCGGCCCAGCATTCGGCCTCGCTCTGAGGCAGGAAGTGGGCGACCCCCGAGCGCGTGTTGTGGACCTCGCCGCCGCCCAGTTGGTCGAAGGTCACATCCTCGCCGGTCGTCACCCTCACCACCTCCGGGCCGGTGATGAACATGTAGCCAGAGCCGGCGACGATGGAGATGAAGTCCGTGATCGCGGGCGAGTAGACGGCGCCGCCGGTACAGGGCCCGGCGATGACGCTGATCTGAGGGACTACGCCCGAGGCGCGGACGTTGCGGAAGAAGATGTCGGCGTATCCGGCCAGGGCCACCACGCCCTCCTGGATGCGGGCGCCGCCGGAGTCGTTGATGCCGATGATGGGGATGCGGTTGCGAAGGGCCAGGTCCTGGACCTTGACGATCTTCTCCGCCGTGACCTCGCCCAGCGAGCCACCGAGGACGGTCGGGTCGTACGCGTAGACGGCCACTTCGCGGCCGTCGATGGTGCCGAAGCCGACGACAACGCCATCCCCGGGCTCGCGCCGGCTCTCCAGGCCGAAGCCGGTGGCACGGGCAGTGGCGAACATGTCCAGCTCGCTGAAGGAGCCGTCGTCGAGCAGCGAGTCGATGCGCTCGCGGGCATCCGCCTTGCCGTCGGCTCGACGCCGGCGGGCAGCCTCGGTCTCGCTGTGGACCACGTCGTAGCGGCGCTTGCGGTACTGGTCGAGCCTGTGCTCGGACACGGTGGCAGGCCGCATCTCGGGCGCCGCCACCTCGCTCCCGGCGTCGGGTCGGGTGCGCCGGATCGGGCTGAGGTGCCGCGGAGGCCGCTTCGGCATGGTGGGGCTATCGTAGAACTCGATGGGCGCCCGCCTGGACGCGGACAGGCCTCTAACCCTGCAGCAGCTCCGGGCGTTCCTGGCGGTCGCCGACCTCCAGAGCTTCAGCCTCGCCGCCCACGAGCTGGGCCTGAGCCAGCCCTCCATCTCCTACCAGGTGAAAGAGCTGGAGGCGGCCCTGGGCGTGGCCCTGCTCGACCGGATGGGCAAGCGGATGCGCCTGACGGAGGCGGGCGACGTGCTCTACGACTACGCGCAGCGCTCGCTCCGCCTGATCGACGAGGCGGCCGCCGCGATCGACCACATGCGGGGCCTGGAGAGCGGCCGCCTGAGGGTGGGCGCCAGCACCACGGTCGGCATCTACGTCGTGCCCCTCGCCCTCGGAGCCTTCAAGCGACGCCATCCCGGAATCTCGGTTTCGCTCGACATCGGCGGCCGCGCCATCCTCCAGGACCGCCTGCTCCGGGGCGTGCTGGACGTGGCCGTGCTCAGCCCGCCGCTGGAGCACGCGGAGCTGGCGGCCGAGCCCTGGATGGACGATGAGCTGGTCATGGTGGTTCCGGCCGGCCACCGCCTCGATGGCCGGGCGGGGCTCACGCTGCGCGACTTCGAGTCGGAGCCTTTCCTGATGCGCGAGGTCGGCTCGGGCACTCGCGAGGAGGTCGAAAAAGCCGTCGCCGCGGCCGGGGTCCGGCTCAGCGTGGCCATGGAGCTGGGCTCCAACGGCGCCATCAAGCACGCGGTGGAGGCGGGGCTCGGGGTGGCCGTTCTTTCGCGCCACGCCATCACCATGGAGGCCCGCGCGGGCAGCGTGGTCGTGGTCGAGGTCCGGGGCCTGCCGATTCGACGGCCCTGGGTGATCGCCCATGTCCGCGGCGGCCAGCGGGGACTGCCGCCGGCGGTGGAGGCGTTCGCCGGTTTCTTGCGCGACGGCCGGCCCGCCGCGGGCTAACGTAGGCGCAGATCGCGTGCAGGATCAGGCAGCGACGTCGATTTTCCCTTGGCGAACATCCACGACGGGGTCATCGCCCAGATGTGCGGCGGCCACCGAAGTCTGCCCGCCGGAGTCGAGGGCTTCGCCCGATTTCCCCCGCAACGGCCGGCGGGCGGCGGGGTAACGTAAGCGGGCAGGTGCCCGCCACTTTCCGCTACTCGCGTTGGGACGGCAGCCAGGTCTGGGACGACCTCGACGCCGACCGCGTGCTCGACGCGATCTCGGACGATGTCATGAGCTACGGCGACCTGAACCAGGCGCTCCAGCGCCTCTACCGGTGGGGCAGCGGCGACCTCTCCGGCCTGGAGCAGATGCTGCGCGAGCTGAAGGAACGGCGCGAGCAGGAGCTGTCGCGATACGACCTGGACTCGACGCTCGAAGAGCTGCGGGAGCAGCTGCAGGACGTGGTCGCCACCGAACGCGCGGGCATCGAGCGCAGAGTGGCCGGGGCGGAGCCTGCTGGCAGGCGCGTACTGGAGCGGCTGGCCAAGCAGCACCGCAAGCAGCTGGACAACCTGCCGGACGACCTCGGCGGCCGGGTCCGCGCGCTGCGCAACTACGACTTCATGGACGAGGGCGCCCGGGAGAAGTTCGAGAAGCTGCTGGAGCAATTGCAGCAGCAAGTCCTGAACCAGATGTTCCAGGGCATGAAGCAGTCGATACAGCAGATGACCGGTGCCGACCTCGGCCGCACGAGGGAGATGGTCCGCGACCTCAATCGGATGCTGGAGCAGCGGCGCCAAGGCCTGCAGCCGGACTTCCAGGACTTCATGCGCAGGCACGGGCACTTCTTCCCGCCTGGCATCCAGACACTGGACCAGCTCCTGGACCACCTACAGCAGCAGATGGCGCAGATGCGCTCTCTCTTGCGGTCCATGTCTCCCGAGGCCCGGGCGGAGCTGCGCCGGCTGATGGACGAGCTGCTCCAGGACGACTCGCTGCGCCTGGAGCTGGCCCGGCTGGGGGCCCTGATGCAGCAGCTGGCGCCGCCGTCGGAGATGGCCGAGCGCTACCCGTTCTTTGGCGACGAGCCGCTGTCGCTGCAGGAGGCGATGGGCCTAATGGATCGCCTGCAGCAGATGGACCGCCTGGAATCTCAGCTGGAGCGCGGTGGCTTCCGGCTGGAGGACGTGGACCGGCAGCTGGCCGAGGACGTGCTCGGGCCGGAGGCGCGGAGTCAGCTGGACCGATTGCGCCAGGCCTCGGCCCTCCTCGAGAAGGCGGGCTTCGTCGAGCGCCGCGGGCGCAACCTGGAGTTGACGCCGCGAGGCATGCGCCGCATAGGCCAGGGCGCGCTGAAGGACATCTTCGACCAGCTCAAGAAGAGCCGGGTCGGCCAGCACCGCCTGTACGCGGGCGGGATCGGCACCGACGCCGGCGACGAGCTCAAGGAGTACGAGTTCGGGGATCCATTCATGCTCGACATGCGGGAGACGCTGTTCAACGCGCTGGAGCGGGATGGTCGCGGGCTGCCGGTGCGCATCGCGCCCCAGGATTTCGTCGTCCACCGGACCGAGCACACGACCCAGGCCTCGACTGTGCTGATGATCGACATGAGCCGTTCGATGTTCCTACGCGGCTGCTTTTTGGCGGCCAAGAAGGTGGCGATCGCGCTCGACACCCTGATCCGCTCCGAGTTTCCGCGCGACAGCCTCTACGTAGTCGGCTTCTCCAACTACGCGGTGGAACTGAAGCCCCAGAGCCTGCCTGGGATCGCCCTCAACGACTACGTCTACGGGACCAACATGCAGCATGGCTTCCAGCTCGCCCGCTCGCTCCTGGCCCGGCACCGTGGCAACCGCCAGATCGTGATGGTCACCGACGGTGAGCCGACCGCGCACCTGGACCCCGGCGGCGGCGTGGTGTTTCACTACCCGCCGCTCTTTCAGACGGTCCAGGAGACCCTCAAGGAGGTCCGCCGCTGCACCCGGGATCGCATCGTGATCAACACGTTCATGCTCGAGCGGGGCCCCTACCTGGCCGACTTCGTGACGCAGATGACGAAGATCAATCGCGGCCGGGCGTTCTTTGTCTCGCCTGAGCGTCTGGGCGAGTACATCCTTGTCGACTACGTGGCAGGCAAACAGCGCCGCCGCACGGCCCGCGCCGCCAGCTGACCGAGCCCGCCCGGTGCGGTCAAGCCGCTTCCAGAGAGAGAGACGTGCCGTTCTTCTCGTGACTGTCAGCGCATCACCACGAGCAGCAACACGGTGCCCAGCCACTGAATCCACATGCTGCGTCCGCGTGCTCAAGTGGAGCGCCGGTGATCAGGCAGTGGTGCCTGTCCGTCGTGATAGATGAACTGGGTGACCCCAGGCGCGCCCGGCGGGTCCAGCCGCCCGAGCGGCGTCAGATCGAGGTAGTGGTATGTGCCGAGGAGCATGTCGAGGCCACGCGAGTAGACCGAGTACGTGTGGAAGACCGAGCCGCTGTCGCGAAAGAAGACGCTCAGGCCCGGCTGCTCGCCGCTCAGCGCATACGTTTGGCCGGCCTGTTCGAGAGCGGCCCTGTCCCGATAGTTGTACTCAATGGGGGCGACCTTTTCATCCGAGGTGACGTTGAAGTCGTAGTTGAAGTCGCTTCCGAACGACGAATACCACGGGAAGGTCCAGCCCATGCGCGCCTTGTGCGCCTCGATACTGGCCAGCGGTGCGCGGGAGACGAGGGCCAACGACGTGTCGCGTGCGTGCAGGTGGGCGAGGTGACCGATGTTGTCCACGAGGAACGAGCAGGCGTTGCAACCCTCGTCCCAGCTCGGATCGAACATGAAGTGGTAGGTGATGAGCTGGCGACGCCCGTCGAACAGATCGCCGAGGGTCGCCCTGCCTCCGGGGCCCTCGAAGACGTAATCCTTGTCGATCCGCATCATCGGCAGCCGGCGGCGCTCAGCGCTTAGCGCATCCCGCGCCCGGCTGGCTTCCTTCTCCTTCGCCAGCAGCTCCCTGCGGGCGACGAGCCACTCATCTCGCGATGCGACCTGGGGGCGATCCATGTTTACCTCCGGCGATACAAACGGATGACCTGCGGCCCGGTTGCCGTGACCGCTCACGGCGGGCCCATCACTCTGACAACGATTGGGGCGGAGCGAATTGGACAGGTCCGAACGGCCGCCCGAAACCTGGAGGCAGACGCCGATCGGCGGCCTCTGTGCAGCCCGCCCTTGGCACCGCCTGGGCGAGCAGCGCCTTGGCGAAATCAACATTGATTAGGGGCGTATGATTCGGGCCTGATGCAGATCGAGGAGCGCACGTTGCTGGACCACGTCGGCGTCCGCAGCCCGGTCCGAAGCTGGCACAACCTCTCCCCGGCGGAGCTGTACGAGCACGCCCTCGGCGCCCAGGAGGCGGCGCTGGTCTCGACCGGGGCCTTGGCCGCGGCGACCGGCAAGTTCACTGGTCGTTCGCCCAAAGACAAGTACTTCGTCCGCGAGCCGGGCTCGGAGGCGGCGATATGGTGGCACCCCGGCAACCAGCCCATCTCGAGCGCGAACTTCGACGCCCTGCTGGCGCGGATGGTGGAGCATGTCGGCCGCCACGACGTCTACGTCCAGGACGTGTTTGCCTGCGCGGACCCCAGATACCGGCTGCAGGTGCGGATAGTGACAGCAATGGCCTGGCACAACCTCTTTGCGCGCAACCTCTTCATCCGCCCGACGGCCGCCGACCGGGCCGGATTCGAGCCCGACTTCACAGTCATCTGCCTTCCCTCCGTGACCGCCGACCCGGCCCTGCACGGGACCCGCTCCGAGACCTTCATCCTGGTCAACTTCGCCCGGCGCACGATCCTCATCGGCGGCACTCGGTACGCGGGCGAGATCAAGAAGTCGATCTTCACGGTCCTCAACTACCTCATGCCCGAGCGCGGGGCCATGCCCATGCACTGCTCCGCCAACGTCGGCGCTGGGGGCGACGTCGCGCTGTTCTTCGGTCTTTCCGGCACGGGCAAGACGACGCTCTCCTCGGAGCCGACGCGACGCCTCATCGGAGACGACGAGCACGGCTGGTCGGACCAGGGCGTCTTCAACTTCGAGGGCGGCTGCTACGCCAAGACGATCCGGATCTCCGAGGCCGCCGAGCCGGAGATCTACGCTGCCACCGGTAGCTTCGGCACCGTCCTGGAGAACGTGGTCTTCGACCCCGACACGCGAGTCCCTGACTACGACGACGGCCGGCTGACCGAGAACACGCGCTCCGCCTACCCGGTCGATCTCATCCCCAACGCGGTCCCGGCCGGCGCCGGCGGCCATCCCAACAACGTGATCTTCCTCTCCGCGGATGCCTTCGGGGTCCTGCCGCCGGTCGCGCGGCTGAACGACGAGCAGATCCGCTACTTCTTTCTCTCCGGCTACACGGCCAAGGTGGCGGGCACCGAACGCGGGGTGACCGAGCCGGAGCCCACCTTCAGCACGTGCTTCGCCGCACCCTTCCTGGTGCGACCCCCTCACGCCTACTCGAACCTGCTCGTCGAGCGGGTGAACCGCCACCAGGCCGCGGTCTGGATGCTGAACACGGGCTGGGTCGGCGGCGCATACGGAACCGGCAGCCGCATCTCCATAGCCCACACGCGAGCCATAGTCAGCGCTGTCCTGGAGGGCCGGCTGCACGGAGTGCCCACCCGGATCGACCCTACCTTCGGCGTGCAGGTGCCGCTGAGCGTCCCCGGCGTGCCTTCTGAAGTGCTCGACCCACGGGCTGCGTGGCCGGACCCCGAAGCCTACGACGTGCAGGCGCGGCGGCTGCGCGCCATGTTCGACGAGAACCTGGCCCGCCTGAGGGAGCTGGATCCGGGAATCGCCTGAGGGCCCGCACCGGCTCGGCCTCCGTCCAGGCTCAGCGCACGCCCCGAATCCGGGTGACGGCCAGGGCGCTGGCCACCGACAGCAGCGCTGCGATGACCGCGATCGCGCGGTACCCGGCATTCGATTCCAGGTGATTGACCAGGTCCAAGAACAACCCGATCCCAAACGGCAGGAGGACCCGGGGCAGGGAATCGGCAACGTGGTAGAGACCCAGGTCCTTGGCCACAGTGCTCTTGTCCGGCAGAGTGTCGATGCCGAGCGCCCAATCCACCGAGACGAAGGCGCCATAGCCGACGCCGTAGAGGACCCCGAGTCCGTAGACGGCCCCCAGAGGTATGGCCGAGCCGCCTAAGAAGCCGAACAGGGCCAGGGCGATCAGCCCGCCGGCCGCGTACACGAAGGGCTTGCGCCCGAAGCGGTCCGAAAGCCCCCCACAAACCAGGGCGATGGGGATCGCGGTGGCGGTGACGATCAGCTCGAAGATCGGCGTAAACGTCGTCGGGTTCGGCACCCGGAACAGGTCGCGAAACGACAGGAGCAGGAACGGCAGCGTCGTGTAGAGGCTGGCCACAGCCAGGAAGCGGACCAGGACGGCCCAACCGAAGTTCCCGGTCCACAGTGGCGCCAGGAACTCACGCACCGTGCTCCGGGGCCGCGGAGGGAGCGGCGTGGTGCCCTCGCCGGCGGCCGCCCACAGCGAAGGCAGGAGCGCCAGGATGACCACGATCACTATCGCCCAGTAGGTCTGCAGGATCTGGCCCCGGTTGGCGAAGTAGAGGGTGGCCAGGAGCGAGGTCACGCTGCCCAGCTGCACGAAGAAGCCGAGGAGGCCGCTGGCGACTCCCGTCCGGCCCTTGCCCACGAGGTCGGGGATGAGCGCGACGTAGGCGGCGCCGGCCAGGTTGACCATGGCCACGACCAGGATGAAACCAACGAGGAGCTGGGGGTAGCCGCCGGACGTCCGCATCACGATCAGCGCCAGGACGGTGCCAGCAGTGCCCGCGGCCATGATCGGCCGCCGCCGCCCCCACCGACTGGAGAACCGATCGGACCGCGCGCCCACCAGGGGCGGCACGACCAGCGCCAGGAGTCCGCCGAGGCCGGTCGCGACGCCGATCGCGGTCGCCTGCGTGGGCCGCGCCACCAGCTGCGTCACCTGGACCTGCAGGAGGATGGTGTACACGGGGGTGATGACGAAGTACTGGCCCAGCCAGTAGGTGCCAAGGCCCAGGTGGCGCCAGAATCCGAGGCGCCGGTGTATCTCGGTGGACGTCGTGGGCACGACCGACATCTCGAGCGGCACCCTCCTTTTCCTGATCTGCCGGATGGCGGCGGCGATAGGGTACGTTGCCGCCGCGCCACGTGGGCGGAGCGGGGTCCTGGCCCTTTACGGGCGGGCCGTTGTCAACCACCAGAGAATCTGACCGAGGAGCATCCGTTGGGTCATCGATGAATCTGACCCTGGGTTTGGGCCTAGCCGGCATGAGCAGCCCTGTCCTGAGTCGGGCGCCCGGGCTCCAGCTGGA
>JALYZG010000073.1 GCA_030948965.1 Candidatus Dormiibacterota bacterium | reverse complement strand
CCGGCTCCGGCCGGCGCGGCGGAGGCAGATCGAGGGGCCAGTTGGCGAGGGCGTCGCTGAGCCCGCCAGACGTTGCCAGGATGAGCCGGTCGTCCGTGACCAGGCTCGCACCCGTCTCCTCCGCCAGCCCGACGTAGGCCGCGTCGTATGCGGTCAGGCCACGCGCCGTCCTTCCCCGATGTGATGTTCGGCCACTTGGCTGCCAAATGCCGACCGCGAGAGGCCTCGGGACCGAGCCGCGTGGTCAATGCCGCGGCCACAGCCGAGCTCTGTCCGGGCGGGCTCAGCGGCCGGCGACCAGGACCTCCAGAGAGTCGACGAGCCGCGGGCCGGGCCGGTTGAAGTAGGCGGAGCCGTCAAGCACGACGACGCGCTCAGCGCCGACTGCCTCGATGTCGCCCTGGACCAGCTCGGCCTCGGCCTCGGCCCGCCGCTGGTCGAATCCGCATGGCGCCAGGATGAGCAACTCGGGCCGGGCCGCCTTCACGTCGGCCCAGGTCCGCGCCACCGAGGGCAGGCCGGCTCGCGCCAACGGGTCGGCGATGCCGGCCAGACGCAGCAGGTCGGGGGTCCAGTGGCCAGCCGGGTAGGGCGGGTCCAGCCACTCCAGGAATACCCCGCGCACCGGCGGCAGCCGGCGCGCGGCCTCCGACGCAGTCTGGAGGCGGGCGGCCAGGCTCGACATCAAGGGCGCGGCGTCCGCGCCGGCAACGGCGGCCAGGGCTTGGATGTCCGCGAGAACGTCGGCCAGCGAGTGCGGGTGCTGGCGGAGGAGGCGGAGCCCGGCCAGCTCCCGCGCCATTTGGTCGCCGGGTACGGCGCAGACACGGCAGACGTCCTGCACCACGACCAGGTCGGGCTCCAGGGCCCGGATGGCCTCGGTGTCCACCTCGTAGAGAGACCCATCCGCCTCGGCAACCGCGGCCACCGCCTGCTCGATGGCGCCGCTCGGCTGATCCGCCAGGGGCAGCCGGGCGCGGGTCACTACGGGCCGCTCGGCGGCCTCGGGAGGGAAATCGCACTCATGCGTGACCGCCACCACCAGCGGGCCGACGCCGAGGGCGAAGAGCGCCTCAGTGGCGCTGGGCAGTAGGGAGACGATGCGCACGAAGCCCAGCAGACCACAAGCACCGACGCGGGTGTCCAGCCGGACGCGCCAAAGGCCAGATGACTCAGCCGGCCAGCGCCTGCTCGAGTTCGGCCAGATGCCCCAGCTGGTGGGCGCCCATGGCCGCCAGCGCGAGGCCGAGGGGCCGTCCGGCGTAACGGCCGATCCCCGTGATGGCCGCGAGGTCGGCCGCGGGCAGCGCCGCCCACGTCCGGTCGGCACCCTGGCGCAGCTCGGTGACGAGGTCGGCGACCGGTGTCTCGCGCCGGCGCCGCACCTGCGAGGAGTTCCAACGGTCGGGCTCGAACGCCGGCCTCTCCGCCATCTCTGCCGCAGCCGCAGGAGGCGCCGCGGCAATCCCCGCGATCGCCACCTGGGTGCTGGCCAGGTGAGCCAGGAGGTCCTTCGCGTCCCATCCGGCCTCGTCGCCGTGCGCAGGGCGGCTCCAGTCCGCCTGCAGCCCGGCCGCAACCCGCGCCACCTGCTCCAGCGCTGACGCCGTCGCGAGCCGATCCAGGTCCTGCGCCAGCGCGCCAGGTTGGTAGAGAGGGATGTCGTGGCGGGACTCGAACCAGCGCGCCAGGACCTCCGGCCGCGCCTCTTGGATGGTCTCCACCGAGCGCCGCTTCCAATCCGCGAAACGCTCGCCCTCAGGCCCCGGCCAGGTCACGCCCGCGACGGCCAGCACCAGTGGTCCGGCTACATCGGACACAAGCGGCAGCGGGTCGAGATCGAAGAGGTCACGCAGGATCAGGAGCCGCACCGGCGCGGTCAGCTTCACCGTCAGGCCGCCGCCCGGAGCCTCGACCAAGCCTGCCTGCACAAAGTCCACGAGGTCAGGTCCCCAGGCTTCATCCAGGTAAGCGGCCTGGGCGTCACTCGCCGCCTCCAGGTCCTGGTAGACGGGCAGCGGCGGCTGCATCCGAGCGGCGGCGTCGGCCCAGGTCATCATGCCCGAGAGAGTCGAGAAGCCACCGTCGACAAGCATCAGCCCGGCCGCCGACTCGGGGTGGGCGGCCGCCAGGCTGAGCGCCACCGACGCCCCCCACGAGTGGCCCGCGACGACCGGCCGGCCGAGGCCCAGCTCGGCCACCGCATGGGCCGCGTCCGCGACCAGGTCAGCCTGTCCGTAGCCGGTTTCGGGCCGATCGGAGAGACCGTGGCTGCGCTGGTCCAGGGCGACGATGCGGCGGTGGGGCAGGGCGGCGGCTACGCGCTCCCAGATGAGCGCATTGGAGCTGAGGCCGTGAAGTAGGAGGAGGGCGGGGGGTTCGGCGCCGTCCGGCGCCCATTCCACATAGTGGAGGCGGACGCCTCCGCGCTCGACCCAGCCCTCGCGGCGGCCAGCCTCGGCCCCCACCGGGTTCAGGCCGCGGTCCTGGCGTCGGTCACGGGACGCGCCTCGGCGGGCGAGCGCTGGGAGCGGCGCCGGACTGGAATGGCGAGGCAGGAGACCGCGCCGACCAGGAGCAGGATCACCGGCACCAGAAGCGTTGGCCGCATGGCGCCGATGAAGGCGTTGGTGAACGTGTCGTGGGCCAGGCGCGCGATCTGGCTCGCGACCTGCGGCGGCACCTGGCCTGCCGGCAGGTTGGCCCCCGTCTGGCCGCGGCCCACGCTGAGCCCACCGGCCGCTGCCTGGCTGAACGCATCCACGAACCTCTGCTGGAAGGCGGGCGGCAGCTGGGCTGCGCTCTTCACCGCCTCCTGGTGGAGGTGGGTGGCCAGCTGGTTCTGGAGGACCGCGCCAACGACCGCGCTGCCGACGGCGCCGCCGAGCTGGCGCACCGTGTTGAGGACGCCGGACGCCGCCCCCGCCATGCGCGGACGCACGTTGCGCAGGCCGACCGTGGCGAGTGGCGCGAACGTCCCGCCGAGGCCGATGCCGGCCAGCAGCGTGCCGGGCAGGAAGGTCCAGAAAGTGGAGTCGGGCGCGGCCACGAGGTCGATGTAGCCCATGCCCAGGGCGAAGAGGAGAAGGCCTCCGGCCACGATCAGCTGGCCGGGGAAGCGGTCGGCGATCCGGCCCGCCACCGGCGCCAGGAACATGGAGACCAGCGACATCGGCACCAGGGTCAGGCCCGCCTTGATGGCGCTGAAGCCGAGCGCCGACTGGAGGTAGATCGTGAGTGGCAGGAAGAGGCCGATCATGCCGAAGGAAAGGGCGGCGCTGACCCAGCTCATGACCGCGTAGTTGACGTCTCGGAAGAGGCTGAGCGGCACCAATGGCGTGGTTTGGAAGAAGTCGTAGGCGAAAAAGGCGGCCATCAGGAGCACGCCGCCGCCGATGATCTCAGGGATGCTGATCGTCAGCCAGCCCCAGGTGTGGAAGTTGGACCAGTTGTAGCGCTGGCCCTCGATGAGGCCGAACGTGATCAGGAAAAGGCCGGCCGAAGCGAGCAGTACGCCGATCGGGTCGATGCGGGTGCGGCGTCCGGGGCGCAGGTCCGGGATGATGTAGAGCGCCAGCGCCACGGCCGCCACCCCGATGGGCACGTTCACGTAGAAAATCCAGCGCCAGCTGAGGTAGGTCACGAGTGCCCCGCCGAGCGTGGGCCCGGTGATGGTGGCGATGCCGGCGATGCCGCCCCAGACGCCGAACGCGACACCCCGCCGCTCGGCCGGGAAGATGGTGGTCAGGATCGCCAGGGTCTGCGGCGTGAGCAGCGCCCCGCCAATACCCTGGGCGACACGCGAGGCGATCAGCTGGTCGGGGTTCTGGGCCAGCCCGCAAATGGCCGAGGCGACGGTGAAGACCACCAGGCCGATGACGAACAGGTTGCGCTGTCCGAAGCGGTCGCCCAACCGGCCGGTGGTGATCAGGAGGACGGCGTACGTGAGGGTGTAGGCGTTGAGCACCCAGAGGATCTGGTCGAGGCCGGCCTGCAGGCCGTCGATCATGCTGGGGATCGCGATGTTGACGATCGTGATGTCGAGCAGCACCATGAAGAAGCCAAGGCAGAGCACGACCAGGATCGCCCACGGGTTGCCTCTCAGACGGCTCATCCTCTCGCCCCCGGCGCCGAACGCGCGCAATCGTCCCCCATCATCTTTCTGCGTGCTTCGAACGCGGGCGAGAGCCAGTGCATTCCCTCCCCGCTCCTGGCACTCCGAGCGACGCGCTCGCCACACCGCGCGGCTTATTCGACATCGGCTAATCGCTATCGACTATAGCAGATGGGCTGGCCGGGGTCTCGCCGTTCGCTCCGACCGCGGGGAGCCCGACGGCCGGTTCCCAGCCGCCGGGCATTCGTTGTCGGGGCGGGCGGACGGATCAGCCTGAGGCCGCCGCCTCCCAGACCTCGGCAGGGGTGGCCGTTGCCGTCGCCCCGCGGCGTGACCCGACCAGCAGCGCGGCCAGGGCGCCCAGCATCGACGCGCCGGCGCAGACCGCCAGCGCCGGCTTGAAGCCAGCCGTCACCGCCTCGGGACTGCCCAGGTGGCCGTTGGCCGTGAAGACCGCTGTGGTGACGGCGATGCCGAAGGCCCCACCGAGGCGCTGCACTGTGCTGATCGCGCCCGAGGCCTTGCCCATGTCCGCCGGGGGGACCGCCCCGAGCGCAGCCGTGGGAGCCGCGGGCAGCACCATCGAGACCCCTACCCCGGCCACGACCAGTGCTATCACCAGCGAACCGTAGCCGGAGTCCACGCCGGCGGCGGCGGCGAACCAGGCCAGCCCCACGCCCTGGACGAGCATCCCTGCCAGCATTACAGGCCGGGGTCCGATTCGATCCGCCAAAGCCCCCGCCGCCGGGGCTACCAGCAGGGCCGTCGCCGTCCAGGGCAGGAAGCGCAGGCCGGTGCCCAGAGGTGAGAAGCCGAGGCCCAGTTGGAAGTACTCAGAGGCCAGGAAGGCCGCTGCCATCAGGGACGCGGTCATCAGGAAACCGACTGCGTTGGCGGCGGCAAAGCCGGGCAGCCGGAAGAGCCGCGGTGGCAGCATGGGGGCGTCGCTTCGGAGCTCCCAGGCCACGAAGCCCGCCAGCAGAAAGGCGCCCAGGCCGAGGGCGGAGGCGACCTGCGCGCTGCCAAAACCGGCGTCCGCCGCCCGCACCAAACCCCAGGCGAGGGCGCCGGTGCCGGCGGCCACCAGCGCCACCCCGGGCAAATCGAGATGCGTCGCCGGGCCTCGGCTCTCAGTCAGTCGGACCATCGACAGCGCGGCCGCGGCTACGCCGATGGGCACGTTG
Source organism: Candidatus Dormiibacterota bacterium (assembly GCA_030948965.1). GTDB lineage: Bacteria > Chloroflexota > Dormibacteria > Dormibacterales > Dormibacteraceae > JALYZG01. The sequence continues at coordinate 7,389 of JALYZG010000073.1, read as the reverse complement.
ACCCAGAAGATCCAGTGCCAATCGAGCCCCTCGGTCACAGCGCCTCCCACGAGAGGGCCGCCGGCCACCGCCAGGCCGGCGATGCCGCCCCAGATGCCCACGATCGCACCCCGCCGTTGCGGCCGGAAGGCGGCGGTGAGGAGGGTCAGGCTGAGCGGCGTGACGACGGCGGCGCCGAGTCCCTGGATGGCTCGGGCGGCGATGAGGACCGCCGGGCTGGGGGCCAGGGCGCAGGCCGCGGAGCCGGCGGTGAAGAGCGCCAGGCCCAACGTGTAGACGCGGCGGCGGCCGAGGCGGTCGCCCAGCGCGGCCGCGGGGATGATGCCGGCGGCAAACGCGAGCAGGTAGGCGTTGACCGTCCACTCCAGGGTCGACACGCTGCCGCCCAATTCGCGGTGGATGGCCGGGAGCGCGGTGATCACGACCAGCGTGTCGAGCGCGGTCATGAAGAACGCGACCGAGGTCAGGGCGAGGGTCCAGCCGGGCCTCGAACGCTGGTCCCGGGCGGTCGGAATGGCGGACATCGGCTTGACCTCCTGATACCGACGGAGCAGTTAGAACTACTTGATTCTATAGTGTGAACTGCTGCGATGCAAGTGGCGGTAGAGGATGGCCGCCGTTTCGTCCGAACCCGGTCCAAGTAATCTCGGACGAGTGAACTCGGGCGCCCTGCCCCTGCTGGCCCTGGCCGCCGGCGTGCTCTCTTTCAGCTCGCCCTGCGCCCTACCGCTCGTGCCCGGCTACCTTGGCTTCATGTCCGGGGTGGGGGCGAGCCGGGGTCGCACGGCGCTGTCGGCGGCCCTGTTCGTGGCCGGGTTCGCCCTCGTCTTCACCGCGCTCGGGGCCGTGGCTTCGGGCCTGGGCGCGCTCCTTCTCGAGCAGCGGGTGCTCTTGGAGCGGGCCGCCGGCCTCGTCATCATCCTCCTGGGCCTCTTCGTCCTCGGCCTCTGGAGGGCGCCGTTCCTGCAGCGCGAGGGCCGCCCGCTGATGTCCCGGGTGCGGCCGGGGCCGTCGGGCGCCCTCCTTCTCGGAGTCGCCTTCGCCGTCGGTTGGACGCCCTGCATCGGGCCGGTGCTGGGCTCGATCCTGGTGCTGGCGGGGGCGGCCGGGACGGCGACCGACGGCGCTCTGCTGCTGCTTCTCTATTCGCTCGGATTGGGCCTGCCCTTCCTGGCCGCGGCCTTCGCCCTGGAGCGGTTCGAGACGGTCAGCGGCTGGATCAGGCGGCACGCGCGCGCGGTCGATTCGGCCGGGGGCGCCCTGCTCGTGGCCATGGGCACGCTCCTTTTCCTGGGCCGGCTGAACGCGGTGCTGGCTCCAGCCCTGGAGCTGTACGCGCGGCTCCGGTGGCCGCCCCTCTGACGAGCGGCGAGGGCCCTTCACAGCCGATCTTGAAACCGGGCTCGCGGCGGCTGTGTAGTTCATGGCGTGAGCCCCGAGAACCCAACCGCCGAGTGCGGCTGGGCCCGGCGCCTGCTGGAGGAGCTGGCGGACGGCGGTCTACCGTCTGAGACACAGGTCGCCGTGCTGGCTCACGTCGCCGCGTGCCCCGACTGCCGTGTAGCCCACATCGAGGCGGTCTCGCTGCCCGCTCGGCTCCGGGCGCTGCCCACCCCGGCGCCACCGCCGGACCTGCTCGATTCCGTGCTGCGCCGGGTCGGCCCGCAGCCGCGATTCCTCGAGGTGTGGGGCCTGCTGGCAGCGGAAGCCGGCCTCATGGCGCTCGCTGTCTGGTACGTGTCCGGCCTGAGCGGCCTGCTGGCCGTCGGCGGCCGGACCCTCGGCGAGGTCGGCGACGTCCTGGGCTGGGGTTCCGGCCAGGGAACTCTGCCCCAGCCCACGGCCCAGGACGCGGTTCTCTTGCTGATGGCGGCGGCGCTGGCCGCGGTCGCGCTGTGGCATCTGAGCCTGCTGGCGCGGCCTTCGAGGCGCCGTACGTGAGCCGCTGGTCCTGGGCCCTGGTCGTGATCGTGGCGGTCGGGCTCATGCTGGCCCTCGCCTGGCTCGACTCCACCGTCTTTCGCGGGCTCTACCCGGACCCTCTGGGGCCGCCCCGCCGGTCGGAGTTTCGGCCCGCGGCCGTCGCGGTGGGCTTCGAACCGGGGGTAAAAGTGGTGAAGACGTCGAACGGCGCCTCGGCTCTCGTGGGTCCGCGCCTCGAGCTGGGCGGCCTGGGTGGAATCCGGGGCCTCTTCGGCTTCTGGTGGTTCGTGGCCCTGGTCCTGGGCCAGCTGCTGGTCACGCTCGCTGTGATCGTGGCTGTCCCGGGCCGGGTGCGACGCGCCGCCGAGCGGGTGCGACCGGGCCAGGTGTCGCTGCTGCTGGCGGCCGGAGTGGCCAGCACGGTCCTCGTCGCCGCGGCCACGCTGCTCCTGCGGGCCACATTCGTCCTCGTGCCGGTCGCCCCGGTCCTTTGGGCGGTGACCGGCGTGGGCGTCGCCTTCGGTTTCGGCACCCTGGCGCTGGCCCTAGGTCGCGCGCTTGCCGACCGGCTGGGTCCTGTGAATCCCCTTGTGGCCGCCGCGGTGGCGGCCGTGATCCTGTTCGACCTGAGCCTCATCCCGGCGGTCGGGGTGGCGGCTCTCGGCCTCATCACGTTCGTCGCCCTGGGCGTGTCAGTCGTCACCCGGCTCGGCTCCGACCGCGGCTGGAGCATGGAGGATCTGCGTTGATGGCGCGAGTCACAGGGGAAGTCGCGGCGGTGCCGATCTCAGTGATGGCCGGCGTTCGCGGCCGGGCACGGGCTGGGAGGCCGGGGTCCCGGGGATGGTAGCGCGGCCGCGGCCCCCTCAGCTGGACGTCCTCCGCCCGCCGCGCGTGACGCGGCAGCGAGTGGTCATGGGGGCGCTGGCAGTGGTGGCCCTCATCCTTGTCGGCGTCATCGCCCGGGACGTCTTCTTCGGCACGGGCGCGGGCAGCGGAACCGTGCGCACGGCCACGGTGACCCGCGGCACCGTCAGCACCGTCGTCACGGGCACGGGCACGGTCGTGCCGATCCAGCAGCAGAATGTCAGCTTTCGTGAAGCCGGGGTGCTGAGCGAGGTCGACGTCAAGGTCGGCGACACCGTGGCCCCGGGCCAGGTCCTGGCCCGGATCGACACCACGCCCCTGGAGGGCGCAGTGAACCAGGCGCAGGCGCAGCTGAGCTCGGCTCAGGCTGGGCTGAGCTCGGCCGAGTCGAGCAACGCGGTCAGCCAAGCGCAGCACAACCTGGCTTCAGCCCAGGTCGCCTACAACGACGCGGTCGCCTCGGCCAACCTGACGAACGGGCAGGACGCGCAGGCTGTGACCTCAGCCCAGAACGCTTACAACCAGTGCGCCACGCCCACGCCGCCCCAGACGGTCGCCCAGTGCCAGTCCCAGCAGCTGACCGCGATTCAGAACGCCCAGAACAAGCAGGCGCTGGACCAGGTCGCCGGCCAGCGCTCCATCCACCAGGCTCAGGCCTCCATCCAGACGGCGCAGGACAGCGTCAACGCTTCGTCCAACACCCGGCCGAGCAGCGTCGCCCAGGCCCAGGCCGTGGTGGCCCAGGCCCAGGCCGGGCTGACCGTCGCTCAGCAGAACCTGGCCGAGGCCACCCTGACCGCGCCGTTCGGGGGCACGGTCGGCTCCATCAACGGGGTCGTCGGCGAGTCCGTCAGCCCGGGCGGCGGCACGACCGCCACGTCGCCGGGCAGCCTCGCCCCCGAGCCCAGCGGCAGTGGCGCCACCAGCAGCACCTCCACCGGCAGCGGCACGACCGCGGCTGGCGGTCCCTTCATGGTGTTGGCCAACAACAGCTCGATCCAGGTCGTGGCCCCGCTGGCCGAGGGCGACGCGGCCCGGGTGCAGGCCAACCAGGCGGTCGCGGTCACGGTCGATGCCGTCACCGGCCTCAACCTGCAGGGCCACGTCGTGGCGGTGGCGCCGCAGTCGAGCGTCATCTCCAACGTGTCCAACTACTACGTCACGCTCGCCCTGGACCAGGGCGATGCCCGCCTGCACCAGGGCATGACCGCCAACGCCTCCATCACCGTCAACCAAGTGGCGGACGCTCTGGCCGTGCCCAACGCCGCCATCACGCGCATCGGCCAGGCCGCGTACGTGACCCTGCTGAAGGGCAACAATCAGACCCGGGTCCCGGTCACGCTGGGCGCCACCGGCGACAGCAGCACTCAGATCACCGCCGGCCTCCAGGAGGGGGACCGCGTGGTGCTGCCAACGTTCCGCCTCCCCACGTCCGGAACCACCGGCGCCGCCACCGGCCGCGGTGGTGGCGGCGGGGGCGCGGTCAGGGTCGGCGGATGATCGAGATCGAGGCCGTGACCAAGGTCTACGCGATGGGCTCGGTCCAGGTGCAGGCGCTCAAGGGTGTCTCGTTCAGGGTCGAGGAGGGCGAGTTCGTGGCCGTGATGGGCGCCTCGGGCTCGGGCAAGAGCACCTTGATGAACATCATCGGCTGCCTGGACCTGCCCACCAGCGGCCGTTACCTGCTGGACGGGGTGGATGTGCGGACGCTGGACGACGATCGTCTGGCCATCATCCGCAACCGCAAGATCGGCTTCGTCTTCCAGTCCTTCAACCTCATCCCGCGTTCCAGCGCCCTCCACAACGTGGAGATGCCGCTCATCTACGCCGGCGACGCCGGCGGCCGCCGGCAGCGGGCTCTAGAGGCGCTGGCCGCGGTGGGCTTGGCCGAGCGCGCGGGCCATCAGCCGTCCGAGCTCTCGGGCGGTCAGCAGCAGCGGGTCGCGATCGCGAGGGCTCTGGTCACGCAGCCCTCGATCCTGCTCGCCGACGAGCCCACCGGCAACCTGGACTCGGAGTCCAGCCAGGAGATCATGCGCCTGCTCGCCGACCTCAACGGCCAGGGCCGCACGATCGTCCTGATCACCCACGAGGACGACATCGCCCGGTTTGCGAAGCGGGTGCTGCGCCTCCGGGACGGGCTCATCCTCAGCGACGAGCCGCAGACGCGCCATGTCGACACGACACGATCGGACGGGCGAGGGCTGATGGGCCTTGGAGGGGTGCCGGCGTGACCGTCGTCGAGGCGCTCCGCCTGGCCCTTCAAGGCCTGCGCTCCAACCGGCTGCGTTCCTCGCTCACGATGCTCGGCATCCTGATCGGCGTCGGCGCCGTGATCCTCCTGGTGGCCTTCGGGAACGGGACCTCGGTTTCCATCCAAAGACAGATCCAGTCGCTGGGCTCGAACCTGATCTACATCTACCCCGCCACCCAGAGCGTCGGTGGTGTGTCGCAGGGCTTCGGCTCTGGCCAGAGCCTCACGCTGGGCGACGTTTCGGCCCTGATCAATTCGTCGCAGGCACCGGACATCAAAGCCGCCATCCCGATTACGAACGCGTTCGGCCAGATCGTCTACCAGAACGCCAATTACCAGGCGCAGGTGGTAGGCACAAGCCAGGACTCCGCGGTGGTGCAGAACCGGCAGCTCGCGGCCGGGTCATTCTTCACGGCCGACGACGTGACCAACAGCGCCAAGGTGGCGGTCATCGGCCAGACCGTCGTCGACAACCTCTTCGGGGGTGACCCCAACGCCGCCCTGGGCAAGACGATCAAGGTCAACCGGGTGGCGCTGCGCGTGGTCGGGACGGTCGCGCCGAGCGGGTCCAGCTCCCTGGGCAACCAGGACAACCTCATCGCGGTGCCGGTCACCACGGTGTGGAACTATCTGTCCGGGAACCGGGGCAAGACCATCAGCCAGATCATCGTCCAGGCCACAAGTGCCGCCAGCATCAACGCCGCGGAGTCGGAGGCGACGCAGATCCTCCTTGCGCGCCACCGCATCACCGACCCCACCGCGGCCGACTTTCAGATGCTCTCGCAGACCGACATCCTCAACGCCGCCGGCCAGATCACCGGCATCCTGACCGCCCTCCTCGGGTCCATCGCGGCCATCTCGCTGGTCGTGGGGGGCATCGGGATCATGAACATCATGCTGGTCACCGTCACGGAGCGAACCCGAGAGATCGGCATTCGCAAGGCCATCGGCGCGCGGCGACGCGACGTCCTCCTCCAGTTCCTGATCGAGTCGATGTTCCTGTCCGGGCTGGGCGGGGTGCTCGGCATCCTCCTCGGCGCAGGCCTATCGGCCGTGGTAGACCGCCTGGCGACGCAGGTCGGAGGCGGCCAGATCCCGCCGCCCGTGGTCTCGGTGCCGTCGGTCGTCCTCGCCTTTGGTGTCTCGGTCGGCATCGGGCTGTTCTTCGGCATCTACCCCGCCAACCGGGCGGCCGTGCTCAACCCCATCGAAGCTCTGAGGTACGAATGAGATGAACCCGATCACCGTAGGCCTGATCGCGCTAATAGCGATCCTGGGTGGCTTCTACGCCGGCACCAAGGTGGGTGAGAGCCGGGCGCCGGCCACTGCCGCCGCCGCCACCACCGGGCTCGGAGGCGCGCGCGGCGCGGGAACCGGAGCTACCCCTGGGACAGGTACGGCCGGCGGGGGCGCCGCGCTCGGCAACGCCATCGCGGGCCGCGTCGTGTCGGTCAGCGGCAACATCGTGACCATCACCAACCGCACCACCGGCAAGACGGAGAAGGTGGACGTGACCAGCGCCCGCATCACCAAGTCGGTGAGCGGGACGGCTAGCGATGTCCAGGCCAACCAGAACGTGACGATCGTCGGCCCAGCGGGCGCGGATGGCACGGTTCAGGCCCAGGTGGTGGCGATCGGCGGCGGTTTCGGGGGCGGCCGGAGCCAGCCGACCGCCAGCCCGGCCGGCTAGTTTGACGGGCGGCCGGGCGTGGACATGGCGCGTCTGACCTGGATGATCCTGGCCGCGGTTTTGGCCCTTGTGGGCTGGGAGCTGCTGATCCGCGATCTGCTCGGCTGGGCGGCTTGGCTGCCGATCGGAATCGGCGCCGGCGTTGCGGTCTCCGTGATCGGCAGCCTGGCCCACGACTGGCTGGCCGGCAGCCGCGAGCGCCTCTAAAGCCGGGCAGCGGCGTTCTCGACGTTCGGGCTGGCAACGCGGTCGATCCGCTCACCTGCGCGCCCGAGACCATTGGAGCCCGGTCAGCCGCGGGCGACCAGCACCTTGCGGTCAACGTGGGCGACGCCGTGGCCGGTGGTCGAGCCGGCGACCCAGTTGTGAAGCGAGGACTGCGGTCTGGAGCCTATGACGATGAGGTCGGCCCCGAGATCGCGGGCCGCTGCGACGATCTCGTGGCCCGGGCTGCCATTTTCGACGTCACCTCCTGCCCGTGGGCGCTCGGACGGATCGGGCTCGGCAAGCAGGTTCCAGGCGTTCCGGGATCCACCTGCATGGCCTCCAGACGTTTGCGGGGCGCGGCTCCCGGGCCTCATCCCCGAATACGGTCATGCTGCGATTATCAATGACGGTGCCGGCCACCGCCCCCGACCCGACAGCCCCTTCTGCC
>JALYZG010000069.1 GCA_030948965.1 Candidatus Dormiibacterota bacterium | reverse complement strand
CCAGGGTCAGGTGCGGCTTCTCGCCCCCCACCTCCGGCAACCGCCCGGCGTCCAACTGCCGCCGCGCCATCTCCGCCAACGCGTCCGACCGCCGCTGCGGCGCCGTCCGCTTATCGCCTGGGGCCGGCGGCCCCGTCAGCGCCTCCAACGCCGTGCGCACGACCTCGCCGGACTCGGCGTCGAGCAGACCGTCGATAGCGTAGAACCCGTCCAGGCACTGGCTGAAGTAGAGGTGGCGGCGCTCGAAGTCCTTCTCCGCGCCAGCCAAACTCCCGTCCGGGTCCAGGCAGTGGCGCAAGTGGCGGGTGGCCAGGCGTAGGCGCCCGGGGTCGACGAACTGCGCCGCCTCGACCAAAGCCGGCTCGACAGTCCGCACCGGCTCCACCCCGACCTCCTCGGCGCAGCGGGCGATGACGGTGGCGTGCTGATACGAGATCCGGCCCTGGCCGAACGCCTGGGCGGTGACGGGCAGATCGTCCAACCGGCGCCCGACGCGCACCCGGTCGGCGGCGGCGCCCCCGCGGATGCGACAGCGCCCGCGCAGCCAGGCCGCGCTGGAGACGGCACCGCAGGCGGCATGGCCCTGCGTGCGATCGAAGTGCGCGACGCGCCGTGTGAACTCGGCCTCCAGGCGCTGCATCACTGAGTGCAGCTCGCACAGATCCTCACCCAGTGCGGTCGACGTGAGTGAGTGCAGGTCCTCCAGACGCAGCCCATCGACCACAGCAGAGAGATCTGTCAGTAGAGATAGACCAAAGGTCTCCGCACTTACCGAACGCATGTTCGTATTGTACACGATTCTCAGCCTCACTGATAGGCCCTCCGGCATCTTTACAGTGGCGTTTCGCTGTTTGATGTGGGTAAGCGGAAGTCGAGCTTGCCGGCGGTAGGGTAGACGATGGCAGCAGGTACAACTCGGCGACTTCTGTGGGCTGCTCGTACAAGTCCTCGAAACCGAGTTTCAGCCGGTGTTCTCGATGCATGTGGGCCAGATGTCGGCGCCGGCCGACAGCCTGCACAGGTTCTTCAGCCAGGTAGCGGCTGCGCTTGAGGTCCGAAGCATCCTCCTGCTCCTGTCGGCGGACCAGATCGAGGGGCGTGATTGAGGTTCTGCACCAGGTGGTAACGGTCGAAGGTCATGACCACCGACGGGAAGTAGCGCTAAGCGCCGCGCCGGTAAGCGGGCGCCATGTCCGCGCAGAGCTCGGTCAGTTGCTGGCCGGCTGTCGTGCTTGCCCAGCGGCCGGGCAATGGCGTTCTCCGGCATCTCCTTGGCCAGAACTAGGACGAAGGCCTCGAACAGGACGGTGTAGCCGGTCCCTGGCCGCGCCAAACGGCGCGAGTTCCGGCAAGATCTTTACAGTCGACCGGTGGCTCAGTCCTCCGACCGACCACCAGCCTGAGCCAGCACAAGCACATGTCCCCCCTGACCCTCCGGAATGAAGCGGTCCCAGAGAGGGTGGAGATCGGCTTGCCTGAACCACTCGACGTACGTGGCGGCGTCAGCGTGATCCCAGAACATTCGCGTACCGAAGAAGTCCTCCACACCGGTCCAGCGACCGTGACCGACGATGGCCAGAAAGAAGCCGCCTGGCCGCAGCCAGTGCCGGACTCTGGGCAACAGCTCTTGTTGATCCATCAATGGCAGGTGGATCAGCGCGTAGAACGAAACGATGGCATCGAACGAGGCCGCCTCGCTGTCCCAGGTCGCCATATCCGCCTCCACGAAGGCTGCGCCGGGGACGAGTTGCCGTGCCCGCTCAATCTGCAAAGGAGAGAAGTCGAGGCCGAGCACGTCCAAGCCCGCGTGCACCAGGAGCTGGGTGCCAGGCACCCCCGCACCGCATCCGAGGTCGAGGACCCGAGCCCCCGGCCGCAGCAGAAGCGCCAACTCCTCAATCCACGCCTGGTAGGGCTTCACGTCCCCCGCGCCGGCGGGACTGGAGCAGCCCTCATCATTGCGATACGCCCGTGAGATCTCGTCGTAACCACGGCGCACCAGGTCGCGCTGCTGAACACGCTTCACGCGCGGAGCCTACCGAGATTGCGCGGAACGCACTCGTCGCCCTCCCGCCGCCCCAGCCATTCGGTTCCTCTGCCGGCGGATGATCGCCTCCAGGCGTCTCCAGACGTTCATTTGCCGGCAGATGAACGCGTAGGCCGGGGGACCGGCTCCCGACGGCGCCGCAAACGCCAGCCGCCCGTTAGTGGCGCCCCAACCGCTCGGCCAGGCTCCGGCCGCTGGGCGCCCGCCCGCTGCGCTCGGCCCGCAGGTCCACCCGCTCCAGCCCCCGCTGCGCCAAGCGCACCCCCAGCCAGCGCAGCGGCTCCGGCTCCCACGAACGAGATCGATGCCCCACCAGCGGCAGGTGGCCGAGCGGCGACGACCCGTCGATGATCAGTGAGGCCAGGATGCGCCCCGCCAGGTTGGCCGTCGCCACCCCCCGCCCGCCGTAGCCGCGCGCCGTGCCGATCCCAGAAGCAGCGTCAAACAAGACGGTAGGCATCCAGTCCCGCGGCACTCCGAGGGGCCCGCCCCACCCGTGGCTGAAGCGGACGCCCTGCAAGGACGGGAACCAGGAGATCACCAGGCGCCGGATGGCCTGGTCCACGCCCGCGTCGCGGTCGGAGCCGGCATCGATCCGCGAGCCGAAACGGTAGCGTGCGCCCCGGGAGCCGAAGACCAGGCGCCCATCCGAAGTGCGAGCCGCGTAGTCGACGCTCAGCCGCATGGACGAGATGGTCTCGCGGCCCGCCCAGCCGATCTCTGCCCACTGCGACTCGGACAGCGGCTTAGAAAGCGCGATCTGCGAGTAGACCGGGATCAGCTGCCGATGCAGCGGCGCCAGTTCGGTCAGGTAAGCCTCGCCGGCCAGCACCAGCGTCGGCGCCCGCAGCTCCCCCCGCGCCGTGACCAGGCAGCGCCCCGCAGCCCCCCCGTCACGGTACCCGGTGACCTCCGTCTGCTCGTAGATGACCGCGCCGCGGCGCTCCACCGCCCGCGCGAGCCCGCGCACCAGGCGCCCGGGGTGCAGCATCGCCGCATCCGGCGAGAACAGCCCGCCCACACAGCCGTCCACCCGAACGCGCTCGGCCACTGACGCCGCGGAGAGCCGCTGAAAGTGACTGGAGAGGCCGAGGCGCGAGTTCTGTGTATACGTGTGCTCCAGCGCCGGCAGCTGATGCCGACCCTTGGCGACGCGCAGCACGCCGCCCTTCGAGAACTGGCAGTCGATGCCCGCCGAGGCGCTCGCGCGCTGCACCTCGTCCACCGTCTCGATCATGGCCAGGGCCAGCTCCCGCGCCGCCTCCCGTCCGAAGCGCCGCTCAAACTCCCCGGCGCTCAGCGGAAAGGCGCCGACGCACCAGCCTCCGTTGCGCCCCGAGGCGCCGAAGCCGGCGATCTCCCGCTCGACGAGCGCGACCCGCATGGAGGGTTCGCGCTGCAGCAGGTAGAAAGCCGTCCACAGCCCTGTATATCCCGCCCCCAGGATGGCCACGTCGGCGTCGGCGGAGGAGAGCGCCGGCCTCGGCGTCAGATCGTCGCCGCAGCTCTCGAGCCAGAAGCTGCGCACGGCGTAACCGGCCGGGTCTGTCACCGGCCGCGAACGCACCGAACCGCTCGACATCCCACTCAGAAGGTCGGCGGAGTGTTGACCCAGATCACGCGCGCCGGCTTCCGGCCCGGGTTGCGCCAGCGATGCCCGCGCATCGAGGAGAAGCAGAGCGAGTCCCCGGGCCGCGCCCGGTAGTGCTCGTTGCCGTCCAGCCAGATCTCCAACGTGCCCTCGAGCACGTAGAGGAACTCCTCGCCCTCGTGTCGGTAGCTGCCGCCGCTGGCCGCGCCCGGCTCGAGGGTGAACAGCTGCGGCTCCAGGCTCCGGGCCGCCGGAGCCAGGTTCTCGATGAGCACGCCGGGCACGCCGATGTCCAGCATCCGTGCGTCGCCGACGCGGACCAGCGTGCAGCTGGGCACCGCCGGTTGCACGAGGCTGGCGACAGTGACGTCAAGGCCCGCGGTCAGTCTCTGCAGCATCGCCACAGACGGTCGCGCCTGGCCGCGCTCGATGGCCGAGGCGTAAGACGGCGAGACCCCCGCTCGGCGCGCCAGCTCGCGCAGGGATATGCCGAGCCCGAGTCGCGCCGCCCGCAGCCGCTCGTCGATCCCGTCGGTCCCCGGGGCCAGAGTGGAACCCGCCGACCCGCGCCGGCCCGGCCGCTCCCCGCGGAGCCGCGCATGGACCTCGTGGAACGCGGTGCGGTGGGCCTCCCGCGCCTCCCGCACGCGCCGCAGGTGATTGATGTCCTCAGCCCCGAATCGCCGGTGGCCGGACACCCGGCGCGCGGGTTCGATCAGACCCTGCTGTTCCCAGAGCCGCACCGTGGAGGGGCTGACTCCGATGGCGCGCGCGGCCTGCCCGACAGTGAAAGTGAGGGAGCCGTCCGGCTCCGAAGGGTCACTCGTCAGCGTGGCCGACAACGCGGCCCGGTCAGTGGGCGCCGCCTGCTGTGACATCTGCCTGAAGCCTTGACAAGACTAGCACCAACACCCAAGATGTCTTGCAGATCTTGCAGCCGCGCTGAAAGATCTCAGCTCACGAGGACAGGCCCGTCGGCCACGATTCCAGGAGGCGGGATGGCATCGAGGGTTCCCACCGGCGCGGTTCCGAGCGCGCCCGAGAGGAGCGAACAGCCGGCACCGCCGGGATTGAGCGAGCAGCCGAATGCGCCCTACCTGGAGGCCGTGGTCGCGTACGCCTTCCGGGGCCCCGCGCGATTCCACGTCCCCGGCCACAAGGGCGGTCCGGGCGCGGACCCCGGCCTCCGCCACGCGATCGGCGCCAATGCCCTGGCCGCGGACATCCCGCAGGATATCCACGGCGTCGACCTCGGCCCCTCGCCGACCCCCTACCAGCGCGCCGAGCTCCTGGCGGCCGAGGCCTACCGCGCCGGTCGCACTTGGTTCCTGACCAACGGCGCCACCCAAGGCAACCACGCCCTCTGCCTGGCCCTGGCTCCGCCCGGCGAACGCGTCGTGGTCCAGCGCAACGCACACGCCTCCGTCGTCGACGGGTTGATCCTCAGCGGCGGCCGGCCGACCTTCGTGGTGCCGGAGTACGACGAGGAGCTGGGCATCGCCCACTGCGTCACGCCGGCGTCATTGGAGGCGGCGCTGCGGGCGACCCCCGGCGCGCGCGCCGTCTTCATGACGAGTCCCACCTACTACGGCATGGTCGCCGACGTCCCCGGCTGCGCGGCGGTGGCGCACGAGGCCGGCGTGGCCCTCGTGGTGGACCAGGCCTGGGGACCGCACTTCGGCTTTCACCGATCGCTGCCGCGGACCGCCCTGGAGCAGGGCGCCGACGCCGTCCTCACCAGCACGCACAAGATCGCCGGCTCGCTCACGCAGAGCGCGATGCTGCACGTCGCCCGCGGTGGCCGGATCGACCCGGAGACAGTCGCCCGGACGGTCCGCCTGCTGCGCTCGACCAGCCCCTCCTCCCTCCTCCTGGCCTCCCTCGACGCCGCCCGCCGCCAGCTGGCGATCCACGGCGAGCAGCTGCTGCACGAGACGCTGGAGGCGGTGACGATCGCGCGGGCCAAGATCGAAGCGATCGCCGGGGTCAGCCTCGTCGGCACCGGTGTCGTCGGCCGTTTCGGGGTCATCGCCCAGGACCCGCTGCGCCTCGTCCTGGACGTGCGCGGAACGGGCCGCACCGGCTACGAGATGGCCGACGCCCTCCGCCGCGCGTACGACGTCAATCCGGAGCTGGCCACGGACGCGACGGTTGTCTTCATCATCGGCCTCCGGCAGTCCGTGGCCGAGCTCCGGCGCCTGGCCGGCGATGTCGAGGAGGTGGCCG
>JALYZG010000068.1 GCA_030948965.1 Candidatus Dormiibacterota bacterium | reverse complement strand
GGTCCAGATGCTGTCGAAGCCGGCCTCCTCGGCCGCACGCCATGCCCGGCGCATGTCCGCCATCGTCGTCTGCTGAGGGTGGATCTGAAGGCCCACCTTGATCGAGCTCATGGGTGGCTAGTGTCGCGTCCCGACGAGCGTTGTCCAGGGGTGCGGTCGCTACGGCTATCCGGTTACGGCGTCCTCGTAGACCAGGCAGTACCCCCGGCCCTGCTTGCTCGCGATCTCAAAGGGAAGCTGCAGTGGCTCCAGCTTTCTTCGCATGCGGGCTACGTAGGTGCGTAGCTGGTCGACCGAGTTCTGAGATCCGGCCCACGCTTGCTTTACCAGCTCTCCAGCCGCCAACCACTGGTTGGGGCGAGCCAGAAGGAAGGAGAGGAGCTCCCACTCGCGCTTCGCGAGCGAGATCGAGTCTTGACCATGGGTGATGGTCCGAGAGTCAGAGTCGAAGACCACTGGCCCCACCTCGATGCGACTGGCCAAGGGAATCAAAGACTCCGGGCCGGGGCCCCGGAGCGCCGCCCTCACGGCTCCAACCAGCGCCCCCGGAACAAACGGCTTGGGCAGGACTTGATCTGCCCCCGCCTCGAATGATTCCCTCGCCTCGTCGTACGACTCGTCGAGAAGGATCAGTGGCACCTTCACCTCTTCGTGGAGCTGGGCCACGATGTGTGCTCGGCGCGGGTCCTGCAGGGGCACCCCCCAGATGACCAGCTCGAAGTTCGCTGCCTGGACCCGCCTGAGGCCCTGACTCACGGCCTCCACCGCTTCGACCTGGGCGCCCGCGCTCTCGACGCAGGCGGCGATCACCAATCGGTAGTCCGCGTCGGACTCGATGACGAGGGCAGTGGGGCGAGCCAGACGCGGCATAGGAATGTGCCCTGATTGTAACAACAAAGTGCAGCCTGACTCACTGGTGCGAAACAGTGGCTCAACATTAATACTCACGTGTTGCGCTAACAAGTGAGACAATCCCATATGTCGGGCCATGAGGCCCGGGCCCGGGCGGCCCCTGCCGTCCGGCTTCAACAGGAGGGGCTCCTCGGACCATCTCGATTCGGTGGGCCCAGTTAGGAGGAAGTGCAGTCCAATGAACCTGAACCCTGGTGGAATCATTGCGTGGATCGTCGTCGGTCTGATTGCCGGGTTTTTGGCTGGACGGGTGGTGAAGGGAGGCGGCTACGGGCTGGTGGGCGACCTCATCGTCGGCCTGATCGGCGCCCTTATCGGAGGCTTCCTGGTCGGCTTCTTCGTCCAGGGCAGCGTCGGCCTGATCGGGAGCATCGTGGTTGCTTTCGTCGGGGCCGTGATCCTGATCGTCATCCTGCGCGCGGTCAGTGGCAATCGCGCCGGCGCCCGATGACTAAGGTCAGAGGCTCCGGAGTCGAGGAGGTTGGCGTGTCATGACAGCCCAAGCCTGGATTTTGGTCGCGCTCGCGGTGATCGTGGTCATCTTGCTGGTCGTCGTCGGTTTCATGTTTTTCTCGCGGCAGCGACGGAGCCGGGAGCTCAAGGAAGGGTTCGGCCCCGAATACGATCGCACGCTACGTACGGCCGGTGGCCGCCAGGCTGCCGAGGCCGAGCTCGCAAGCCGCCAGGAACGGAGAGAGGGGCTCGAGATCCGGGAACTCTCGACGCAGGCCGCCGCCGGCTATGCCGAGCGCTGGCAGCAGGTCCAGGTGCGGTTCGTGGACGCTCCCGCCGACGCTCTGCGGGAGGCCGATGTCCTGCTCTCCGAAGTGATGCGCGAACGAGGCTACCCGGTGGAGGACTTCGACCAGCGCGCCGCGGATATCTCAGTCGATCACCCGGCGCTGGTTGAGAACTACCGGGCGGGCCACGAGGTCGCGGTCGGGGACTCAGCGGCCGGGTCGAGCACGGAAGACCGTCGTCAGGCGTTTCGAAAGTACCGCGCGCTGTTCGAGGACGTGCTCGGAGAGCCCGGGGAGCAGCCGTCACGAGATGACAGTGTCGATGAGCCGGGTTCTGGCCGGCAGGAGGTGACCCGATGACGCAAGAGCAGGATCGTCCCATGACCACAGAGGACCTGGCTCGGGCTGGGGAGCGGGGGACTGCGCAAGAGCAGGGCGAGAGAGCGGCTGCTGAACCCGATTCGTCGCGACCGGAGCCCCAGTCCGCTGATGACCGGCAGCTGAGCGCCTCCCCCGAGTCGAAAGGCCCGGCGGCCCCCGAAGCGCAGGCCGGCTCGCCGGCTGGCATTGCTCGTCAGAGTGCGACGGATGGTGCCGGGGCCGAAACCGCCCTCATCGAAACGCAAGAGGCCGACTCGTATCGCAGTCGCTGGACCGAGATCCAGGGTGGCTTTGTCGATGAACCGCGCGAGGCCCTCGCCAGAGCCGACCAGATGGTCGCCGAAGTGATTCAGCACCTCACCCGGACCTTCGCCGACGAGCGCAGTCGGTTGGAAGAACAATGGACGCGCGGTGCCGACGTGTCGACCGAGGATCTCCGGCTCGCGTTCCAACGTTACCGCGCGTTCTTCAACGGGCTGCTCCGGTGACTCTTGTCTCGCCCCTGAGCGAGCGGTCTTAGCCCGGCTGCGACTTTGAACCAGGCCACCTGGTAGGGGGCGAGGGCGACGGGCGCGCCGGCAGCTACCCCGGGCCCGCCAAGGAGATCCGTCGCCCCCGCCAGGCCGCCCAGTCCCTCGCCGTCCACCAGCCGCGGCTCGGCTGACAGGTTGTGCAGGGCCAGCACCAGGCTCCCCTGGTACGGTCCGCGAAGTACGGCCAGCACTCCAGGCGCCGGCTCAATGACGCGCTGCGGGGCGGTCGGGTGGAAGGCGCCCACGCTCCGCCGGGCGCGGAGCAGGCGAGCCAGGCCGCTGAAAACCTGGGCTCGGCGCGTGAGGCCGCCGGCCAGGTCCGAGAGGACCGCCGGCATTTTCAGGCGCTCGTGATTCAGGTCCCGCTTCCAGCCGGAGCGGGCATAGCCGGATTGGTCGTTGGGGGAGCCGAAGAGGCTGTGCACGTAGACGCCCGGGACCCCGGCCAGCGCCAGCATCACTGCCTGCGAGGCGAGGAAGCGGGCCCTCTGCACGGTCGCCGGCTCGGAGCTCGCCGGATCGGAAACGGCGTCGAACCAGGTGCAGTTGAGCTCGTAGACGCTCTCACCGCCGCCGGCGTCGGTCTTGGTCGACACCTGCCCACCGTGGGCCAGCACCTGCCGGACCAGCCCGGCTACGTCCGCCTCCGGCAGCAGACCGCGGGCCGGCACCAGCCCGATGCCGTCGTGCGAGGCGAGAAAGTTGAAGAACGTTGCCTCCGTCGAGCGAGTGTTCAACCCGTCCGCCCACGTCGCCAGCCGGCTGGCCTCACCGCGTGCCAGCGCGTCCAGCACGAGCGGCGCCAGGGGGAATTGGTAGACCATCTGCGCCTCGTCGTGGCCGTCGCCGAAGTAGCTCACGTTGTCGGCGTGGGGGACGTTCGTCTCCGTGACGATGGCCACGTCGGGGGCCACGGCATCCAGAGCCTCCCGCAGCAGCCGCACCACCTCGTGGGTCTGGGGCAGGTGAATGCAGGAAGTCCCGATCTCCTTCCAGAGATAGCCCACCGCGTCCAGCCGGACAAGGCCCGCGCCGCGTTCGATGTACCTGAGGAGAACATCGATCATTCGCAGGAGCAGCTCCGGGTTGGAGTAGTCGAGGTCCACCTGGTCGGGCCCGAAGGTCGTCCACACCCAGCGCGGGCCGCGGACCGTCTCGAACGGAGTCAGCAGCGGGGTGGTGCGGGGGCGGACGACCGCTGAGAGATCGGCCTTCGGATCGGCGCTGAGGAAGAAGCGGTCGTAAGGTGGCTCGTCGCGGCGGTAGGCCTCGAACCAGGAGCTCTCCGCCGAGGCGTGGTTGAGCACTAGGTCGAACATCAGCCGGAAACGGCCGGCCAGGGCGGCCACGTCGTCCCAGCCCCCGAGCCTCGGATCGACTGCCAGGTAGTCCTTAACCGCAAAGCCGTAGTCGGAGGACCAGGGGAAGAAGGGTAGGACGTGGACAGCGCTGAAGAGCCCTTGGAGGTGCGCGGCCGTGAACTCGCCCAGCGCCCCCAGTGGCGCCAGCCCCGGCTCGATGAAGGAGTCGGCGTAGGTGATGAGCACGGCGTCGCGCTGCGTGAAGCCGGTGCGCGCCCTCGGCCGGCCGCCCCCCTGCCTGCGGTGACGCTCCAGCAGGGCCTCAAGATCGGGCAGGACGCGAGCCGCGACCTCCGGCCCGTAGAGGTTCTGGAGCCGCTGTTCGAGCACTCGGCTTTCTAGGCGGCCGGGTTGCGCACGATCAGGGCGTCGCCCTGGCCGCCGCCGCCGCAGATGGCCGCCCCGCCCAGGGCAGCCCCCCGCCGGCGCAGCTCGTGGGCCAGGGTCAGCACCAAGCGTGCTCCGCTGGCCCCGATGGGGTGGCCCAGCGCGACGGCCCCACCGTTCACATTGACGCGTCCCTCGTCCAGCTCCAGCAGGCGGCTGGAGTTGAGGGCGACGCAGGCGAAGGCCTCGTTGATCTCGACCAGGTCCAGGTCGGAGGCGCCGAGCCGGGCCCTGTCCAGGGCTCGGTGCAGGGCCAGGGCCGGCACGGTTTGAAGCCAGGCGAACCGGTCCGCGGCCATGCCGGCCGCGACGATCTCGGCCAGCGGCTCGAGGCCCCGCCGCGCGGCCTCGCCGGCGGCCATCACGACGACCGCTGCGGCGCCGTCGGAGATCTGGGAGGCGTTGCCGGCGGTGATCGTGCCGTCCTTTCGGAACGCGGGCCCGAGGCGGGCCAGAGACTCCGCCGTGGCTTCGGGCCGAATGCCCTCGTCCCGCGCCAGCAGCCTGGGCTCGCCCCGCCGCTGGGGGACGCTGACCGCGACCGTCTCGGCCGCCATGCGGCCAGCCTCCCATGCCGCCGCCGCGCGCTGATGCGAGCGGGCCGCCCAGGCGTCCTGCTCCTCTCGGCCGATCTCCAGTTCGCGGTTGACGTCGTCCGAGGACTCGCCCATGTGGGTGCCCAAGAAAGTCGACCAAAGGCCGTCATAGATCATCGAGTCGACCAACGTGGAGTCGCCCATCCGCGCTCCGAAGCGTGCCTTGGGCACGATGTAGGGCGCCTGCGACATGGACTCCATGCCCCCCGCGACGACGGTCGTGACCTCCCCGGCCCGGATCATCTGGTCGGCCAGCGCGATCGCGTTTAGGCCCGAGAGGCAGACCTTGTTGATGGTGACGGCCGGGACGTGCTCGGGGATGCCGCCGGCGACAGCGGCCTGGCGAGCGGTGATCTGGCCCGCGCCCGCCTGCAGGACGTGGCCCATGATCACGTATTCGACGTCTTTGCCGGACACTCCGGCTCTTTCCAGAGCGGCCTTGATGGCCGCGCCCCCGAGGTCCACCGCCTTCATGTCCCTGAAGGCGCCGCCGAAGTGGCCGATCGGCGTGCGCGCCCCGGCCACCAGGACCGATCCGTCAGGGCTGCGCACGGTCCTCGATCGCGGCCCCAGCGGCGGCCCTCGCGGCGTCTAGCGCGGCCGGGTAGTCGGGCTCGGAGCCGATCGCGGGCACGTACTCGACGTGCACCAGCCTGCCCTCGGCATCAACCACGAAGACGGCCCTGGCCAGGAGGTGGTTCTCCTTGATCAGGACTCCATAGTCGCGCGCGAACTGGTCCGACATGTAGGCCGAGGCGGTGGTGTGATGCACTTCCGCGGCGCCGCACCAGCGGGCCTGGGCGAAGGGCAGGTCAATGCTGACGGTCAGCATCTCGATCGGCCCCTCAAGCGCCTGCAGCTCCTGCTCCCAGCGGCGCGTCTCGAGGTCGCAGACTCGGGTGTCGAGTGAGGGGACGGTGCTCAGGATGAGGACCGCGCCGCGGTAGGCGGAAAGGCTCACCGGCTCGGGCACGAAGCCCTTGCCGGCCAGGGTGGCGTCAGGGGCGCGATCGCCGGGATGAAGCTCGGGACCGACGAGCGTCAGAGGCCGCTCACCCAGCCGGGTCGCGCCCTCGCGTTCGATCTCGGGAGAATCCATCTCGGTGGATTCTAGGCGTCAGGGGACGCGCCCCCGGCGCCGGTCGCCGGCACCGGCCGAGCCGGCTTGGAACGCCCCGCCGGCCCGGTAAACGCGTTTGACATCGCGCACCCCAGGCTGTTAGCCTCCCCTAGACTTTGGTGGCCACCACCCTGGTGGCTCCATAGGGGGGTAGTTGTCTTGGCGCTGAGCCGATATATCACGCACGCCGTCGTACTAATCGTCGTTCTCGCGCTCTCTGGGGTCGCAACCATCGATCGCAGCCTGCCCGCCGCCCTCAATCTGCGATTGGGCGCAGTCAACGCTGAGGGCCTCGCCCTCGGTGAGGGCGGATCGTCCGGTTCAGTCGCCCTCGGCCGCGCGGGCACGATCGTGAAGCCGGCAGGCGTGCCCACCGCGGCGATCAGTCCGCACGCGCCACTGATTTACCAGGTTCAGCCAGGCCAGTCGCTGGCCGACCTGGCGCGCCAGTTCCACATCACCACCGAATCCATCCGCTGGTCGAACTACGCCACGCTGAAGAGCCTCGGCACGGACGTCAGCGCCGGCCAGACGCTGCTGCTGCCGCCAGTGGACGGGGTCGTGGTGACCGCTAACGCCGGGGACAGCGCGCAGTCCCTCGCCGCCGCGCTGCACGTGGACGCGAGCGCGGTCCTGGACTTCAACTACATCCGCGCCACCGCTGCCACGGCCCTCGTGCCCGGGTCGCTGCTCGTCGTCCCTGGTGGCCGGGGTGCCGACTTCGAACAGGTCGTCGCGGCGCCGCCGCCGCCGGACACCACCACTCGCTCGACTGCGAGCCCCGTGTCACCGCGCAGCAGTAGCAGCACAGCGAGCAGTGGCAGCTCTGCCAGGCCCGCCGTGGTCACCTGGGCGCCCTCCTCGGGCAACCGATTCGCCTTCGGGTACTGCACCTGGTACGTGGCCAACCGGGTTCATGTGCCCTGGTTGGGCAACGCGTCGGCCTGGTTCGGCCAGGCCCAGGCGTACGGTTGGCGCACCGGTCAGACCCCCGCGGCGGGCGCGATCATGGTCACCATGGAGAGCGGTTGGGGCCACGTCGCCTACGTCGAGTCGGTCGGGCCCGGGGGCTCCTGGACCGTCTCCGAGATGAACTACAAAGCCTGGGACGTGGTCAGCTCCCGGACCATCAATCCCGGCCAGGTACCGCTGCTCGGCTTCATCTACGGCCCCTAGGAGCCTCCTCCTACAGCGTGCGGCCGCCGCCGGCCAGGAAGGCGGCGACCGCCACTAGGGCGACCACGAGCGTCAGGCGGAAGGCCAGGCGCAGCCGATCAGCAAGAGCCGCCGCCACCAATACGCCAGTCAGCAGCACGGCTGCGCTGAGCCCGATCAATCCCAGCGGGCTGGCCGTCCGACCCGGGCCGAAGGTGACGATGGCGGTCGCGGCCAGGAGCATCGCTCCCGCCGCGATGGCCGAGGGCCGCGCGCCGAGCAACTGCGGCAGGCCCCGGCTGCCCTGGGCCCGATCGACGTCGATGTCCGGCAGAACCTGCGTGAAGTGGCCGGCGATCCCCAGCAGGGCGGCGGCAGCCAGGACCCATGCGTGCGGCCAACGCGAAGGCGTGAGGCCGAGGCTGACGATGGCTGGCGCAAGCCCGAACGAGAACGCATACGGTAGGGGGCTCCAAGGGCTGCGCTTCAGCCCCGCGTTGTAGGCGAAGGCGCTGCCGATGGCGCCCAGGTGGACAAGCGTCGAGGGCACGCCGGAGGCGAGGGAGAGAGGAATGCAGGCCGCGAGCGCGACCAGGGCCGAGTTGCGAACCACGGAGGGAGCCACCGCTCCAGTCGCGAGGGGCTTGTCGCTGCGCTCGGCCGCGCGATCGCGTTCGCGGTCGAGGTAGTCGTTGCCCCAGCCGATCGCCAGCTGTCCCGCGCCCACAGCCGCAACCACCCAGAGGGATCCCCAGCCGCGACCTCCCCCCAGCGCCAGCAGGCCGGCGATGGAGGCCACGGCAGCCACCGGCTCTGGATGGCAGGCGCGTAGGAGGGCGGCTGGACGGCGGCTCTGTGGGGCCGCGGTCAGCGCCCTGCGACCATGGTGCCCGCTCCAAGCGACGGCCTTGAGGCGGGTCGGGAAGTGGGGCGGCACATGGCGGTACCATAGCCTCTGCTCTGCGGGCGGCCCCGCACGCCGTCGTGGGTCGGCAAAGGGCATGTGGCGAGCCCAACGGTCTGTAAAACCGCCGCGAAAGCTGTGGGGGTTCGACTCCCTCCCGGCCCACCAGCTCGATTTCTGAACTCAGGTTATGGTTTCAGTGCCCCAGGTTGGAGCGCAGACGTGCCGACCTGACACCAAATTTGACACCAACGAGCGGTCCGGAGCCGAACGTACGGGCCGATGCTCATGCCTCGGCGCCTCCGCCAGGGTGACGTCGCCGTCATCCGCTGGTCGGCCGGGGTCCCGGGTGCTCCGCGAGCGCGAACCCCACCGCGGCTCCCCGAACCGAGAGAACTGCCCAACTGCACGAGGATCCGCAGAACGAAGCGGTCCGATCATCCCATCACATTGATGGTTCAACGGTGATCCGGGTGCGGCTGCTCGCAGCAACTTCAAGGCTCAGGTCCTCAAGTCCGGAGGGTCCAAAGCAATAGTCTGAGCGAAGGTTTGTAGGTCAGGAGGCGACTCCTTGAGGGGGGCGAGTTGCTCGGCGCCGAGCACCAAGACGCGGCGGCGATAGCAAGCTGTTAGGTCCTCGTCGACGAATGAGCTGCACGGCTGGCTGGTCAGGATCACGGGCCGGATGATCCATTCGGGTTCAAGTGCCTCCCGGATTGAGGGCTCCATTGCCAGCCACGTGCGAAGCTTCTCAACGATGTCGTTGCCCGTCGTTGCGCTGATTACGTACGCACGCTGATTTGGCCGGTCGAAGACAACTAGGTCAATGGCCGCCGATTGCAGAAGGTGTCCCGCAAACACAACCCCATGCCCGAGCGCTCCGAATGCATTTGCCACGGCAACCTCGAAGGCGTCCCCTGGTCTATCACCTTTCCCTGTTCCGGGTTGTCGCACGTCAACCTCGCGCGCGAACTCCTTACGACCGTACCGATACCACTCGCTGATGAAACGTTCACGCTTGAGCTCCGGCGTGGCTACGCGTCCGAGGTCCACCGTCATCTCCCACCCGAAGTCGGCCACCATTCCGTGGCGGCTGAGCCACACCTTGACGGTCCTTCCGGGCTCGAT
>JALYZG010000193.1 GCA_030948965.1 Candidatus Dormiibacterota bacterium | reverse complement strand
CGCCCGGCGCCCGGGACGGGCTCAGCGGGACGGTATACTGACCCCAGCCATCCCGATCGGTTAGTGGAGCGCGCTCATTTGACGACCCAGACCCAGGAACCCTCCAAGCCCAAGTCGGCCTACGTCGACGAGGCCGTCCAGTTCGCTGTCGATGCCCGCTGGGACGAGGCAGCGGACATGAACCGCTACATCATCGACGGCTTTGGAGCGGACGAGGGCGCGCAGAACCGCCTCGGCAAGGCGCTGACCGAGCTGGGACGGCTGGAGGAGGCCAGAGCCGCCTACGAGGCGTCACTGGTGCTCAACCCGATGAACACCGTCGCGCGCAAGAACACAGTGAAGCTGGAGAGCCTGCTCACTGCCAAAGAGGCGATGAAGGGCGGCCAATCCCGGGTCGACCTCAATCTCTTTGTCGAGGAGATGGGCAAGACCGTCACCACGACTCTGCGGGCGGCCGCCGGCGACGTCTGCACCAAGATCGCAGCGGGGGACGTCGCCGAGCTGCGGGTCGACAGGGGCGGAATCGAGATCGACACAGTGCGCGGGGTGCGCGTCGGCACGCTGGAGTTGAAGCTGGCGCGGCGCCTGATCAAGTTGATTCGGGACGGCAACCGCTACCAGGCGGGAATCATGTCCTGCGAGGGCACCACCGTGCGCGTGATCGTGCGCGAGTCCTACCAGGCGCCGGTCAACGCCGGCAAGCCCAGCTTCCCGATCGTGCGTCGCCGCGAGGCCGAGCTCCGGCCCTACAGTCGCGAGAGCCTGGTCAACCGCGAGGCGGACGCGTTTGCCGGCGAGGACGACGACGAACGGCCGGCTCGGACCGCGATCCTGGATGTGGGCGAGGACGACGAGGGCATGCACGAGGTCGAGGAGGACGAGTCGGGCATCGACTTCTCCGAAGAGACCGCGGAGCTGGACCGCAGCTCTGGGGACGAGGAAGAGGAAGACGGCTGACGTGGCCCGGCTTCCGGAACCCGTCGCGCCCGGGCTCGACTGGAGGTCTCTTCACCAAGCTGGGTGACCCCCCGGCCCCGGCGGCCGGTGTGCCCGACGTTCAGGGGCTGGGCGACCTGCTGCCGGCCGAGGCAGAGTCGATGCGGGCGACCCAGGAGGCGCTGCTGGCCGAAATGCGGCTCTGGGGCTACCGCTACGTCGTGACCCCCACCCTGGAGCAGATCGACGTCCTGGCGCTGGGCCTCTCCGCCGACCAGCGGCGCCGGCTGTTCAAGCTCACCGACGCTGACGGCTCCGTGCTGGCGCTGGTCGGCGAACGGACGATTCCCGTCGCCCGGCTGGCGTCCGGGCGTCTGCGCTCCGCGCCGCTGCCGATGCGGCTCTGCTACGCCGGCCCGGTGCTTACGAACGTCCCCGGCCGCTTCACCCGGCGTCGCGAGTCTCACCAGGTCGGGGCCGAGCTGATCGGAGCGTCCGGCCCGGTCGCGGACGCTGAGGTCATCGCCCTGGCGGTGCGCAGCCTGTCTGCGGCCGGCCTGCGTCGATACCAGATCGAGGTCGGGCACTCCGAATTCTTCCACGGGCTGCTCGATGGCCTGGCCCTGGAGCCGGCGATGGAAGACGGTGTGAGGCGGGCCCTGGCTGGGCGCGACTTCGTTTCCCTGGAACGGCTGCTCGACTCGACGCCGCTGCGCTCGGCGGAGCGTGAGCTGCTGCTGCGCTTTCCGGCTTTGCGCGGCGGCGGCGAGATCATCGAGGCGGCGGCGGCCCTCGTCCGGAACCGGCGCTCGGAGATCGCCCTCCAGGAGCTGGCCCGCGTGCACGAGCTGCTCCAGGTCCACGGCTTGGGCGAAGCCGTCTCGCTCGACCTGGGCGCCATCCGCGACTTCGACTACTACACCGGGGTCATCTTCGAGGCCTACGGGCCTGACCTGGGACGGCCGCTGGCTCATGGCGGCCGGTACGACGGGCTGCTGGCCCGGTTCGGGCGATCGGCCGCGGCGACAGGCTTCGTCGTCCACCTGGACCGGGTGGGCGAGCTGCTGACCCGCAGCGGGGCGTCGCCGGGCCTGGTCCGCCTGGACGCGGCCGTGGGCTGGACCGACGCCGGCTTGGGGCGAGCCCTGCGCCTGGGCGGGTCGCTGCGGCTGTTCGGCATGCGTGCTGTGGTGGACACCCAGGCCCGGGCACTGGCGGCCGCCCGCGAGTGGGCGCGATCACTCGACGCGCGAAACCTGGTCCACCTGGACGACGAAGGCGAGGTGGCCTGGGCACCGCCTGGCCGGCGTGTGCGCCGGCTGCCCCCGGAGCAGGTGGTGGCCAGGCTGGCCGGGGGCGGGCGGTGATCTGCGTCGCCATTCCCACCGGGACGCTGCTGGATGGATCCCTGGAGCTGCTACGACGGGCAGAGGTCGTGGACCTCGACCGGGCCGAGATCGGACGCCAGCTGCTCGTGGAAAAGGATGGCCTGCGCGTCGTCCTGGTGCGGCCCGCCGACGTGGCGGCGTACGTAGACCACGGCTCGGCCGACTTGGGGGTGGCGGGCAAGGACCAGCTCTGGGAGGCCCCGGGCGGCCACTACGAGCTCGTGGACCTGGGCTTTGGGGCCTGCACGCTGGTGGTGGCCGTGCCGCGGGACTCGGCCATGCAGGGGCCGCGCACGTGGCCGCCGCTGCTTCGCGTGGCCACCAAGTACCCGGTGGCGACGGGGGCCTATCTGGCTGCGATCGGACAGGCGGCCGAGGTCGTGCACCTGCACGGCTCGGTGGAGCTGGCGCCGCAGGTGGGTCTCGTGGACGCGATCGTCGACCTGACGGCGTCCGGGCGCACCCTGCGCGAGAACCGGCTGCGGGTGGTGGCCGAAGTGGGGCGGTCGACGGCCCGGCTGATCGCCAACCAGGCGTCGCTGAAGACCCGGTCCGAGCCGATCCAGGCGCTGGTCACGCGCCTCCGCCGGATGGTTTGACGGTGGCCAAACGTGCATTCGCCGGCAGATCGACGCGTCGAGCGCCATCCAAGCGCGATCCAAACGTGCGTTCGCCGGCGGATCGACGCGTCGAGGGATGCGGCCCGGAGACGGCGTGGGCCTGAGCCGCTTCAGTGCCGCCGAGTGGGCGGCCAGCCCGCTCTACAGGCGCCGCCTGGACTTCGGAGGCAGCCCCGAGCAGCGCCTCGCCGTGGCCGAGATCGTCCGCCGGGTGGCGGTGGAGGGCGACGCCGCGCTGGCCGAGTACGGCAGGCGTTTCGACGGCTGGGCCCCCGCCCCCGGCGAAACTTTCGCCGTCCCGGCCGGCGTCTGGGAGGCCGCCGCCGGCCGCCTTCCGGGGAATGCGGTCGAGGCTCTGGCGCTGGCCGCCGCCCGCATTCGCGCCTTTCACGCGGCCCAGGCGTTCTCTGACATCGAGGGGCCCGACGGTCTCCGCCTCCTCGTGCGCCCGGTGCTGGCCGCCGGCCTCTACGTGCCCGGCGGCCGGGCGGCCTACCCCTCCACGGTCCTCATGACCGCGATCCCGGCGCGGGTCGCCGGGGTCCGGAGAGTGGTGCTGGCCACGCCTCCGGCGGCGGACGGTTCGGTGCCAGACTCGATCCTGGCCGCGGCCGCCATCGCCGGCGTGGACCAGGTCTATCGCGTGGGCGGAGCCCAGGCCATTGCCGCACTCGCCCACGGCACGCAATCGATCCCGGCGGTGGACGTGGTCGCGGGCCCGGGCAACGTCTACGTCATGCTGGCCAAGAGGGAGGTGTTCGGGGCGGTGGGCGTCGACGCGATCGCCGGCCCGACCGAGATCATGGTCGTGGCCGACCGCAGCGCCCGGCCCGACTACGTGGCCGCCGACCTGGCCAGCCAGCTGGAGCACGACCCGATGGCCTGGGCCGTGCTGGTCACCGACTCGGCCGCCCTCGCCGATGCGGTCGAAGAGGAGCTGACCGGTCTGGTCGAGCGACTCGATCGGGCGGAGACGGTGCGCGCCGCCCATTGCTGCATCGTCCTGGCGGCCTCGATCGGAGAAGCCATGCGGATCGCGAACGATTTCGGGCCGGAGCACCTGGAGATCGTCACCGGCGACCCGGAGGCCGAGCTGGCACTGGTCGAAAACGCTGGTGCCGTGTTCCTGGGTGGACACGCGCCGGTCTCGCTGGGCGATTACGTCATTGGCCCCAACCACACCCTGCCGACGGCGGGCTCGGCCCGCTTCTCGTCCCCCCTCGGCGTCTACTCGTTCCTCAAGCGCACGAGCGTCGCGGCCACTGGGCAGGCCGAGCTGCTCCGCCTGGCGGGGGCGGCGAAGACGCTGGCCGGGCTGGAGGGCCTGACCGCCCACGCCAACGCCATCGAGGTCCGCGCCGGAGGCGAGAGTGGCTGAGCGCGAGGGAGCCGTGGAGCGAAACAGCCGGGAGACGCGGCTTCGCTGCGACGTGCGCCTCGACGCCGGCACGGACATCGCGGTGGAGACCGGACTGCCGTTTCTCGACCACATGCTGGAGCAGGTGGCGCGCTACGGTGGCTTCGACCTCCGGCTGGCGGGGCAGGGCGACCTTCACGTCGACCCCCACCACCTGATGGAGGACGCCGGCATCGTCACCGGCCAGGCCCTCTCGCTGGCCCTCGGCGACCGGGCCGGGATCACGCGCTTCGCCTCCGCCTACGCGCCCCTGGACGAGTCGCTGGCCAGGGTCGTGATCGACCTCGGCCGGCGCCCGTTTCTGTCCTACAACCTGCCGCTGCGAGGCCGCATCGGGAGCCTCGAGTCGGAGACGCTGGAGGAGTGGTGGCGAGCCTTCTCCATCCACGTTGGCGCCACGCTGCATGTCGACCTCGTTCGGGGCCGCAACCGCCACCACATCGCGGAGTCCGCCTACAAGGCGCTGGGTCTGGCCCTGCGCCAGGCGACGGCGCCGAATGGCGGACCCGGCGTTCCCTCCAGCAAGGGGCTGCTGGGATGATCGCCATCGTCGACTACGGCGTGGGCAACCTGCGCTCCGTCGAGCGCGCGCTGCTGCAGGCCGGGGCGGCGCCTCGCATCACCGCGGACCCAGACGACCTCAGCCGCGCCAACGGCATCGTGCTGCCCGGCGTGGGCGCGTTCGCGCCCGCGCTGCGGCGGCTGGAGAGCGGCAACCTGGGCCGGCTGGTGGTCGACTTGGCGCGGAAGGGAAGGCCCCTGCTGGGGGTGTGCCTGGGTTACCAGCTGCTCTTCGAGAAGTCGGAGGAGCGCGGCCGGACCGAGGGGCTCGGCCTCTTCCGAGGGAGCGTGGTGGAGGTCGAGGGCACGCCCCGTCTCCCGGTCATCGGCTGGTGCCGTGTCCGGCAGACGGAGTGGTCGCCGCTGTGGAGCGGGATCCCGGATCGCTCGTACCTCTACTTCGTGCACTCCTTCGCACCCGGCGGGTCGCCCGACGCCGTTGGCGCCGCCGACCACGCCCCGGCCGCGGCCGCCTCCCGGGTCAACGTCCACGGCACCCAGTTCCACCCCGAGAAGAGCGGGCCGTCGGGGCTCCGCCTCTACGCCAACTTCCTGGCTCTCTGCGGAGGTGGATAGGTAGTCAGGTGCCCGCCAAACGCGTCATCCCGTGCCTCGACGTCACCGCCGGCCGGGTGGTCAAGGGGGTTCGCTTCGTCGACCTACGTGACGCCGGCGACCCGGCTCTACTGGCCGCGTGGTACGACCGGGCAGGCGCGGATGAGATCGTCTTTCTGGACATTACCGCCTCTTCCGACGAGCGCCGCATCCTCCTCGATGTCGTCGCCCGGACGGCGGACCAGGTCTTCATACCGCTGACCGTCGGCGGCGGGGTGCGATCGGTGGACGACATGCAGGAGCTGCTCTCGAACGGCGCGGACAAGGTCTCGGTCAATTCGGCCGCGCTGGCCGACCCGGACCTGATCACTCGGTGTGCCGACGTCTTCGGCGCCCAATGCGTCGTCCTGGCCATCGACGCCCGGCGGCGCGCGGAGGCGCCGGGCTGGGAGGTCTTCTCCCACGGGGGCCGCCGACCCACGGGTCGTGACGTTGTGGAGTGGGCGGCCCTGGCTGAGACTTTGGGGGCGGGGGAGATCCTCCTCACTTCCATGGACCGCGACGGGACCTACGAAGGCTATGACCTGGCGCTGACTCGGGCCGTCTCCGACGCAGTGCGGCTGCCGGTGATCGCCTCCGGCGGCGCGGGCGAAGCGCACCACCTGGTCGCGGCCCTGACCGAGGGCGGGGCGGAGGCGGCGCTGGCCGCATCCATCTTCCATTTCGGCCAGGTGACGGTCGAGGCGGTGAAGCAGGAGATAAAAGCGGCGGGCCTGGAGGTAAGGCTGTGAGTGAGCCCGATTTTGGCCAGGGGTTGGTCCCGGCCGTGGTCCAGGACGCGGCCACGGATGAAGTGCTCATGGTCGCTTACATGGACCAGGAGGCGTGGGAGCGGACCCGCTCCACCGGCCGGGCCTGGTTTCACTCCCGCACCCGTGGGCTCTGGGAGAAGGGCGCCACGTCCGGGCATTTCCTGGACGTCCTGGAGACGCGCCTCGACTGCGACCTGGACGCCGTGCTGCTGCGCGTGCGCCCGCAGGGACCGGCTTGTCACACCGGCGCCCGCAGCTGCTTC
The DNA here is from genome assembly GCA_030948965.1 of Candidatus Dormiibacterota bacterium. GTDB lineage: Bacteria > Chloroflexota > Dormibacteria > Dormibacterales > Dormibacteraceae > JALYZG01. The sequence goes on along the minus strand of JALYZG010000193.1, from coordinate 14,139 downwards.
TTCAACGAGCCTGACTGACCTCGCCGCGCGATTCCAGTCTGCATAAAGATGCGACGAATCTGTATCTTTATGCAAGAAGCATGAAGAGGGTCAGGGCGGCCGTGGCGGGCGCCAACGGGTATGCGGGCATGACGCTCGTCAACCTCCTCGCCCGGCACCCGGGTGTGGAGCTTTGTCAGCTCACCTCGCGCTCGTTCGCCGGCCAGGCCTACCAGGCCGTGTTCCCGCTGCTGGAGGCTGAGGGCCGGTTCCGTGAGGACCCAGCCCCGGCCGAGGTGGACGTGGTCTTCAGCTGCCTGCCCCACAACGCGGCCGCGGGCAGGGTCGCCGGCTGGCTGCAGGCCGGCGCCCGCGTGATCGACATGAGCGCGGATTTCCGGCTGCACGACGCCTCGCTCTATCCGGTCTGGTACGGGCAGGCGCACCCGGCGCCCGACCTGCTCGGAGAGGCCGTGTTGGGCCTGCCCGAGCTGCACGAGGCCGAGATCCGCTCGGCTCGGCTGGTCGCGGTGCCCGGCTGCTACTCGACCGCCGCCATCCTGGCCCTGGCCCCGGCGGTGGCGGGCGGGCTGATCGCCTCGGACGTCGTCGTCGACGCCAAGTCCGGCGTCTCGGGAGCGGGCCGCAGCGTTGGCCTCGGCACCCACTTCTCGGAGGTGAACGAGTCGGTCCACGCGTACGCGCTGGAGGGCCACCGCCACCTGCCCGAGCTGCTTCAGGAGTTGGGCGCGCTGGCTCCGCACGAGATGCCGCGGATCACGTTCGTGCCCCATCTGATCCCCATGACGCGGGGCATCCTTGACACCTGCTACTTCGACCCCGCGGGGTCCATCGACGAGCTCCGGTCGGCCTACGCCGATTTCTACCGAGGCCAGCCCTTCACTCGCCTGGTGGAGACGCCGCCGGCGACGAAGCTCGCTGCGCACTCCAACCTCTGCCTCCTCGCGGTCTCCGGGCAGGGCGGCAAAGCGGTGGTCACCGCGGCTCTTGACAACCTGGTCAAGGGCGCCTCCGGCCAGGGCGTGGAGTGCTTCAACATCGCCTTCGGCCTGGCCCGCGAAACCGGCCTCGAGGAGCCGCTGCAATGGCCCTGAACACCACCCCGCAGACCGTCGCGGGCGGCCTGACGGCGCCGAAGGGCTGGCGCGCCGGCGTGGCCGTGTGCGGCATCAAAGCCTTCACCGCGGGCGCGTCGGCCCTCCCCGGCAACCAGCGCGAGGACCTGGCGGTGATCGCGAGCGACCGCCCCTGCGACGCGGGCGGCGTCTTCACCACCAACAAGGTCAAGAGCGCTTCGGTGGTGATCGACCAGCTCCATCTGCGGCCGAACCGGATCCAGGCGCTCGTGGTCGCCTCCGGCAACGCCAATGCCTGCACCGGCGCCCAGGGCTTCAAAGACGCGCTGCAGATGGCGAAGCTGACGGCCGACCGCCTCGACCTGGACCCGAACCAGGTGCTGATCGGGACCACCGGCGTGATCGGTCGCTACCTGCCCATGCAGGCGGTCAAGACGGGCATCGCGGAGGCCTGCGCCGGGCTCCAGGACGACGGCGGGGAGGCGGCCGCCCGCGCCATCATGACCACCGACACCGTGCCCAAGACGTACGCGCTGGAGCTGGAACTGGACGGCCGCGCCGTGCGGGTGGGAGGAATGTGCAAGGGCTCGGGCATGATCCACCCGCAGATGGCCACCATGCTCGCCTACGTCACGACCGACGCCGCAGTTGTCCCTGGGTGGACCGGCAGGGTGGCGCGGGCGATCGCCGATCGCAGCTTCAACCAGGTCACCGTGGACGGCGACAGCTCCACGAACGACACCTTCCTGGTTCTGGCCAACGGCGGCGCGGGCAACCGCCCGGTCGAGGCCGGCAGCCCGGAATCCGCCGCCCTGGAGGAGGCCATCCTGCAGGTGGCGCGCGAGCTGGCGCGCATGATCGCCCGCGACGGGGAGGGGGCCACCAAGCTCCTGACCGTCCGCGTCTCGGGCGCCGCCGACGACCCGCAGGCTCGCGCCGCCGCCCGCGCGGTGGCCGCGTCCAGCCTGGTCAAGGCCGCCGTCCACGGCGGTGACCCCAACTGGGGCCGCATCGTCTGTGCGCTCGGCTACAGTGGCGCGGAGCTGGCCCTCGACCGGCTGACGGTCTCGGTGGCGGGGCTGGAGGTGTTCGCCGCCGGCGCCGGCCAGGAGGTGGACCTGGGGGCGGTGCGCCGGTCTTTCGAGGAGCCGGAGATCGAGATCGCGGCCGAGCTCGGGCTGGGGGCCGGGGAGGCCGAGGCCTGGGGCTGCGACCTCTCGGCGGAGTACGTGAGGATAAATGCCGACTACACAACCTAGCCAGACCGCGCTCGACGTCCACGCCCGGGCCCAGGTCCTGGTCGAGGCTCTGCCCTACATCAAGCGCTTCCACGGCCAGGTGGTGGTGGTCAAGGTGGGCGGCAACGCCATCGAGCAGCGAAAGGCGGAGACGCTCCTCGACGTCGTCCTCCTGCGCTACGTGGGCATGCTGCCGGTGCTGGTCCACGGCGGCGGCCCCGAGATCACCGCGATGAGCGAGCGCCTCGGCCTCTCGGCTGAGTTCAAAGACGGCCTCCGCATCACCGACGCCGAGACGATGGAGGTGGTGAAGATGGTGCTGACTGGCAAGGTCAACCCGGACCTCGTCGCCACCCTCAACCGCCTTGGTGGGCAGTCGGTGGGGATGTCCGGGGAGGACGGGCCCAGCATTATCGCCGAGCGCCTTGACGAGCGCCTGGGCTATGTCGGCCGGGTGACCCAGGTCAACCCCGAGCCGGTGACGGCGCTGATCGACCGCGGCTACATACCCGTCATCGCCTCCATCGGCTTGGGTTACGACGGCTTCGCCTACAACATCAACGCGGACACAGTGGCCGCTGAGGTGGCCGTGGCCCTGGCCGCGGCCAAGCTCATCCTCATGACGGACGTCGAGGGCGTGCTCGACGGCGCCGGCCAGGTTGTCAGCGAGGTTACGCGCGCGGGCGCCGAGCGGCTCCTGGAGCGGGGCGAGGTGTCGGGGGGCATGATCCCCAAGCTTCAGGCTTGCCTGCGTGCCCTGGACCGTGTGCCGCTGGCGCATATCATCGACGGCCGCCTGGAGCACTCGCTGCTGCTCGAGCTCTTCACCGAGCATGGCATCGGCACCATGGTTTCGGCGTGACCGCGGAGGGCCTGGCCGCCGCCGAGAGCCGCTACGTTATGGCCACGTACCGGCGCCTGCCCGTGACGCTGGTCGAGGGCCGCGGAGCCACGGTCCGTGACGACACTGGGAAGGAGTACGTGGACCTGGTGGCCGGGATCGCGGTCAACTCGCTCGGCCATGCCCATCCCGCGCTGGCGGCGGCCCTCTCGGACCAGGCGGCCCGGCTGGTGCACACATCGAATCTCTACTACACCGAACCGACGGTGGCCCTGGCGCAAAAGCTGGTCGAGCTCAGCTTCCCCAGCCGCGTCTTCTTCTGCAACAGCGGCGCCGAGGCTGTCGAGTGCGCGATCAAGATCGCTCGCAAGTGGGGCCGGCAGTACCGAGACGGCGGCTTCGAGGTCATCTGCGCCGAGCGCTCCTTTCACGGCCGCACCCTGGCCGCGGTCACGGCCACCGGCCAGCCCAAGTACTCGGACCCGTTCGCGCCGCTGCCGCCGGGCTTCCCCCATGTGCCCTTCGGCGACATCGACGCGGTGCGCGCGGCCACCTCGGACAAGACCGCGGCGGTCCTGCTGGAGCCGATCCTGGGCGAGAGCGGGGTCATCCCGCCCCCGGCCGGCTACCTCGAAGCCGTCCGGGCCTGGTGCGACGAGATGAACCTGCTGCTGATCCTGGACGAGGTCCAGACCGGCATCGGGCGTACCGGGCGCTGGTTTGCCCACCAGCACCACGGGATCGTGCCCGACGTCATGACGCTGGCCAAAGGGCTGGGCGGGGGCGTGCCCATCGGCGCCTGCCTGGCCGGTCCGCGCGCTGACGTCCTGGAGCCTGGCGACCACGGCTCGACCTTCGGCGGTGGCCCGCTGGCCTGTACCGCGGCCCTGGCGGTGCTGCGCACGATCGAGGCAGAGGGACTGGTCGAGCACGCGCTGGAGATGGGCGAGCTCCTGGCCTCGGAGCTGGGCCGCGTCGAGGGCGTGCGGGAGGTGCGGGGCCGGGGCCTGATGCGGGCGGCGGTCTTCGCCCGGCCCGTGGCCAAGGCGGTGCAGGAACGGTGTCTCGGCGAGGGCGTGATCGTCAACGCCGTGGACGAGGAGACGCTGCGCTTTGTCCCGCCGCTGGTCATTACCGCCGCCGAGATCGACCAGGCCCTGGCCGGCCTCCGCCGCGCCGCCGCTGGCGCGCCGTGAAGGAGGCGCGCCAGCGGGCCATCCTGGAGCTCGTCCGCGAGCGCCCCGATCAAACGCAGTTGGACCTCGCGCGCTCCCTCGGGGAGCGGGGTCACCACGCCACCCAGGCCACCGTCTCCCGGGACATCCAGGAGCTCGGCCTGGTCCGGACCGGCTCCGGTTACCGCGTCGGGACGCCGGTCGCGGTGGCGGGAGACCTGATCCTGTCCATCCAGCTGGTCGAGTTCGTGGCCGTCGTCCGCACCCCGCCCGGCACGGCCAGCCTGGTGGCCCGGGCCATCGACGAGTCCACGCTGGCGGGCATCGCCGGCACCGTCGCAGGCGACGACACAGTCCTGGTCGTGCTCGCCGACCGCGGCGCCCACCCGCGCCTTAAAGAACTCCTGGGGGCCTAGATCCGTGATGACGCGAGAGAAATTGGTCCTCGCCTACTCGGGAGGCTTGGACACATCGGTGGCCATCAAGTGGCTGGGGGACCGGGGCTACGACGTGGTCGCCCTGACGATCGACCTGGGCGAGAACAAGGACCTGGACGAGATCCAGCGCCGCGCTCTGCAGGTCGGCGCCGTGGCCGCATATGTGGTCGACGGCAAGGTGCCGTTCCTGCGCGAGTTCGTCTGGCCCTCGCTGCAGGCGGGCGCCGTCTACGAGAGGGAGTACCCCCTGGCCACCGCCCTGGGGCGGCCGTTGATCGCGGCCATGCTGGTCCAGATCGCGCGCCGCGAGGGCGCCCAGGGCATCGCCCACGGCTGCACCGGCAAGGGCAACGACCAGGTCCGATTCGACATCGCCACCGCCGCCCTCGCTCCCGAGCTCAAGGTCGTGGCGCCGGTCCGCGAGTGGGCCATGAACCGCGAAGATGAGATCGAGTACGCGCGGGAGCACGGCATCCCGGTGCCCGCTTCGGTCGAATCGCCCTACTCGGTGGATGCGAACCTGTGGGGCCGCTCCATCGAGGCCGGCATCCTGGAAGACCCTTGGGCCGAGCCGCCGGCCGAGGTCTACGAGTGGACGCTGGAGCCCGCCCGCTGCCCGGACCGGCCCGAGTACCTGGAGATCTCGTTCGAGCAGGGGCTGCCGGTGGCCCTCGACGGCCGCCCGTTGCCCGCGGTGGAGCTCGTGGAAACGCTGAATGAGGCCGGCGGCCGCGCCGGGGTGGGCCGCATCGACCACCTCGAGAACCGCCTCGTCGGCATCAAGTCGCGGGAGATCTACGAGGCGCCCGCGGCGCAGCTCCTGCTCCTGGCCCACCAGGCGCTGGAGGACATCACGCTGCCCAAGGAAGTTGCGCGGTTCAAGGACCTGGTCGCCCAGCAGTGGGCGCAGATGGTCTATGACGGGCTCTGGTTCAGCCCTCTCCGTGAGGCGCTGTACGCGTTCGTCGCCCACACCCAGCGCCATGTCTCGGGCGAGGTGCGGCTGAAGCTGTTCAAGGGCCACGCCGGCGTGGTCGGGCGGAAGGCGCCCGAACAGCTGTACCGGCCCGAGCTGGCCACTTACGGCCGGGGTGATCAGTTCGACCAGTCGGCGGCGGCCGGTTTCATCAAGCTCTTCGGCATGGGCGTCCGGACGGCGGCAGAGGTCCAGGGCCGGCTCTCCAGCCTCGACCTGGAGCGGCTCCTGCCCCCGGACGTCAAGAGGCTGACGCCATAGCCCCGCGGCGGCTGACGACCGGCAAGCTCTACAGCGCCCGCTTCGCGGAGGGCCTGCTGCCGGAGCTGGAGCGGTTCGCCAGCTCGCTCGACATCGACATCGAACTGGCGCCGTACGACATCGCCGGCTCCATCGCCCACGCCCGGGGCCTGCGCCGAGCGGGCCTGCTCACGGCCGGCCAGCTGCGCGGCGTCGAGAAGGGCCTGCGGCAGGTGGGCCAGGAGATCGCCAGCGGCAGGTTCAGCTTCCGCGAGACGGACGAGGACGTCCACACCGCCGTCGAGCGGCGCCTGACCGAGCTCGCCCCCGACGCCGGCTCGCGGCTTCACGCCGGGCGCTCTCGCAACGACCAGGTCGCCGTGGACCTTCGCCTCTACTGCCGGGCCGCATGCGGCGCGCTGGCCGAGTCGCTGGGCGGCCTGGTGCGGGCCCTGGGGGAGCGGGCGCGCGCCACCGCCGACCTGGCCATGCCTGGCTACACGCACCTGCAGAGGGCGCAGCCGGTGACCGTGGGCCACCACCTCATGGCCCACGCCGCGCCGCTGCTGCGCGATGGAGAGCGGGTGCGCCAGGCTTACCGAGCAGCGGACGTGATGCCGCTCGGCGCCGGCGCCCTGGCCGGGACGACGCTGGCCCTCGAGCGTGAGACCGTGGCTCGCGAGCTGAGATTCGGCGCGCTCTGCCAGAACTCGATGGACGCGGTCGCAAGCCGCGACTTCGCCCTGGACCTGGCCTACGCGTGCTGTTCGCTCGGCCTCAACCTGAGCCGGCTGGGCGAGGACGTGGTCCTCTGGGCGTCCGCCGAGTTCGGGTTCCTCCGACTGCCGGACCGGGTCTCGACAGGCTCCAGCCTGATGCCCCAAAAGCGCAACCCCGACATCGCCGAGCTGATCCGCGGCCGCAGCGGCCGCGCCCTGGGCGCTCTCGTCCAGCTGGCGACGGTCCTGAAGGGCCTGCCGCTCGCCTACGATCGCGACCTGCAGGAGGACAAGCCGGCGCTGTTCGGAGCCGTGGACAACGCCATCGACTGCCTCGATGCGGCCCGGCTGCTGGCACAGAACCTGGAGTTCGACCCCGCCCGCCTGGAGGAGGTCCTGGATGACCCCGGCCTTTACGCCACCGACTCCGCCGAGCGCCTGGTGGCCGAGGGGACGGCCTTCAGGGAGGCGCACAGCCGGGTTGCGACCGCTGTTCGGGAGGGTCGCCACGCGGCGCCCTGGGGAGCGGCGAGGTCGCTGGAGATGCGCCGCCTGGACGTCCCGGGCCAGGTCCGCGCCGCCATGCGCCAGGCGGGGGCGCTCGAGCGCTGGGGCCACAGCCACCCGCCGCCGCTGCCGGCCTGACTGGCGTAACGCTCAGCGGCCGGTGATAGAATCGCCGCTCCGAGATGGAAGACAAGCCTGTGCTCCTCACGGCGGAGGGCCTGCGCAACCTCGAGGCCGAGCTGGCGCAGCTCGTCACCGTGCGGCGCCCGGAGGTGGCCGAGCGCATCCGCCACGCGCGCGACTTCGGCGACATTTCCGAGAACGCCGAGTACACGGAGGCCAAGAACGAGCAGAGCCTCCTGGAGGGGCGTATCCAGACGCTGGAGGGGTTGATCCACAACGCCGCGGTGATCGAGGAGGCGCCGCGGGAGCGGGGCGTCGTCAGCGTGGGCGCGAAGGTGCGCGTGGCCTCCGACGAAGGCGAGGAAGCCTACACGATCGTGGGCCCGGCGGAGGCCGATCCCCTCCAGGGCCGGATCTCGAACGAGAGCCCGCTGGGTCGGGCGCTGCTCGGCCATCGCTCCGGGGACGAGGTGCAGTGGACCTCGCCCAGCGGCACCAGCCGGGTCAAGATCCTCGCCGTCCAGTAGTCCTCGTCCAGCGTCGACCAGGCCGTAGGCTTCCCAGGATGGCCGACTACAGCTCGCGTCTCGACATTCCCGGCGAGATGCAGGCCCGGCGCGAGGAGGTGGACCGATTGCGCGGCGAGGGTGTGGAGCCTTACATGGCTCGCTTTCGGCCCACGCACACCGCCGCTGCGGCCCACGGCCTGGCCACCGAAGCGCCTGGCTCCGAGGTGACGGTGACCGGCCGCCTGATGGGCATGCGCCAGGGCGGCGGCATGACCTTCGCGCCCCTTCAGGACGGCTCCGGCCAGGTCCAGCTCGTGGCCCAACGCGACGTGCTCGGCGAGAGTGGGTACGAACGCTTCCAGCGCCTCCACCGCGGCGACATCGTCGGCGCCACCGGCGCTGCCCAGACCACGCGCCGCGGCGAGCCCAGCGTCTTCCTGCACTCGTTCCAGTTGCTCAGCAAGTCGTTGCGCCCGCTGCCCGAGAAGTGGCACGGGCTGAAGGACCAGGAGACCCGCTACCGGCAGCGCTACGTCGACCTCATCGCCAACCCGGAGAGTCGCGCGCGCTTCGTGGTCCGCTCGCGCGTGATCTCTGCTCTACGCCAGGTCCTCGACGCCCACGGCTTCCTGGAGGTGGAGACGCCTGTGCTGCAGGAGGTGCCGGGCGGCGGCCACGCTCGCCCCTTCAGCACCCATTTCAACGCGCTCCACCGCGACCTGTACCTGCGCATCGCCCTGGAGCTGCACCTGAAGCGGTTGGTCGTCGGCGGCCTGGACCGCGTCTACGAGATCGGGCGCGTTTTCCGCAACGAGGGCCTGTCGCCGCGGCACAACCCCGAGTTCACGATGCTCGAGTGCTACCAGGCGTACGCGGACTACCACGACATCATCGAGCTGACCAAGGAGCTGGTGCGAGCCGCAGCCCGAGCGGCGGGCGACGAGCGCGAGTGGGAGTTCAGGGAAGCGCGGATGCAGGACCTGGTCCGTGAGGCGACGGGCCGCGACCTGACCGGGCGGGAGCTCGCCGACGCCTACGAGGACCAGGTCGAGCGCCGCTTGGTCGAGCCGACGTTCGTGCTCGACTATCCCGTGGAGGTCTCGCCCCTGGCCAGGCGGCGCGAGGACGACCCCGGCCTCGCCGAGCGCTTCGAGCTGATCGTCGGTGGCCGCGAGCTGGCCAACGGCTTCACCGAGCTGACCGACCCCCTGGATCAGCGCGCCCGCTTCGAAGCCCAGGCCGCGGAGCGGGCGGCCGGCAACCCGGAGGCCCACCCGTTCGACGAGGACTACGTCCGCGCGCTGGAGTACGGGCTGCCCCCGACCGGGGGCCTGGGTGTCGGTGTCGACCGGCTCGTCATGCTGGTCACCGGCGCCGACACGATCCGCGACGTGATCCTCTTCCCGCAGCTGCGCGAGGCCGCCGGAGACTGATGCTGGCGATGGAGTTCATCCGCGCCCACCCCGACGAGGTGCGGCGGGCGGCAGAGTTGAAGGGCGAGGCCGCGCCACTGGGCGAGATCCTCGATCTCGACCGCCGGTGGCGCGAGGCGACTCACTCGGCGGAGGTGGCGCGGGCGCGCCAGAACGAGCTCTCGCGCGAGTTCGGGCGCAGCCGCGACGAGGCGCTCCTGCCGGAGACGCGGCGCCTCTCAGCGGAGGTGAAGTCACTCTTCGCGGACGCCGAAAGGCTGCGCGCAGAGCGGGACGAGCTGCTGCTCGGCGTGCCCAACGTCTTCCACGAGAGCGTCCCGATCGGCGAGGACGAGTCGGACAACGTGGTGGTCAGGCATTGGGGCACGCAGCCGGCGTTCGACTTCAGCCCGCGACCGCACTACGAGCTGGGCGAGGCTCTCGGGATCATGGACTTCGAGCGTGCGGCGCGGGTCTCGGGCGCGCGCTTCGCCTTTCTCTCGGGTGCGGGTGCCCGCCTGGAGCGGGCCCTGGTCCAGTTCATGCTCGACCTGCACACCCGCGAGCATGGCTATCGCGAGGTGTACGCGCCATTCCTGGTCAACAGCGCCTCCATGACCGGGACCGGCAATCTGCCCAAGTTCGGCGACGACGCGTTCCGGGTCGAGGGCCGCGACCTCTGGCTCATCCCCACCGCCGAGGTGCCGGTGACCAACCTGCACCGCGAGGAGCTCATCGATCCGGGTGTCCTGCCGCTCGACTACGTGGCCTACTCGCCCTGCTTTCGCTCGGAAGCGGGTGCATCCGGAAAGGACACCCGGGGCTACATCCGCATGCATCAGTTCTCGAAGGTGGAGCTGGTGAGGCTGGCCGAGCCGGAGCGCTCACTGGAGGCGCTGGAGACGCTGCTCGGACACGCCGAGGAGGTGCTCCGGCGCCTCGGCCTGCACTACCGTGTGCTCTCCATGTGCACCGGCGACATGGGTTTCGCGCAGTACAAGAAGTACGACCTGGAGGCGTGGGCGCCCGGCCTCGGACGCTATCTCGAGGTCTCCTCCTGCTCACTTTTCCACGACTTCCAGGCCCGGCGCATGAATTTGCGCTATCGACCGCAGGCGGAGGCGGCGCCGCGCTTCGTGCACACACTCAACGGCAGCGGGTTGGCGCTGGCGCGGACCCTCGACGCGGTCATGGAGACGTACCAGCGGGCGGACGGCACGATCGCCATACCCGAGGCGCTGCGCCCCTACGTCGGCGGCGAGGACTCGATCGGGGCGGCGCCGGGCTGAGTCGACCCGGCGTCGTCTTGACCGCGTGGCCGATGTACAGAATCGAGGTGTCCCGGCTCTGCGTCATGACGGCCTGGGCGCCGAGTGCCGCCTGTGTCAGCCGGCCCCGCTTGCGCTCACGCAGCAGGCGCAGCAGCGCGACCGGTCCCGCGCGCGGTCGGAGGCCGGTATAGCCGAGGCCGCGCAGCCCGTGACTGCGCATGACGTCGACAAGCTCGGACGGCCTGATGAACTGGCGCCAGTCGTGGAGATCTGGAGGCACGAGTCGCGTCCACGCCCATTCCTGCAGCAGCTGGATGACGACTACGCGGCTCCGCAGCGTGCGGTTGATCGTGTCGTACATGTAGAGGCCGCCCGGCATCAGGACCCGGCTCGTCTCCGAGATGACCTGCTCCAGGTCGTGCACGTGCTCGAGGACGTCGCAGCAGACGGCGATGTCGAAGGCGGCGTCCGCGAAGGGCAGCGCTTCTCCGTCGCTTCGCACGTACGTGATCTCCAAGCCCTCGCGGACTGCGTGCACGCGGGCCACGGCCAGCGACGCTTCCGAGGGATCGACGCCGGTGACGCGGCAGCCGAGGCGGGCCAGCTGCTCGGCGAGAAGGCCACCGCCGCACCCGATATCGATCACGGCCTTGCCCGCGGTCTCCATCCCGAGCTCTTCACAGACGCGGGCGAAGTACTCCATTCGGCCCGGATTGAGCGCCGTGCGGATCGCAGCCAGCGGCGCGTCTTCGCCCCACCAGAGGTCACCGGGTCGCTCGTAGATGGTGTTGTCGGCCGGCATCTCCCCGGGTGTCCGGACCGCGATCAGTACATCGCGCTGAGGTCGGCGGCCAGGTAGCCGGGCAGGTTGGGCTCCGCCGCCAGCCGCGTGAGAATCTGCGAATCGTCGGGCACGGTCAGCGGATCGAGCTCGAGAGTCACCGGCGGCAGGCCGGCCAGCGCCTCCGGCGGGGCGGGATCGGCGGAGGTGGGCTGGTTACCGGGGGCCTCGAGCATCGGGCGCATCGACATCCCGGTCCCGCCGAGCTCGTCGAGCGCCAGCTTCCAGGCCTCCCCCTCGGCGGGGGCCAGCGGCGGCGGCAGCGGCGTGCCCGCCAGCTCCGCCGCCAGCGTGGCTCGGGCCGCGCTCAGCGTGAAGGCGGCCACGGCGGGATCCTCGTCCGACTGAGTCAGATAAAGCATCTTGGCGCGACCGGCGACCGTGACGGCCTCCCCGGACGCGCCCAGCGCAACCATGAGGTCGGGCCGGCCGAAGCGGGGTACGCCGTCGATGGCGACAAGCGCGATCGAGGCCTCGGTGGCCGAGATGAGCCCCGCGTACGGGTCGCCCGCGGCTCCGTCCACGACCAGCAGGTCGGCGCGCTTGCCGGCCTCGATCGAGCCCAGCGCCTTGTGCCAGCGGAGGATGGCCGCAGCGTCGCGCGTCGCCATCGCCACCAGGTCCCGATCGGCCAGCGGCAGCCCCGCGTTCTGGGCGTAGATGCGTGCCACCTTGAGCTCACCGAGCAGGTTCTTGCTCCCGGACGGGGCCCAGTCCGAGCCGATGCCGACGGCGACGCCGGCGGCGCGGGCGGCAGCCACATCGGCGGTGCCGCCGTAGAGGAGCAGGTTGCTCAGCGGCGACCAGACCATGGCTGCCCCGTGGGCGGCCATCACGGCAAAGTCCTGGGCCTGCAGCGCCACCGAGTGAATGCCCGCCAACGAACCTGCCAGCGCCCACGTCCCGTCGGGAAACTGAAGGGCCTGAAAGTGCGCCCGAGCGGCCGCGTCGGTGCCCTCGCTGAGGTGGAGGAGGAAGCAGGGCCGCTTGCCGATCTCGGTCAGGAAGGCCTGCCGATCCTTCGCCACGACGTCTGCGATCCGGGTCCCGGCCTCCGGCAGAGCGGGGTCGCTCGTGGCCTCGGTCACGCGCAGGATGCCCTTGTAGAAGCGACGGATGCCGGCATCGCTGAAGAGCGCGATGCCCTGGCTCGTCGTCACGCCGCCCATCAGGCACTTGCACTCGACGTAGCGCACGAGTGCCGGGACCACGGCCGTGTTCGTACCCAGCGTCTTCATCGGCTGCGTGACCAGCTCCTGGTATTGGGCGGTGCCCGACCATTGGGAACGGTCGCCATAGCGCTTGGGCACTTCCCAAAGGCGGAGTGCGTTGTAGCTGAGGTGGTTGTGGAGCTCGATCAGGCCGGGGTAGATGCTGCCCCCGGTATCTGTGGGAACGATGCCCGCGAAGGCCGGAGGGGGTGGCTGGGCGGCGTCCTGGACCGCGGCGATGGTGCTGCCCTCCACGTACACGGTGCCGCGGGGGAGGACGGTGTAGGCGACGTCCATCGTGACTACACGAGCGGTTAGTGCCAAACGATGCGGGCCGGTCGAAGCCGCTGCGGCCGGAGGGGTCACGAGCGGAAGTCGGGCGGGACGGAGATCGTGATCGTGTAGCGCTTGTCCTGCGCGGTCGCGCCGGTCCGGTCGGCCCAGGCCTCCTGGCCGAGCATCCACGCTGGGCTGCCGGCGGGTAGGTCGGCAGCTGGGATGGAGACCAGGTCGCCTGGGGCGAAAGCGCTCCCATAGAGCTGGAGCGGCCGGGACGTATCGGGATTCTTGACCGCGCCCTGCAGTGCCTGCAGAGCCGCGTTCCAATTCCCCAGCATGGCTGCGATCGCGGCCGGCAGCTTGGTGGGGTCGGCCGCAGTCGAGCTCTCCGGCTGGGTCGGGTGGGTGATGTGTTGGTAGGGCAGCGCGGCTTGGTGAGAGGTCGTCGCCGACTTCCACGCCTGCCAGGCGCCATCGGCCAGCGCGCCCAGGGCGACGACCGCCTCGACGTTGCTGCCCTGGAGCAGGGCGTCCAGCCAGCGGTTGCGGTAGGCGATGATCGCGGGGTCGGCCTGGTGCCGGTCGCCGCCGCCCTGGCCGTAAAGGCTGTAGAGAAATGTGTTGACCATGACGTAGCTGCGGTCGATGCCAAGCTTCGCCAAAAAGCCCTGGGTGCGGTGCCCGGCCGTGCCGATGAGGATCCGCCGGGCCATCTCCTCGTGCTGGGCGGGATCCTGGCCGATGACCAGGACGCGGGCGCTGCCGTCGAGCCGCCCGCGGTGGAACACGGGCCCCCACTCGACCCTGAAGTCGGCCGACGGGTAAACGTCGGAGCCGGGCAGGTCTCGGCAGAGGGCATAAAACGGGGGTGCGCAATAGCCAGGGTCGAAGTCGGTCATGGGCGGCAGCGTACTCCCGGCGGTCCTATGCGTCATGAGGTGTCCGCCAATGCACCGGGCGCACGTCCAGATGCCGGCGTCCCTGTGGCCGGCGCCGAGCTAACCTGGATCGGTGACGGAGCCGTTGTCGGACCACGCTTTCGCCCTGGCGGCGCCGCGTCTTCGACCCTTCGTGGCCGCCTACACCGGTTACCGCTACGAGGGCTGGCCGAGCGGCCTACACGCCGGGCTGCCTTCCCGGCACCTGACCTTCATAGTCGCCCTGGACGACGGGGTGGATGTCTGCGCGATGCCCGATGCGCACCAGTCACCGAAGAGATTCGGAGCCCTGGTCGGAGGCCTGCACGCTCGCCCGGCCACGATCCGGTACGGCGCCAGGCAGCAC
>JALYZG010000041.1 GCA_030948965.1 Candidatus Dormiibacterota bacterium | reverse complement strand
CATCTATGGAGGGCGCGGCAGCGGCCACAGGGATCGGTTGGTCGATCCAGCCCTCGCCGTCGCGGTATTCGGCCGCCGCGTCGACCTGGCCGGGGCGCACGTGGTGGACAAAGATGCCGGTGACCTGGACCCACTTGCCGCAGTCCGAGCACCACGCCCAGGCTTCATCGGACCGCGGACATCGCTGGCGGCTGCCGCCGGTGATCGTCCGGCCGCACCTCTCGCAGGTCACTTGGTGCGGCTTCCAGGAAAACGTCAGCGTGCCGGCCATCACGCGGCCTCCTGAGGAGTGCGTGCCTCGGCAAGCCGATCCGCGCTGATCCAGTGCTCGGCCCCGCACTGAGGGCAGAAGCGCGCCTCCACCTCGCCATCCGGGATCCAGGCCTCCAGCCGCAGCCCGCAGCCGCCGCACGCGAAGCCGCCGATGAGGAAGGCGACCGTCCGCTGGCTATCCAGGTCGGGCGCCTCCAGGCGGCGATCGGTGGGGCGCAGGGAGATCAGGTGAACGACGGAGAGGTCGGTCATGCGGCCGCCTCCGGACGCGATAGTTGGACCGTGCTCCCATGCACGGCACCACTGGGTGGATCCTGGATTCCCGTCTCTCGTGACCCCGGCAGTAGCTGCTGCGCCATCGGCAGAGCGGGGTGTTGCTGCAGTCCCAGCACGATCCGGCGGAAAACTGCATCGGCGACGGGTTCTCCCCGGTTGACCTTCGCCATCGTCGTCGGCGAGACGCCGACTGTCCGTCGGAACTCCTCGGCCGAAAGGCACCGTTCGCCCAGCAGGCGCCGGAATGCCCCGCGGTCGATCAATTGCGACATGGTGTAGACGAGATGGTGGCAGCATAACTGCCAATTCGCAGCATGACTGCGACTAGTATACCTAGCCGGCGCGCAGTGTCAAGAGTCTTCAGCAGCCCGGCTGTACCTTTTGCTCGATGCGCGTTGAATCCGACGTACCGGGGCCTATCGCGCAGGTGGTCGCTCAGGCCATCTCGGAGGCGATCGACCGGTCGGGCAAGGCTCTGGCTCTAGCCCGCAAAATCCAACCCCTCGTGGGGCGGCTCTACGCGAACCGGACGATCTCCGCCTGGGGCAGAGGCGATGTAATGCCTCCTGCTGACGCCGCATTCGCCGCGGCCCAGGCCACCGGCGTCTCGCTTGACGGGAAGCTTGGAATTGGCCGGGAGCCCAGCCGCGGCGAGCAGGAGTTCGAGACACTCCGGACCGACCTCGTCGGTCTCGACAACGAAGTTGGTGAACTTCGAGGACTCATGCTTGAGTTTCTCGGCGTGGCGGAGCAGTTGGTAGTGCAAGCAACGTCGACGCCCGGCCGGGGTGAGTCACAGGACGAGGATCAGGAGACGCTGTCCGGTCCTCGATCAACCAGCCTCTCGGAGCTGGACCGAAGCTTGAAGCAGGTGCGCTTACGCCTCGGTCAGCCGACAGGCGCAATCGACAGCCATCGAACCCGGACCTCAGCAAGCCGAGCACCTGCGGACGACCGAAGGTGACTGGAGACCAAGTCGGCGACCGCTGGCGATCCGAGGAGCCTCTGCGACACGACCTGCGTGGCCGTCTCGCAACCATACGGCTGCACCTCGTGGATGCCGAGGAGCGGGCCGCCATTCGACGGGCGGGATTGGGGCCACAACAATCAGCGACGACAGGGCTTCCGCAACAGTCGTCAAGAGCCCTGGCGCCGCCGGGCGGCTTGGTTGGCGGGCTTCGTTCTGTCTGGGAGCCGGGCAATGGGGGTCGACCGAGCGCACGGGTATCGATCGCTGACGTTGAGGCGACCAGGGACACCGTTCGGACGGTCCGAGGCCTCGACAACCGTTACGGTGGCGGCTGCGCCCTTTACTTGGCGGCGCCTCATCTGGAAGGGCATGTGCTGCCGATGTTGCGGAGCCGCGGTAGGAATCGCCGCGGCGCCCTGGTGAATCGCGAGTTCTACGTCGCCGCTGCCGAACTCGCGCAATTGGCAGGGTGGGCTGCACACGACGTCGGGCATCAGGACGAAGCCGAACATTGGCTCAGCGAGGCCCTGGGTCTGGCGGCGGCAGCGGGCGACGATGCGTACGCCGGTGAGGTGCTGGCAGGCCAGAGCCAGCAGGCCCTGTGGCTCGGCGAGGTCGGCAAGGCTATGAAGTTGGCTCTGATGGCACAAGAGAGCGCAACGCGGGCTGGAGTGTGGCCTCTTCTGGCTGAGGCGTGTGTGGCAGAAGCCCACAGCCATGCCCGCGCAGGGGAAAGACAACTTTGCGAAGTCGCTCTGCACCAAGCTGACAGGGCGTTCGATCGTTCTACTGGTAAGCCGCGGCCGGACTGGCTTCAGTACTTCGACGAAGCCTACCTGGCCGCCCGTGCTGCTCACTGTTGGCGTGACCTTGGCGACTTCAGCGGGAACCTGAATGACATGCGCCAGGCTGAACGTCTGGCGACTCGAAGCCTTGACATGGATCATCGGTTTGTTCGAGGGCGCCAGTTCAACCTCGCGCTCTTGGCGAGCACTCAGGTGGTCAGTGACTTGCAGCAGGCTTGCGAGGGGCCCGGTTATCAGGCTCTCAAGCTGGCTGCAGGTCTTCGTTCTACTCGCGCGCGGAGCTACCTCGAAGACCTACAGAGACGACTGGCGCAGCATCCCAAGGAACGGTTGGTGTGCCGGTTCAACGAGCAGGTGCGGGAGGTACTTGGTCCGCCGCCTACTCTCCGCCAGTAGCTGAGGTTGGACCGGCCGTCGCCCTAATAGTTGGGGTAGCCAGCACGTGAAGAATTCCGATCACTGATGCGCTGCCCAGGATCTCTTGGCGCTCAATCATTCCCAGTGCTGAGTCGATAGGGATCCACGCCACCTCGCCCGGTTCATTTACGTCCGGCTCTGACGCGTGCTGTGCGTCTCGCGCAAGAAAGAGGTGTGTCTCACCATCCAACACGCTTGGCATTGGCTGAAACGACAGCAGCTGACGTAGCGGGCCGGGGCGCCAGCCAGTCTCCTCTTCGACCTCTCGGGAGGCGGTAACCTTGGGGTCCTCGCCCTCGTCTACGTAGCCACCCGGGAGTTCCCACACCCAGCGGTCTGGTACGAATCGGTGTCTCCGGAGCATGAGGACTCGATCCTGTGCGTCGAGCACAACGACTACAGCACCAGCGGGCAGGCGCAGAACCCACTGCTCGAACCGGACACCATCCGGAAGCTCGACTTCTGCGATGGAAACCTGGGCGCGGCGGGTGTCGTCAACCTTCCGTTCGCGCACTCGCCATGTAGATGGGATGGCTTCGGAATCACTATCCACTCTCCGACTATATCGAACAGTCCAGCGTCTGCCCTGATCGCAGCGTCGGCGTGGCGTCAGCAACTCGCCGAGAACGCCCATCAATCCGCTGCCAGCGCACGCATCAGCGCTTCGCTAAGGTCGCCGGCCGATTGATGGGCATAGGTTCGCTGGATCATGACCAGCGAGGAGTGCCCCAGGATCCGGCTCAGCGTGATCGGGTCCATGCCGCGGTTGAGCATCCTGGTCGCGAAGGAGTGTCGGAGAAGGTGCGGGTACACACGCTTTTGCAGCCCGGCGCGCTCGCCCAACCCTCGTATTAGCTGATCGAGACCCGAGATCGTCAGCGGCTGGAAGGCCCCCCCGGGCCGGCGTGTCAGGCTAATGAAGATCGTATCCCCTCGCGCGTCCGATGGCCGTGCCCGGTCAAGACGTTGCAATCGCCGGTAGAGTTGCGGCTGGACCGGTACCAGCCTCTCCTTGGCCCCTTTGCCGCGCAGTCTCAGGAATCGGTCACGGCCCTGGTCGACAAGGTCAGCCTCGCGGAGCTGAAGCAACTCGCCGGCGCGCATCCCAGTGTCGGCGAGTAGCCGTACGATCAGCTTGTCTCGTTCCGACCGAGCCACATCCTCGAGGCGGTCTAGCTCGTGAGCGGAGAGGACGTCCAGCACGCGCCGTGGCAACTTGGGCGCCTGCGCTCGGACCGTCCCGTCAAGCAGGCCCTCCCGCCGGCACCAGCCGAGGAACAGGTTGATGTTGCGAACGTAGGTGTCGATCGTGTATCGCGAGAGGGGGCCGCGACGGCCACCCCGCTCCAAGAGTTCCGAGGTCAGCCGGTTCAGCGCTCTAGCGTCAAGCCCAGTGACCTCGATGATCCCGATCCTCTCGCACCACGGCAGCAGAACGTCGCGCAGGGGATACGCGTAGGCGTCCTTAATGGTCTTGGGCGAGAGGCCACGGGCACGGCAATCGGCGAGGTAATCCTCGACGAGACGCAGCAGCGACGTTGGGAGCATTTCGCTATGTTATAGCGCCTGCATATGATATGGAGACCTCCTAACGATGGAGTGGAGGTGAGAATGCAGTTGCTGTAGGCGAACTGGAGCGGAGGCCTGGTGGGCGGCGAGGGTTTCGAACCCCCGACCTCCAGCATGTCAAGCTGGCGCTCTCCCAGCTGAGCTAGCCGCCCGCGACAGGTCGCCTCATTCTAGAGGCGAGTCCAGCCCACGCATGATCGCGCCCACGGAGCGCCGCCCGGTTCTCGTTAGGATGGGCGCTCGAATGAAGCGCGCCATCCGCCCGCCGGAGATGTCGATCGACACCGGCTCCAAGCACACCGCCACCATCCACACCGCCCGCGGCGACATCGTGCTCGCGCTTGAGGCGGCAGCCGCGCCCGCGACCGTCAATAACTTCGTCCACCTCGCGCGGAGCGGGTTCTACGACGGCCTTACATTTCACCGCGTCGTGCCCGGGTTCGTGCTCCAGGGCGGCGACCCTGACGGTGACGGCACCGGCGGTCCCGGCTACAAGCTGCCCGACGAACCCCACCCCGCGGATTGGTCGGAGGGCGCTGTGGGGATGGCCTCCAGCCGCCAGGGCGTGAGTGGCTCGCAGTTCTTCATCGTGCTCGGCGATGCTCCCCACCTCGCCACCTCGGGCGTCTACAACCACTTCGGCCGCGTCACCGCCGGCCAGGACGTGGCGCAGAAGATGCGCCCGGGCGACGCCATCAGCGGGATCGAGATCACCGCCGGATGAGGCCGGCTTTGGCCACGGCCGCGGTCCTGGCGGCGCTCGCCCTGGCCGCCTGCGGTTACCCGCCGGCCCCGGACTCGTCCGGACCTGTGGCCGGCGTGGAGCAGACGACACCCACGCCCAGCCCCGGGACGCTCACCTTCGACATGGGTCAGAACCTGCCGCTGGTCAAGTTCCCCGATGGGCTGAAGCTGGCCGACATCAAGGTCGGCGACGGCGCGACCGTCAAGGCCGGTTCGGCGGTCACGGTGCAGTACGCGGGCTACCTCACCGACGGCACCAAGTTCGACGCCAACGACGGCCTCTGCGCCATCCTCGACGCCTCGGCCCAGGCGAGCGGCGCCTGCACGCCGGTCATCCAAGGCTGGATCGAAGGTGTGCCGGGCATGAAGGTGGGCGGCAGCCGGCGCCTCGTGATCCCGCCGACGTTGGGCTACGGCAGCCAGGCTCAGGGACCGATCCCGGCCAACTCGACACTGATCTTCATCATCCGAGTCGAACAGGTCACCGCTCGGCCGTAGGTGGCCCGGCGGAGCGCGCTGGATGCGCGCTACTCTGCTTTCCCCGCGCCGGCCGCCTCAAACCGGGCGTGCCGCTCCAGCGACGCATGGAGAAGGTGGTGCGGTACCACCTTGGCGCCGCCGATGCCGCTCGCGAGGATCGCGGCCTGCGCCGCCTCCTCGACAACGACCCCGAGCTGAATCGCCAGCGGCGGCTGCGGAGCCCAGGCCAGGACGCCGTGGTTGGCGAGGAGCACCGCCTTCGTGCGGGGCGTCAGGACGGCGCGGATGTTGGCGATCGACTGCTCTGAGCCGCGCGGTCCGTAGGCGGCGACGGGGACGCCGTCCTCCAGGCCGAAGATGCCGAACGCCTCCGACCAGCCCTCTATCGGCCGGCCCGCGACGGCGAAGGCAGTGGCGAAGGGCGAATGCGTGTGGATCACGCAGCCGGTGTCGGGACGATCCTGGTAGATCGCCGCGTGCATCGCAGTCACTGCAGCGGCGATCGGCGGCAGGTCGCCCTCCAGGACGCGGCCCTCCAGCGACAGCCTCGCATAGGCGCTCGCCGGCAGGTCGCGGAGGCTGCCCCCGGTAGTGAACAGGAACTCGTCCCGCCCGGCGACCCGGACGCTGATGTTGCCATGGCCTGACATCGAAATGGCCCCGCTGCGAAGCACGGCCTGGGCAGTATCAGCGAGGTGCTCGCGGGCGGCGCTGGCCTCAGGCGTCAGATGGCCCCCCACCTCAGCGGGCGAACGCGACGAAAAAGTAAAGGATGCTCCAAAGGAAAATCCAGACCACGTCGACGAAGTGCCAGTACAGCGTGATTGCCGCCGGGCCCACGTGGTGCCGGGATGAAAACTGGCCGCGCAGCGCGCGGCCCAAAATCAGGAGCAGGAGGACCAGGCCTCCCGCCACGTGCAGGCCGTGGAAGCCGGTCATGGTGAAGAAGGCGCTCGTGAAGATATTGGTCGTGAGCCCGATGCCGGCCGTCAAGAACTCGTAGATCTGGCCAGCCTCGAAAGCCGCGCCCAGGATGATGGTTCCGATCCAGAGCCCGAAGAAGACCGCCCGGCCGCTTGTGAACGGGCCGAGACCGAGGGCGATGCCGGCGCAGACCAGCTGCACCAGCGCTCCGAAGACCGCCAGGGAGACCTCGAAGGCGGACGCCCCGCCGACGGCCGCCACGATGGCGCAGACCACGTCGGCTACCACGAAGCCCACCAGCAGCGCCCCCGCCACTATTCCGGCCGTGCCCAGGCGCCGACCGTGGCGCAGCGCCTCCAGGCCGAAGTGGCAGGTCACGCCGCTGGAGATGAGGACGAAGGTGTTGATGGTGGGCAGCGGCCAGACCGGCACGGGTTGGCTGCCGGCCGGGAAGGCCGGCGGCCACTGCCCGTGGGAACCAACCAGGTAGGCGTAGGCCGCGAACAGCGTGCCGAAGAACATGACCTCGGAGGCGAGGAAGATGTAAAGGCCCATGACCCCCACGCTCAGCGCGGGTGGCGGCTGCTGCGGACGGATCTCCGTCTGAGCTTGCGCGACCGCCATCAGCGGGCATCCTCGTCCGCATCCGATTCGCCGGCGCCGTGGCCGCCGCCGTGGCTGAGGACGTCCGGACCGGGATACATCCTCGTGTCCTCCAGCACCACCCAGCCCACGACTCCGATCAAGAAGGCGAGCAAGCCGATGATCCCGAGGGCGATTCGGGTCGGCGTCGGAAAGGGGACGGCCGCTAGGGCCATGAAGAAGAAGCCCACGCAGATGATGAACGGCCAGCTGCTGCTGGGGAAGATGTGGATGCCAAGGTGGTGCGCCCGCGCCTCGAAGTCGATCACGTTCGTGGCCGGCGCGGGCGCCAGCTCGATGTCGAATCGGCGGGCCTGCTCGCGCTCAGGCTCAGCCCCCCGCCATGCCTGGAAGGCCGCTGAGGCGAACGGTCCGCTGGGCCAGAGCGAGTAGCCGCAATTGCGGCAGTACTGGTTGAAGCGAGCCGTCAGCAGGCCGCAGTTGGGACAGTCGATGGCGAGCGCGGGATTGGCCACGTCGACGTAGGCGGGCACGCTCGACCGGGCCATCGAGGCGATTCTATCGCCCGGCGCGCGCAGCCGCGCGCTGGGGGGATCGCGGCTGGGAAGGCGCGGGCGGCAGCGGTGCTCGCGCGCCCCGCCCTGGCGGCGGCCGGGTGGCGATTTGTCAGAGCCGCGGCGCTGCGACCCATGCATATAC
>JALYZG010000040.1 GCA_030948965.1 Candidatus Dormiibacterota bacterium | reverse complement strand
CGGTGTAACCGGCCGGCGCCGCCCGTTCCTGCAGCCGGTGGCCGAGACGCACCACGGCCAGGGCGGCGGCCGCCTCGGGCAGGGGCACGCCCACGCGCCGGGCGACCGCCAGCGCCGCCAGCGCGTTGCGGGCCTGGTGACGCCCCTCCAAGGCGAGCCGGACCTCGATACCCGCCACACTCATCGCCGCGCCGCCTCCGGGCAGCGGGCGGTAGTCGGCGCCGCGCAGGTCGCCGGCGTCGAAGCCGTAGCCGAGCACGGGCGCGTTCGAGCGAGCGCTGAGCATCTCGAAGTAGGCGTCGTCGGCCGAGACGACGGCCAGGCCGTCGGCCGGCAGAGCTTCCAGGAGCTCGGCCTTGGCCGCCGCGATGCCGTCTTTGCCACTTGGGAACCACTCGGCGTGGACGCTGCCGATCCCGGTCACGACGCCGATCTGCGGCCGCGCCAGCCTGGCCAGCCGGGCGATCTCGCCCGGGCCCTGCATGCCCATTTCCAGAACCGCCACCTCGTCCCCAGCCTCGAGCCGGAGCAGCGTCAGGGGCAGGCCCGTCTCCGTGTTGAGGTTGGCGGCGGTGCGCATGACCCGGTGGCGGGTGCCAAGGGCCGCGGCGATCAGCTCGCGGGTGGAGGTCTTACCGTTGCTGCCGGTGACGCCCACCACCAGCGGCGCCACCCGATCCCGAACGTACTCGGCGACGGCGAAGAGGGCGCGCCACGAGTCGTCGACCAGCACCTGGCAGGCGGCGTCCATGCCCTCGATCCGGCGCTCGACGACAAGGCCCACCGCACCGGCCGCGGCGGCTTCGCCGGCAAAGCGATGGCCGTCGGTCTCCGCCCCTTTGAGGGCGAAGAAGAGGCCGCCGGGCACGACGAGCCGGGAGTCTGTGTGAAAGGTGCCGAACGTGGCCCGCGGCCCGGTCGGATGACCCCCGGTGGCCTCGAGGACCTCGGCGAGTCCAAGACGCAACGTGACCGCAAGTGTAAGTGCCGGACCCGCCTTCATCGCCATGACCGCCTGCGCGGCGCCGTCGACTTCTCACGGCCGGAAGCCCAGCGCTGGTGGCGGGAGAAGCACGCGCGCCTGTTCAGATGGCCGCCGCCGTGATGAAGACCGACTTCGGCGAGGGCCTGCCGGAGGAAGCGGTGATGGCCGACGCCCGTGGCGGCCGGGCGTGGCGAAACCTCTACAGGGTGCTCGGGCCCGACCTGCTCGTCTGCCCCGTGTTGAGCGAGCCGCCCGAGCCGGTCCCCAGTGGACGTGTACCTGCCGGCCGGCGCCTCCCAGGGGGACTGGTGGACCGGTGAGGAGCTGGCCGGGAGTTCCGGGCCCCGAGAGAGTCCCGCTCGAGCGGCTGCCTCTTTACGACGGGGTGGGGCCGAGATCGAGCGTGGCCCGGTGGTGCAGCTCACAGATGAGCTCCACGCCTCAGGCAGGGTGTCTCATCCGGCGACGGGCCGAGCTCAGGTGGACGCGGGCTCTGACAGCAGGCGGGCGTAGTTGGCCACCGAACCTCGGTACCGAGTCAGATGCCGAGACAACGCGGTCAGGGCGACCGACACTGCCGCGCGCTCGTGTCCCAGGTCGACAAGAGCCAGAGCGAGGAAGGCGCTGACCGCATCGTCCAAGTCATCCGAGTCGATTGCCCGCTCGGCCCTGAGCAGGGCTACGCTTTCAGGCAGCTGCCGGACGTTGCGGAGCGAGCTGGCCATCTGGATGACGGCCCGACGCCGCCGTTGGCCGGGCAGCCCGAGCGCGAGTGCCTGTCGATAGAGTGGCACCGCCAGGTCGGAATGGCCGGTCGAATCCAACGCCGCCGCCAGTTCGAACACCGCCACTGCACTATCGGAGGGCAGCTCTGCGACAAGCTGCTCCATGCGCCTTAGGAACTCTTGCTCGGTGTGCTCATCGATTGCAGCCCACAGATCCGACACCCGCCGCTCCCAGCCCGCGTTGTCCTGTGCCACTCGACCACCTTACGAAGGTCGCGACCCCCGATTCGGTGCGAGGAAGAGTCCCACCACGGGGGGAGAGCCTGAAGTCGGGAGCGCAACGCCCAGCCTCATGAACCGTCTCCGGCACCATTGGGTAGGCTGGACGGGTGACGCCTCGTGGCAGGGGAAGGCCTTGACGCTCTCAGACATGGAGCGCGCCATACGACGATCGTGGGACAGGGACACGTCTGACGATCCCGATGAGTGGTCGTCTAGCAACCCGGCACGCGGCCAATGTGGAGTTACCGCATTGGTCCTCCGAGATCTCTTGGGTGGAGACATACTCGTAGCAACCGTTCTGCCGCAGGGCGGCCTGGCCCACGAGCGACATGCCTGGAACAGACTGCCGTCGGGAATTGAAGTCGATCTTACGTGCGAGCAGTTCCGCAGCGGTGAAGCGTTCGGGCCGCCTGAGGTCCGTGACCCCGTTGTCAAGGTCACTGGCGGTTATCGCTACGAGCGCTTTGCGGGGCGAGTTCAAGCCGCACTAAGCATGACCAAGGGCGACTGACAGACGCTCACAGCCCGCCCGACACGGACGACCAAGCCTCCCAATGGGGATCGGAGGGATTCTACCGGGCCCGTGGACAGCATTCCCGTCAAGATGGACTGCTAGGCCCCATCCATGCACCATGGTGATGCTCCTCTCCGTTTGTCCGTCTGCTTCAAATCCCAGGCGCTCGTACAGACGAAGCGCTTCGCGGTTCACTTTCAGGACGCGGAGACTCCGTTTTTCAGGGGGGCGACACCTGAAGCCGGGAGCGCACCGCCCAGAGCTCGGGGAAGAAGCGCTTGTCCAGCGTCGTGCGCAGATAGCCGGCCCCCGTCGAGCCCCCGGTCCCGGTTTTGCTCCCGATCTGCCGCTCGACCATCTGCACGTGGCGAGCCCGCCAGAGGCTGAACTCCTGGTCGTGGTCGAGCAGCGCCTCGCTCAACTCGAAGAGATCGCCGAAGCGGGCGCGGTCCCAGAAGAGGTCCTCGAGCGTGGGACGGCCACGTTGCGCGAGCAGCTCCACGAACGCGTCCCAGAGGGTCGGCTCGGCGAGGCGCCGGTCGAGGCTCGCCCGCTGCTCGGCGGTCGTCTCCAGGCGGCGGACATAGCGCTCGTCCTTCAGGCCGGAGATGAATTCGATCTCGCGAAACTGGACCGACTGGAACCCGCTGGCAGGGGCGAGATTGGAACGGAAGAGCAGGAAGTCCTGTGGCGCCATGGTGTCGAGAACGTCCACCTGCTGCACCAGCAGCCTCTCCACGACCGCGACGCGGCGGAGGCGGCGATGGGCGGCGTCCGCCTCGCCGGCCGCCATCGCCGAGCGGGCGGCCTCCAACTCGTGGAGGACGAGCTTGAACCACAGCTCGTAGGCTTGGTGGACGACGATGAACAGCATCTCGTCGTGGGCGTCGCTGAGGGGCGACTGCAGGCGCAGCAGCTCGGGGACGCGCAGGTAGGAGCCGTAGTTGAGGCGGCGATCCTGCTCGCCGAATTGCGGCCCGGTCACGTTCAGCCGGCGACTGCCACGGCGCGGGCCCACCGGAGTCCGACAGCCGCCCAGATCGCGTCCGCCCAGGCCGCGTACTGCGGGTCACCAGGGTGCAGCTGGTCGGCGCTGAGCCAACCGGGCTGACGACTGCGGCTGGCCTCGGTCACGTCTGCGAACAGAAAACCACGCGCTCCCGCCTCTGCCGCGGCCGCGGCGTTGCAGCGCTCGATGCGGCCCGCGATCTCAGCCGGCCGGCCGAAGTCGCGCGCCGCCGGCGTGACCGACCAATCCGGAACCGATACCGCGACCACCGCGTCCGGTCGGGCCACATGGCTCGCGAT
>JALYZG010000018.1 GCA_030948965.1 Candidatus Dormiibacterota bacterium | reverse complement strand
GCCCATCGTGGCAGCTCACCGAAGCTGAGTGGGACGACGTAGTGGGCACGGTGCTCAAGGGCTGCTGGGCCACCTGCCGAGCAGCCATCCCGGGCCTGATCGCCCGCGGGCACGGGGGCGCGATCGTCATCACGGGCTCGGCGGCGTCGCTGCACGGCTACGAAGGCATGGCGCACTATTCGGCGGCCAAGCATGGTCTCGTCGGGCTGATGCGGACGTTGGCCCTGGAGCTGGCCCCGCACGGCATCCGGGTTAACCTCGTCGCGCCGGGCGCCGTGCGCACGCCGATGGGTGAGAACGAAGCGCTGCGCCACCACCTAGAGGCGGAACCGGAAGCTGCGCGGCGGCTGACCGGGCTGCTGCCATCAGGCTCGGCCGAGCCTGAGGACGTGACCGCAGCCGTGGTGTGGCTCCTCTCAGAGGCGGCCCGCCAGGTCACCGGGGTGGTGTTGCCGGTCGACGCGGGCGTCCATCTCCGCTGACGTCTCAGATTGGCGTCTCAGATCGGGCGCAGATCCGCGAGGCGCCCCGGCAAAGCCGCGGATATGCTTGCGGCCGATGAACATCGACGGCCGGCGCGCCCTGGTCACGGGTGGCGGATCAGGGCTGGGGCGCGCGACCGCCGAGCACCTGGTGGCGCGCGGGGCCGACGTCGTGATCCTTGACCTTCCCACCTCACCGGGCGCGGGGGTCGCCGCCGCCTCGGGCGGGCGGATCACCTTCGTGCCGGGGGACGTGACCAGCGAGGCGGACGCGGAGCGCGCGGTGGAGGCGGCCGGCGAGCTGCGCATCCTGGTCAGCTGCGCCGGGATTGGATCCGGCGCCCGCATCGCCGGCCGCCGCGGTCCGTTCCCGCTCGACGTGTTCCGGCGAGTGATCGAGGTCAACCTCGTCGGCACCTTCAACCTGCTGCGGCTGGCGGCGCTCCGAATGTCAGAGCTCGAGGTCCAGGGCGGTGAGCGGGGCGTGATCGTGAACACGGCCTCGATCGCGGCCTTCGAGGGCCAGGTCGGGCAGGCCGCCTACAGCGCCTCGAAGGCCGGCATCGTGGGCCTCACGATCGTGGCCGCCAGGGACCTGGCCGCCCAACTCATCAGGGTCTGCACGATCGCGCCCGGCACCTTCGACACGCCGCTGCTGGGTGGTCTCGACGACCGTATCCGGGAGTCCCTGGCGGCTGCCATTCCGCATCCATCGCGGCTGGGCCGCCCAGAGGAGTTCGGGCACCTGGTTTGCCATATCATCGAGAACGAGATGCTCAATGGCGAAACGATCCGCCTCGACGGCGGCCTGAGGATGGCGCCGCGATGAAGTTGATCTTCGAGATCCTGCTCTCGATCTTCCTGCACCCGATCGCCTTCATCCTGTGCGTGATCAATATCGTCGGCCGCAGCGACCTGAACGGGGTGCAGAAGGTGCTGTGGATCCTGGTCACGTTCGTCTGGGGCCTCGGCCCCATCCTGTACGTGCTACTGGGCGACGGCTCTCTCTGGTAGCTGGGGGATTGCGGCTTTGAGCCACCCCCGCTGACAGCGGGGGCAGCTCGACGATCTGGGGGGTGCGGTCAGGCGCTCGGGGCGTCGGTCGTCGGGGCTTCGCCGATCGCGATTCGCACCGGCTCGGCCTTGGGCGCGACGGGGACGTCCAGCTTCAGCACACCGTTTTCGAAGGTGGCGGTGATGCTGTCGGCCTGGACCTCGCCCGGCAGGGCGATGCGTCGGCGCCAATCGCCGCTCACCATCTCGCGGCGGATGTAGCGACCGTCATTGGACTCGGCGGTCTCCGCGTGCTTGGCCACGATCGAGAGCGTCCCCTCTTTGTGGGTCACCTCGACCTCGTCGGGGCTGAAACCCGGCAGCGCGGCCTCGATGCGGAAGCCGCCCTCGGTCTGGGTGACGTCGATCGGCAGGTAGAAAGCCGGCCTCCGGCCGGTTCCCTCAACCACGCCCGGGGCGCCCAGGACTCCGCGGAACAGCTGGTCGTACCGCCGGTTCATGACGGCGAAATCAGGAAACGGGTCAAAACGAGTAATCAAGACACTTAACCTCCCTAAATGAAATCTTGATAACTCCATACCCGACAGGCCAACCCGCAAACCATGTCCGGCCTCGGCCGGCTTGTCCTTGAGGGGCCGGTTGACATGCAGCCACTCGGCTGCCTATAGTGAACAGGCAGCCAGTGGGCTGCATATCAACCACGGGAGGGAAGGCAATCGACGAGATCTTCAAAGCGCTGAGCGACCCCAGCCGCCGCAGGCTGCTCGATCGGCTCAACGAGCGCAATGGGCAGAGCCTGACGGACCTCTGCGAGGGGCTCGACATGGCTCGCCAGTCGGTGACCAAGCATCTGGCGGTGCTGGAGGCGGCGACGCTCGTCGCGACGGTTCGGCGCGGTCGGGAGAAGCTCCACTACCTCAACCCCGCGCCGATCAACGACATCGCCGAACGCTGGATCAACCAATACCACGGCGAGCGCGTCCGCGCTCTGTCGGACCTGAAACGAGCACTGGAGGACAGATCGATGACAAAGCCTGAATTCGTCTACATCAGTTACATCAAGACCACGCCCGAGGAGCTCTGGCGGGCGCTGACCGAGCCCGCGTTCACACAGCGCTACTGGGGGATCGTCCTCGAGACCGACTGGCAGAAGGGATCGACCATGAGCTGGGAGAAGAACGGCGCGCGAAACAGCGATCCCGAGCAGACAGTCCTCGAGGCCGACCCCTATCGCCATCTGGCCTACACCTGGCACGCCTTCACGCCCGAGTGGAGCGCGACCCTCGGGATCAGCGACGAGGTGGCGGCCAAGCTCGCCGCCGAGCCCCGATCGCAGGTGAGTTTTGACCTCGAGGAGCACGGCGAGCTGGTCAAGCTCACCGTCATCCACGACCACTTCGAGCCCGGGAGCGCTGTGGCGGAGATGGTGACCGGAGGCTGGCCGATGGTCCTCTCGGCGCTGAAGACCCTGCTCGAGACCGGCGACGCACAGCCGGTGGTGAGCTGACATGACTGACAAGACGGCTGGAACTCGCGCGGAGTGGCTCTCCGCACGCTTGACGTTGCTCGAGGCGGAAAAGGATCTGACCCGGCGCGGCGACGAGCTGGCCCGACGCCGGCGAGAGCTGCCGTGGGTGCGGCTGGAAAAGGAGTACGTCTTCGAGACCGAGCGCGGCGAGAAGACGCTGCGCGAGCTGTTCGGCGGGCGCTCCCAGCTGCTCGTCTACCACTTCATGTTCGGCCCGGACTGGACCGAGGGGTGTCCCGCCTGCTCCTTCTGGGCTGACGGCTTCGACCGCTCGATCGTCCACCTGAACCACCGCGATGTGACGATGCTGTGCTCCTCGCGCGCCCCCCTCGCGCGATTGGACGCCTACAAGCGCCGCATGGGCTGGAGCTTTGAGTGGGTCTCCTCGCTCCAGAGCGACTTCAACTACGACTTCGGTGTCTCATTCCCCGAGGACCGAAGAACGGATGGGACAACTTACAACTTCAAGACGCAGGACTCGCTGTCCGAGGAGCATCCGGGCCTGAGCGCGTTCGCACTGGAGAACGGCGCCGTCTACCACACCTACTCCTGCTACGCGCGCGGCCTGGACGCGTTCAACACCGCCTACCAACTGCTCGACCGAGCCCCCAAAGGCCGCGACGAGACCAACCTACCGGAGCCCTGGCTCCGCCGCCACGACGAGTACGCCTAACGACACCTCCGCGCAAGACGCGGTAGGGGCTCGGGAAGGGGAGGGCCTGGCCCTCCCCTTGCCACCCGCAGGCAGAGCCCGGCTCCGCCGGGCGGTGGGGAACCGGTCCCTGCCCGCTCCCAACGAAGGGCGCGCGCCAGCGTCGTCGGTGGGGTTCCCGAAGGGGAGGCCTGCCTCCCCTTGCACCTCGTGGGTGGGGTTCCGGAAGGGGAGGGCTCGCCCTCCCCTTGCACCTCACACGACGTGTGAGCCAAGCTTCTGGTCGACCCCCTTGCCGAAGCGGGCGGTGCCGAGCTGCTCACCCATCAGGTGGTGGTAGGGCACTCCCGTGAAGTGGTGGTGGCTCTTGGTCGGCACCTCACCGTTGGCCGCCCACTCCGTCTTCTGCAGGGCGATGTAGCCGTCCTGCTTCTCGCTCTTCAGGTCCTCGAGGAGCCGGCTCATGCCCAGGCCCATCGCGTGCTGCGCCGCCAGCGTGATGAAGATGAACTTGACCCCCATCTCCGACAGCTCTGTCCAGGTCATGGGCTCGGCCTCGTTGAACCACTTGAACGAGGAGGAGTAGTTGAAGGCGAAGCGGGCCTCCGGGAAGCGCTTGTGGATCTCCTCGTGGAACTGCTCCGTCGGACCGCGCTCGGCGGTGGGGAACTCGCACCAGAGCAGGTCGGGGACGCCGCTATCGAGGTAGCGCAGGCCGCGCTCTATGGCCAGGTCCAGGCCACGCTTGGACTCGGGGGCGTCGGTGGCGGACACGCCGTCGGTGCGGGCGATGATGACGAAATCCTCGTGGCCCAGGTCGTCGGCGACCGCGCGCATCATGCGCAGCTTGGCCACGAACTCATCGGCCGCGACCAGCGCCTTACCCGCGATGTGGCCGCAGCGCTTGGGCATGACCTGATCCTCGATGTGAGCTGCAGCCAGGCCCGCGTTGACGTACAGCTCGGTGGTGCGCTGGACGTTGAAGACATTGCCGTAGCCGACGTCCATGTCCGCCAGCACGGGCGGGATCTCGAGGTGGCGCGGGGCATCGCCCTTGTCCGGGTCGCCGACCGCCATCGTCAGCTGAAACTTGCGCAGGGCGCTCACGATGCGCCGCGCTCCATCGGCGATCTCGACGCTGGAATAGAGGTCCATGTCAGTCGTGCCGAGATGGCCGATCGCGAAGGAGTAGCCGCTGAAATAGACGGCGTCGAAGCCGTGGTACATGACCAGCTCCGCGCCGTGGGGATCGAAGACTCCCGGGCCGAAGACGTAGGGCTGAGTCTCCATCCTCTGGCGCAGGAGGCGACTGGGTCGATCCCAGCGGGACGCCGGCACCTTGAATCCGTCGGGCAGGAGCGGGCTCGGTACCAATTCCATCGTCACCTCCATTGCCGGCCGTCTTTCAGGCAACCTCGCGCGTCCCGGCAGAACGCGTCAAAGTCGGCCGTGCCCGGTCGCCGCAGGTCGGCCGCGGGCATCGGGCACGTCTATGTATTAACTCCAAGCTATCAAAAGATCCGATGATTGCAACGCCCTCACGATCGAAAGGCCCGATGCCCGGATGGGTGTGGTCGATGGCCGAGCTCAGCTGACACGAGGCCTCCCTTCGAGCAGCAGGAGCAGAGCCGCCATGAGGCCGGATGGGGGCCCGGCGTCGCGCCGGCGCATGGTCACGATCGAGCGCCGCATGGACGGGGCGCCGGCCAGCTCGACCCGCCGCAGGCTGCCCGAGGCCACTTCGCGGGCGATGGCCGTCGAGGGCAGGAGGCTGACGCCGAGGCCACGCTCGACCATCTTCTTGGCGGCCTCGATGTTGTCCATCTCCATCAGGCTGCGGAGCGTGACGCCGCTGGCCATGAAGGCAGCCTGCGTGACCTCGTAGTAACCGGACGTTCGGTCGAACATGATCACCTGCTCGGCACCCACCTCGGTCATGGCCACGCGCCCGCGCCGGGCAAAGCGATGGCTCGGTGCCACTACGAGGGCCAGCTCCTCCTCGTAGAGCGGCCGCAGCTCCACGTCCGGGTGGTGGAGGGCGCGGCCGATGCCGATCTGGGCCTCGTCTTTGAGGACGGCCTCGAGGACGTCCTCGGAGTGGCCCGTGCGGACCGCCACCAGCGCCCGGGGGTGGGCGGCGACGAACGCCTCCAACACCGAGGGCAGGATGTAGGTGCTCACCGCCGGGGCGGCAGCTATCTGAAGTTGGCCGGCGGTGCCCGAGTCCAGCTCCTGGAGGGATTGGCGCCCGTCCCGCAGGGCCCGAACAGCTCGCTCCGCAAAGGGTTGGAAGGAGCGCCCGGCGTCGGTTAGCCGCATGCCCGTGCGGGCGCGCACGAAGAGTCGCGCGCCCAGCTCGCGCTCCAGGGCGTGGAGGCGGGCGGTGAGCGTCGGCTGGGTCACGTAGAGGGCCTGCGCGGCCCGGCTCACGCTGCCCTGCCGGGCCACCTCCAGGAAGCCCTCGACGTGGACCAATAGCATCGGCGTAGCCGATACCTTAGCCCCATTTTTGTCGTTCGGTTCTATGGTGCACCGCGTCAGGTTGAAAAGCGTGGCTGTAGCCTGTCCGATATGAGTTGGGACCGGCGCTCGGGCCGGGCGCTCGGGTTCCTCGCGCTGGCCCTGCCGCTGTCGGAGCTCGGCCACTTCGTGGCCTACGGGCTCCGGGCGCCGAGCGGCGGAGCGCACGGTTACTTTCCATTCGTCCTGCACGTCGCCGGCGCGCTGGTGGGCGCGGGCCTCCTGGCCGGTCTGGCCCTGGTCGTCCTCGCCCGGCTTCTCGGCGGCGCGCAGGCGCGGCGGCGGCCGTGGTCCTTCCCGCTCGTCTTCTCGGCCTTGCTCCTGCTCCAATTGGCCGTCTTCCTCGCGCAGGAGGGCCTCGAGGCGCGCGGGCTCCCGGGCCTCCCGACGCTTGCCGCCGGCCTCCTCGCCCAGCAGCCGGTCGCCTTCGTGGCGGCCCTGGCCATCCGCTGGCTCTCGGCCCGTCTGGGCCCGGCGTTCGAGGCCATCGCCGGAATCCGACAGCCCGACCTCGGCCTGGTCACCGCCTTCCGCGGGTACGCGGAGCCTGGCGTTGCCCTGGGCGCGGTCGCGGCCTCCGCCCCGGTCCTGCCCCTCGGTTCGCGGGCCCCGCCCGCCTAGCTTCTCCGCCGACCCCCCGACCAACTTTCATGGGAGAAGCTCTGTTGAACACACGCACCCGCGTCGCGGCGCCGACCGCCGTGGCCGTCGCCGCCCTGGCCACCTTCGCCACCCTGGCCTTGGCCGCCTGCGGTTCGGCCCCGGGCAAGGATATCTCGATCACGGTCCAGATCACCGGCAGCAGGATGACGCCCGCGAAGCTGACTGCCCACCAGAACGACAAGGTGATCCTCTCGATCGCAGCTGACAAGAAGGAGGAGATCCACCTCCACGGCTACGACTACAAGTTCGAGATGGAGCCCGGCCGGACCCAGACCAAGACGTTCACCGCGGACAAGACCGGCAGCTTCGAGATCGAGATCGAGGACACGAGCACGCACCTGGGCGAGCTCGACGTCTTCCCGTCGTGAGCCCCGGTCTACCGGCGCCCCGTGTGCTCCTGCACGGCTTCGGCGTCCGCTACGACCTGCCGCTCTCGCTCTCTCTGTACATCTTCAGCGCCGCCGCCGTGGTCGTGCTCTCGTTCATGCTCGTGGCCGTCTTCGCCGCGGGCCGGGTCGGCCCGAGCGCCGTCCAGTACCCGCGCTTTCAGCTGGAGCGCCTGCGGGGCCTGCCGGACGTGGTCTGGGTGCGAACGGTGGGCGGCATCATCGGGGTTCTCTTCCTGCTCGCGGTCCTCGCCACCGGTTGGTTCGGGCTGGCGTCGCCGGAGCGCAACCCCGCCGAGTATCTCGTCTGGATCTATTTCTGGGCGGGGATGGTGGTGGTGACGGGTGCGATCGGGCCCCTGCCAGGCTGGCTGAACCCTTTCCGGGCGCTCGACGCGTTGCTCCGGCGGCTGATGCGGCGGCCCGACCAGTCTGCGGCCGGCGGCGTGAACGACCGCCTGGCCCGGGTCGGGCTGTGGCCGGCGGCCGCGCTCTTTGTCGGCTTCGCCGGTTTCGAGCTGACCTCCGGCTACGCCAACCACCCGGCGGTGGTGGCCTGGCTGACCTTCGGCTACACCGCGCTGACCGTGGCCGGGATGCAGGTTTACGGCGCCCGCTCGTGGCTGGCCCACTGCGAGTTTCTCACCGTCCTCTTCTCGATCGTGGGCCGGATCGCCCCCATCCAGGTCGAAGGCGAGCGCATCCACCTGCGCTGGTGGGGCAGCGGCCTGCTCGACGAGTGGCAGGCGGGCTGGGACCGAATCGCGTTCGTCATCCTCATGCTGAGCACGCTGGCCTTCGACGGACTCATCTCCACGCCGCTGTGGCAGGCGATCGCGGCCGACCTGGCGCCGCTCTCGTCCCAGCTCGGACCAGCCTGGGGCTCGTTCGCGGTCCGGGCGTTCGGGCTCATCGACCTGGCGCTCATCTTCCTGGCGGTGTTCGTGGCGTTCATGCGGATGGTCATCTACTTCGGCACGGTGAAGGTGGACGCGCTTGCCACGACCACGCTCTTCGCCCTCACCCTCGTGCCCATCGCCTGGGTCTACAACCTGGCCCACAACTACAGCTATCTCGTCATCCAGGGCCAGGGCCTGATCCCCCTGCTGGCGGACCCGTTGGGGCGCGGCTGGCACCTCTTGCCGACCGCCTCCTACCAGGTCAGCTTCACCCTGGCCCAGGCCTCGACCGTGTGGTACGCGCAGGTGGTGCTGATCGTGGTGGGGCACATCGTGGCGGTGGTCCTGGCCCACCTCCGCGCGGGCGAGCGCTTCCTGACGGCTAGGAATGCGCTCCTCAGCCAGTACCCGATGCTGCTCCTGATGGTGATGTACACGATGACGAGCCTCTGGATACTGGCCCAGCCGATCACCGCGGGCGGCTGACCGTGCGCCGCACGAAGCTGGGTGGCCTTGGAAATTCCCCAGCCACTTTGTCCCAGGACCCATCGGGACGGTTGGACCCCTTGCAATGGCCGCGGACCGGAGTATGCTATGCGCTGCCGGTAGGGGCCGGCAGGGTCCTCAGGAAGGGAGGGGTTCCGGCAAGTCGAGTCTTTGCCGGCTCGCAATATTGATCTCACCCCCGCAGCCATGCTCGGTGGAGGTGCGAGGGGGGAATTTCCCCCCTCGCCCGCCCCGAGCGGCGCGCTAACATTGCCGCCGGTGATCCCTCAAGACCTCCTGGAGTTGCTGGCGTGTCCCAAGTGCAAGCAGCCTGTCCATCTCAGCGAGGATGGCAAGGACTTGGTCTGCGACCGCGACCGCCTCCGCTACCCGATCGTCGACGACATCCCCGTGATGCTGGTCGAAGAAGCAGAGTCGTTCTAGAGCGGGCGAACCGGCGACGCGACGATTGGTGTCGCAACCGGCAGGCGTAGGCCCGGCTTTGCTGGGCCGAATGTGTTGTCTCTCCCGCTACTCCACGAGAAACGCGCGCAAGCGTCCCGGGGTTCCCCGCGAAATCGAAGATTTCGTGGGGTGGGTAGGAGGGTGGGCCCACGGGGGGAATCCCGGGGTCCCCGCGAAACCCACGGTTTCGTGGGGTGGGTTGGGTTCCCGCCGTGATTTAGACAGCGCAGGCGAAGGTGCTGGTGTCGATCTGCCTGACCACGCCCGCACCCTGCTGGACGTCGGGCGCTATCTCAGCGTTGGTCAGCGCGTAAGCCTGGCCGGAATTGCTGCTGGAGGCGGCGAAGATCATGCCCAGCACGCGCCCGTTCAGGTCCAGCAGCGGACCGCCGGAGTTGCCCGGCCGGACCAGCGCCTGAACGATCGCGATGTTGCGCTGGACCAGCTGGGCGTTGTAGATGTCGCGTCCCTCGGCCAGCGTCGTCGAATCCACCACCGCCGGCTCTATGTCCAGGTCGCCCCCGCCGGGGTAGCCGATCACAGCCCCCTGGGTGCCGCGAGCGGCGTTGCTCGCGTTCAGCGCGGCTCCCCTGAGTCCGGAGGCGTGGAGCACGGCCACGTCGCGCTGGGGGTCGAAGAGGACCACCGCCGCGCGCGCCGGACCGGTTCCGGACCCGGGCCGGGCGAGCGTGGTGTCCACCGTTCCCGCCACCACGTGGGCGTTCGTGACGAAGTAGCCGGGGGCCACCGGGTAGGCGCTGCCGGTCACGAGCCCGCCGCAGCCGCGGCCCTCGACCCGGTAGACGGCAGCGGCAGAGGCCAGGACCGCACTCGTGCTAGCGTCCGCCGGTGGTCGTAGCTGCGAGACGGACGGCTCCAGGCCGGCGAAGGTCTGCGGGAACGGCACCCCGGACAACGTGCGTTCGACCCCGGCCAGGAATCCGGGCGGCCGGGGCAGGACGGTGTCCAGCCCCCTGAGCACCCGCGATGACTGGACCTGGCGGGCGAGGTCGGGGCTCGGGCCGCGATCGAAGGCGAGGCCGAGAAACCAGCATGTGAGCAGTACGGACAGGCTGGAGACCACCGTCCCGAAAACAAGCTCCGTCCTACCCGGCCGCGCCGAGCGCATGACCGCGCGACGGATCGGCTCCCCCAGCCAGTAGCCGATGGTCGAGCCCAGGCTGCCGCCGACTACCAGAATCAGCAGCGCGGCCCAGGGACGGGCGCCGGAGCTCGTGATGCTGAGGGCGTCGAGGATGCGCGGCGTCAGGGCGGCGCCGCTGACCACGCCCGCGACCATGCCGGCGTACTGGCTCAGTGAGAGCCAGAAGCCGCGTCGGTAGCCGTTGGCCACCCCGATGAGCAGCACGCACGCGATCACGAGATCGACCAAATTGAGGGTCACGGTTGGCAGCCTACCGGACCCCTTTCCCCGGCAGCCGCGGCGGGGCCATAATCGTGTTCTAGATGTACCTCTCCGGGGAATGGGTCATGGCTGCCGTCGGCCTCGCCATCCCGATGGTGGTGGCGCTGGTCGGCGTGGTCGGACTTGGCTATTGGGTGCTGCGCGGCGAGAACCGGAACCGGGCCCGCGAGCAGACCGACGATTCCAGGGCCGGCCAGGGCAATTAGCGGGGCGCCAGTCGCCCGGCGCGGCTAATGGTCGTGACCTGGCCGATCGATCCGACCGTATACATCGGTCTGGCCGGCCTCTTCTTCGGCTACGCCCTCATCTCGCGGGGGCGGCTGGACAACGCCGTGCGCCCGCTCTGGTTCCTGGCCGGGCTGTGCACGCTCTGGCTGGCGCTGGAGACGCCGATCGACCCGATTGGCGACCGATCGCTCCAGAGCATGCACATGTTCCAGCACGTGCTGCTCGGCTTCGTCGCCCCGCCCCTCCTGGTGCTGGGCCTCTCGCCGGACGTGGCCCGTCTTCTGGTGGGCCGGGTCCCGGGTCTGCGGGCGATCTGTGGGCCGGCGCCCGCGCTGGCGGTGGCGACGATCGTGATGATCTTCTGGCACCTGCCCGGTCCGTACAACTTGACCACAGCCAACGAGGGCGTGCACGTGGTCGAGCATCTGACGTTCATCGCCGCCGGCGTGATCCTCTGGTGGCCGGTGCTGGAAGCGACCGGGGCTACGCTCCGGCACCCCCTCAACGACGGCCTGAAACTCGTCTACCTGCTCCTGGCCACCGTGCCCCAGGATGCTGTCGCCCTCGTCCTGCAGTTCTCGCGCGAGATCTTCTACTCCGCCTATGCGCACTCGCCGCAGATCCTGTCCGGCTGGACGCCGGCGGTCGACCAGAACATGGCCGGGGTGGTTCTCCAGCTCCTGGGCAAGGTGGCCTTCCTGGCGGCCGGGGTCGTCCTGGTGCAGCGGTGGCTGAAGGACGACGGAGTCCTGGACGAGGATGAGCTGGCCGGCCAGCCCCACGGCGGGGGCGCCGGCGCCTAGCCGGCGCGTACCGGCCCTGTCTAGCTGGTCGGGACCGGCTCGGGCTCGGGCGCCAGCGCCGCCCGCTGCTTGGCCTGCTCCTCGCGCAGGTCGCGCAATGGCATGAACGAGCGGACCGGGATGAGGCGGTCGAAGTTGTAGGGCGGCGGCGGCGACGACGTCGCCCACTCCAGTGTGTTGCCCCCCCATGGGTCGTCGCCCGCGACCTCGCCGTGGCGCCAGCTCCAGATCACGTTGATGACGAAGAGCAGCACCGACAGCGCGACCAGGAACGAGGCCACGGTGATGAACAGGTTGGTGGCGCCCCAGCCCTCCTCACCGAAGCCGCCCGGATACGTGAAGACGCGCCGAGGCATGCCCTCCAAGCCGAGCGTGTGCATGACCAGGAAGGTGCCGTTGAAGCCGATGAACACGGTCCAAAAGTTCCACTCGCCGAGCGTGTTGTTGAGCAGCCTGCCGGTGAACTTCGGGAACCAGTAATAGATGCCCGCGAAGATCGTCAGCACGGAGCCGCCGAAGAGCACGTAGTGGAGGTGGGCGACCACGTAGTAGGACTGGTGCAGCTGCTGGTCCACCGGCACCGAGCTGAGATAGACGCCCGTGATGCCGCCGATGACGAAGGTGGCCATGAAGCCGAAGGCGAACTTCATCGGCACTGTGAACTCGATCGAACCGCGCCAGGCCGTGGCTATCCAGTTGAAGAACTTGATCCCCGTGGGCACGGCGATGAGCATGGTCATGCCCATGAAAAATGTCTCGACCCAGATGTTCAGGCCCACCGTCAGCATGTGGTGCGCCCAGACGGCCAGCGACAGGAAGACGATGGCGAAGAGGGCGATGACCATCGTCGTATAGCCGAAGATCGGCTTGCGCGAGAACACCGGGATGATCTCCGAGATCATGCCGAACCCGGGCAGGATCATGATGTAGACCTCCGGGTGCCCGAAGAACCAGAACAGGTGCTGGTAGAGCACCGGGCGCCCGGCCGTGGTGAAGAACTGGGTGCCGAACTGGCGGTCCAGCTCCAGCAGGATCAGGGCGCCGGCGAGCGGCGCGCCGACCACCAGGAGCAGGATCGAGGTCGAGATCTGCGCCCACACGAACAGGGGCAGGCGCTTGAGGCTCATGCCCGGTGCTCGGAGCGCGACGATGGTGGTCAGGAAGTTGACCGAGGCCATGATCCCGCTGAGGCACCAGATGATCAGGCTGAGAGCCCAGAAGTCGACCCCGAGGCCCGGGTTGAAGGCCTTCTCGGTCAGGGGCGCATAGCCCGTCCAGCCCGCGTTCAAGGCTCCGCCGTTGAAGAACCCGGCGTAGTAGACGAGGATCGAGACCGGGATCATCCAGAAGCCGAGCAGGTTGACGCGCGGGAAGGCCATGTCTCGGGCGCCGATCATCAGTGGCACGAAGTAGTTGGCCACGCCGGTCATGAAGATGGTGACGAAGAAGAAGATCATCGTCGTCCCGTGGGCTGAGATGAGCTCGTTGTAGGTCTCGGCCGTGACCACGGTCAGGTTGGGCTGCGAGAGCTGGATCCGGATGACGAGCGCGAGAATGCCGCCGATGAGGAACGAGAGGACGGCCGTCGTCATGTACATGATGCCGATCAGCTTGTGGTCGGTGGTCGTCAGCCAGAGGCTGATGGGCTTGAAGAAGCTGTCGTCGTACGATTTCGGCTTGGGCGGCGCCAGGGTTGCCACTGAATCCTCTCCTATTGCGGGCTGGGGCTCGGGGAGCCGGACGGCGAGGGGCTCGGCGACGCATTGGGCGAGGCCGATGGCGATGGGCTCGCGGAAGCCGATGGGCTCGGCGTCGGGGTGGCCACGGCGGCGGCCTCCTGCTTTTGGACCCAGGCGTCGTAGTCGGTCTGGCTCATGGCTTGGACCAGGATCTGCATCGAGTAGTGCCCGGTCCCGCAGAGCTCTGTGCACTGGCCGCGCCAGAGGCCCGGGCTGTCGACCTTGAGCCACGTGAAGTTGTCGTAGCCGGGCACGAGGTCGGTCTTGCCCTGGAGGTTGGGGACCCAAAAGCCGTGGATGACGTCGGTCGAGTGCAGGCGCATCCTGACGAGGCGGCCGACGGGGATGGCCATGGGCGTGGCCTTGAGGCCGTCCGACTTGACCTTGAAGCCCTCGGGATAAGTGAAGACCCAGCCGAACTGGTGCCCCGAGACGTCGATCTGCATGTCGGCGTTGGCATATGCGGAGGGCGCGAAATCGTTGACCAGCTCGACCACCGAGACCGCGAAGATGGCACCCACGATCAGGAACGGGGCAACAGTCCAGGAGAGCTCCAGGCCGGCGTGGCCGTGCCACTGTGGCGGCTTGTAGTCGGGACCCACGCGCTTGCGCCGGTCGCGCACGATGATCACCAGCAGGAGGCCCTCGACGAGCAGGAAGATCACGATCGCCGGAATCGAGATCACGATGTACAGCTGCCAGATGTGGAAGCCCTCGGGGGAGCGGCCTTCGGGGACGATCGGATCGAGGCCGCTCGCCGCCAAGGCCGGTCCGGAGAGGACCGCGACGGCTGCCGCCGCCGCCGGGACGGCCACCGCGACACGCCGCGCCCACACTGCCGGGGCAGACATCACGGCCAGTATATGCATGGGTCGCAGC
>JALYZG010000188.1 GCA_030948965.1 Candidatus Dormiibacterota bacterium | reverse complement strand
CCTAACGAGAGTGCGGGGGGCACAACTCAAACGGCCCGGCAAAGCCGGGCCTACGCCTGACGATTCCGTATTCTCACCGGCGGGTGAAGGCTCTGGTCAAAGAAGTTGCCGGTCCGGGGCTTCGGCTCCAGGACGTGCCCGACCCGGAGCCCGGACCCGGCGAGGTGTTGGTCCGCGTCCTCCGCACCGGCATCTGCGGGACCGACCTGCACATCGAGGGCTGGGACGAGTGGGCCGCGGCCACGATCCGGCCGCCGCTCGTGGTCGGCCACGAGCTCGTGGGCGAGGTCCTGCGCCTCGGCGAGGGCGTGGAGTCGGTGCATCCGGGTGAGATCGTCGGCGCTGAGGGCCACATCGTGTGCGGTCGCTGCCGCAATTGCATGGCCGGCCGGCGCCATCTCTGCGCCAACTCGGTCGGCATCGGGGTCCAGCGGGACGGCGCCTTCGCGGAGATGATCGTGATGCCGGCGGGCAACCTCTGGCCGCACTTGCACGCGATCGACCTCGACGTCGCGGCCATCTTCGACCCCTTCGGCAACGCGGTCCACGTGGCGGCGCAGTTCCCGGTCGTGGCCGAGGACGTGCTGATCACCGGCGCCGGCCCGATCGGCATCATGGCCGCGCTCGTCGCTCGTCACACCGGGGCGCGGCACGTCGTCATCACCGACGTCAGCGACTATCGCCTCGGCCTGGCCCGGACGGCGGGCGTGACGCGCGCGGTCGACGTCCGGACCGAGAAGCTCGCGGACGTGCAGCGCGAGCTGGGCATGAAGGAGGGCTTTGACGTCGGCTTCGAGATGTCGGGCCAGGCCGAGGCCCTGCGGGACATGATCGCGAACATGTCGCACGGCGGCCGGATCGCGATCCTCGGCCTGCCGGGGCACGGCTTCGCCATCGACTGGAGCCAGGTGATCTTCAAGATGCTGACCCTGAAGGGCGTCTACGGCCGCCAGATCTTCGAGAGCTGGTACGAGATGTCGGTCTTCACCATGAGCGGCCTCGACCTCTCCCCGATCATCACCCACCGGTTTGCCTACGATCGGTTCCAGGAGGCGTTCGACGTGGCTAGAGGGGGCAATTGCGGCAAAGTCGTGCTGGACTGGACAGCGGGGAGCTAGAAGTGTTCGAACGGATGCGGGTCGGCCTTGTCGCCGAGCTGGAGGAGATCCGGCGGTCGGGGCTGGAGAAGCCGGAGCGCGTCATCAGCGGTCCTCAGGGCGCCCTGGTCAGAGTCGGCCAGGGCGAAGTCCTCAACCTCTGTGCCAACAATTACCTGGGCCTGGCCGACCATCCCGACGTGGTGGCGGCGGCCAAGGCGGCGCTCGACCGCTGGGGCTACGGCATGGCCTCGGTGCGCTTCATCTGTGGCACGCAGGAGGTGCACAAGGAGCTGGAGGCCGCCCTCACCGACTTCCTGGGGACCGAGGACACCATTCTCTACTCCTCCTGCTTCGACGCCAACGGAGGCATCTTCGAGGCCCTGTTCGACGAGCGGGACGCCATCATCTCGGACGCCCTCAACCACGCCAGCATCATCGACGGGGTTCGCCTCTCCAAGGCCCGGCGCCTGCGCTACGCGAACCGGAACCTGGAGGACCTGGCGACGCAGCTCAAAGGCAGCGCCGACGCCCGCTACCGCATCGTGGTGACGGACGGCGTCTTTTCGATGGACGGCTACGTGGCCCCTCTGCGCGGGATCTGCGAGCTGGCCGAGCGCCACGACGCGCTGGTGATGGTCGACGACTCGCACGCGGTCGGCTTCGTAGGCCCGACCGGGCGCGGCACGCCTGAGCTGCACGGCGTCGTCGGCCGCATCGACGCCATCACGGGCACGCTGGGCAAGGCACTGGGCGGGGCCAGCGGCGGCTACGTCTCGGGCCGCCGGGAGCTGGTGGCGATCTTGCGCCAGCGCTCGCGGCCCTATCTCTTCTCCAATTCGGTGCCGCCGCCGATCGCGGCGGCCAGCCTGGCGGTGCTGGAGATCCTGCGCACGGCGGGCCAGCTCAGGCGCCGGCTGAGCGACAACACGGCGTACTTCCGCGCGGCCATGACGGCCGCAGGCTTCGACATACTGCCCGGCGACCATCCCATCGTGCCCGTGATGGTGGGCGACGCCGGGCTGGCCGCGGAGTTGGCCGAGCGCATGCTGGGCAAGGGCATCTACGTGGTCGGGTTCTCGTTTCCGGTGGTGCCTCGGGGCAAGGCCCGGATCAGGGTCCAGATGTCGGCGGCGCACACGCCGGCCGACCTGGAGCGGGCGGTGGCCGCGTTCATCTCCGTTCGGAGCGAGCTGGCGGCAGCGCGGGCGGGCTGACCGGGCCGCGGCTCTCTTAAGCGTCCGGGTCGAGGCCCCAGCGCATCGACCAGGTGGCACCTGGCTCCACCACCTGCAGCCCGGTGCCGCTCTGGAACGCGTTGGCGGGGCAGCTCATCGGCTCCACGGCGAGGCCTCGCCGCAACACGGCCTCGCCCGTGTAGACCTGCACCACTGTGCAGCCTCGATCCGCCCAAAGCCCGGTTCTGGGCCCGTCGGGCGGTCGCAACGTCACTCGGACCAGGCCGTCCTGGTCTCGAGCGAGCGCGGTGAAGGCGTGGTCGAGGCGCGTCTCGCCGATGCGGCGCTCGCGCCGGAAGTCGAGCTCGGTGCCGGCCACGTCCAACTCCCGGCCGGTCGGGATCATGCGCTCGTCCACCTCCAGCACGCGCTCCGCCGGCAGGGTCAGGTACCAGTCGTCGACCGTCCCCGCGCCG
Organism: Candidatus Dormiibacterota bacterium; assembly: GCA_030948965.1. GTDB lineage: Bacteria > Chloroflexota > Dormibacteria > Dormibacterales > Dormibacteraceae > JALYZG01. The sequence continues at coordinate 6,019 of JALYZG010000188.1, read as the reverse complement.
GCCTGCAGGTAGGGGTGCTGGCCGACGCCGAGGGGTAGGTCCGTGGCGCCGGTGTTCGTGCACCTGATGGTTGCCTCGAGGCCACTGGCGCCGAGCTCGTACCGGATCTGGGAGCGCAGGCGGAACGGGTAGGCGTCCGGTTCGTCCAGCTCGCAGGCGACCTCGACGGCGGCCGGCGAAGTCTCCGTGACCGTCCACTCCAGCGCCCAGGTCAGGCCGTGGATGGCGTTGCCGCGGGCCGTCTCGTTGATCTTTACCTCGTGCTCCGCGCCGGCAAAGCTGTAGCGGCCGGCGCGGAGCCGGTTGGGCCAGGGGATCAGGGGCAGGCCCATGCTGTGAGGCGCGTCGGTGTCACGTGGGTAGCTGGTGACAACCTGGCGTGGCCCCGACTCATAGAGGCGGAGGCCGCCGGCCAGCGCGGTGACCACGGCGCGTTGGGCGCCGAAGCGGATCTCCCACTCGCCCGGCATCGTCCGCTCAGCCTAACTTCTGCATCAGGCGCTTGGCTCTCCGGCCGACCAGCCGGTCCAGCGCTCGATCTCGATTCGGAGCAGGGGGCCGGGCGGGGGCGCGGCGCGGTACTGGCGATACTTGGCGGCCAAGAGCTGCAACGCCCTCTCCGTTTCGGGGCCGGGGCCGGGCTCGGTGGCGCGGCCGTCGAGGCGCACCCACCAGAGCCGCGACCAGTCGTCGGCATAGTGGTCGATCAGCACGGCGACCCGAGGCTCGTGCGCAGCATTGCGGAAGCGCTGCAGGTCCAGGCTGCGCTTGGGCTTGCGGTCCACGGCCGAGAGCAGGGCGTCGCCGTCGAGGACGAAGCAGAACGGAACCAGGTGGGGCGCGCCTGAAGCGCGAACGGTGGCCAGGCGCGCGACCGGGGCCGCGGCCACCAGCCGCCTCATCACCGCGGCCTCCATGTGCGGTGACGCTACGTCACGACCGGGATCCGCCGCTCGCGCGTTGTTCGGGTTGGAGGATATGAGCTCTTGACGCTGGTTTGGCTGGGGATCGCGCTGATGTTCGCCATCGTCGAGGTCTCGTCGGTCGCCCTCTACGCGGGCTTCGTGGCGATCGGGGCTGTCGGCGCGGCGCTGGCGGCCTTCGTGGGGGTGCCGGTTCCCTTCCAGGCGGTCGTCTTCGCGGCGGTGTCGTTTCTCGGGCTGGCCGGGGTCCGCACGCCGCTGATGCGCTACCTCAAGGTGCGCAGCCACCCCGACAACCGGCCCGGCGCGTGGGCCATGATCGGCCAGACCGCGACCGTTGTCGATCCCATCCAGGGGTCCGAGCGGCGGGGCCACGTGCGGATCGCGGGCGAGGACTGGCCGGCCGTGACCGCAGACGGCTCACCGGCCACCCAAGGCTCAACGGTGCGCATCGTCGACATCCACCGCACCACCCTGGTCGTGGACCGCGACCAATGAACTCAGCGAAGTTGAAGGAGGAACCGTGTCGTTCGCAATAACGTCTCTCGTCGTCGCCGTGCTGGTGGTGCTCTTCGTCGTGCTCGTACTCGTGCGCACCATTCGCGTCGTCCAGCAGGGCTACCAGGGTGTGGTCAAGCGGCTGGGTGAGTTCCAGTCTCTGCGCAATCCCGGGATCACCTTCCTGCTCCCGTTCATCGACGCGATGGCGCTCGTCGACATGCGCGAGGTGCCGCGCACCGGAGATCGCCAGGACGTGATCAGCAAGGACAACGTCTCCCTGCAGGTCAACGCGACGATCTTCAGCCAGGTCGTCGAACCCAAGTCCGCCCTCTTCGGGGTCAGCAACTACTTCGTCGCCGTGGACCAGCTGGCCCGCGCCTCGCTGCGGGCGGTCCTGGGTGAGATGTCGCTGGACGACGCCCTCAGCAAGCGCGAGGCGATCAACGCCCGGCTCCAGGCGCGGATGGAGTCGGAGACCGACAAGTGGGGCGTGCGCATCAATCGAGTCGAGATCATCGACATCGTGCCCCCGGCCCAGGTCCTGAACGCGATGGCGCTGCAGAAGCAGGCCGACCAGGAGAAGCGGGCAGCGATCCTGCAGTCGGAGGGCCAGCAGCAGTCGGCGATCAACGTGGCCGAAGGCCAGAAGCAGGCGGCGATCAAGTCGGCCGAGGGCCAAAAGCAGGCCCAGATCCTCTACGCGGAAGGGCAGCAGCAGGCCCAGGTGCTGGAGGCCGAGGGCCGGGCCCGGGCCATCGCCAGCATCTACGGCGCGATCAAAGCCGGGGCTCCGACGCCCGAGCTGCTGGCCGTGCTCCAGCTGGACACGCTGTCCAAGTTCGCGGCCAGCCCCAACGCCAAGGTGCTCGTGCCGTACGAGTCGGCGGGTTTGCTGGGCGCGGCGCAGGCGCTGCGCTCGGTGCTGGACGGGGTGCCCGAAGGGGCGCCGGCCGTCATCGCCAACAGCCGGAACGCTCGCTGAGCTCGGGCGTTTCGCCGTCGCCGCCGCCCGGGGCGGACGCGGTACGCCGCGTCCACTCCGGCTCGCCGTTCGAGGCTCCCTTCGGTTACTGCCGGGGCCTGCGGCTTCCAGGTGGGCGGGTGCTCATCGCGGGCACGGCGCCCGTCCTGCCAGACGGTGGCTGCGATCCCGACGTCCACCGGCAGGCGCGGCGCTGCCTGGAGATCATCATGAACGCGCTGCGGGAGCTGGGAGCCGAGCCTACGGACGTTGTTCGGACCCGCATGTTCATCGTGTCGGCGGCGGACGCCGAGGCCGTGGGGCGGGCGCACGGCGAGGTCTTCGGGGCGGCTCCGCCAGTGGCCACGATGGTGGTGGTGGCCGGCCTCCTCGACCCGCGCTGGAAGGTGGAGATCGAGGCCGAGGCCGAGGTGGCTGCCGGAGCCTGAGCACCTGGGTCGTAATTCGGCGACGTATTCACGCGGCCTTCGGGACCAGGTCGAGGCGGCCGGTGCCGGTCTTGTTCTCCAGGCCCTCGGCGGCCATGAGCGCGACTCGGGTGACCGCCCTCGGATAGGGCGGACATGCGAATCAGCTCGCCTCGGCGTTCCAGTTGGTCAGCGGCGGGGCGCCGCGCGGGTAGGTGGTGGAGTCCAGGAAAACCAGCCACTCGAAGTCGGCGAAGCTCTCCGGTGTGAGCTGGCCATACGTGGGGTTCAGCGAGCTTCCGGACCGAATCGGAGTCCCGGCCACCTCGGCAGGCGGTGACGCCTCACCCCGGTGCGTCGGGATGAAAAGCGGTCCACCCACCTTGGAGAGCCGCGCCTCGAGAGTGTCCGGCTCCGGGGCCGCGATGGCGTTGTCGTCGGAGACGCCGAGCGCCATGCCGATGACGGCGTATCGCCGGCCGAGCGACTGAGTCAATTGCGAGCCCGCCGGCCACCATTTCTTGACGCCAGGCTCCGGAGGCAGGCGCCACTCCACCATCCCTCTCTTCAGGTGGCCGCTCGCGGCAAAGACGAGCACTTTGCCGCGGCCGCGCTCCAGCGCCAGGAAGTGCTCCAGGTTGTCGGCCATGATCAGGTCCCGGATCCCGAGCATGCGGGCGTAGGCGCCGGGCTGGGCGAGCGCGGCGTGGGCGTCCAGGAGCTTGCGCGCCAGCTCGGCGTGGTGCAAGGCGTCCGCGTAGGCGAGGTGGTCGCTCAGTCCCTCCAGCTCTGGCCGCCTGGTGCGAAGCTCCGTGATGAGGTCCAATGTTGCGATCCGCAGCTCAGTCGCAAGCGCCGACAGCCCGATGGACTGTCCCGGGTCGAACATAGCCGCCGGCCGTTCCCACTCGGCCGCATCCCCGACCAGGGGGGTGACCCGCTCTCGATGCGTCTTGGCGCTTGCGCTGTCGACCGAGTCGAGATAGCCGAGCACGAGGTCGAGCACCCGACTCGGACTGGCCAAGCCGCCTTGACCGAGCGGCAGGTCGAAGCCATAGAAATGAAGCTTCGGCGAATGCGCCTGGTCGGCGTTGTAGTCGTGGATCCATTGGACCAGCTCGCGATTGGCGTCAAGCGATCCAAAGCCGGCGCCGAACCAAGCCTGGACCGCCGGATCCTCCTCCTGCCGGGCGCCCAGGACGTAGTCGTTGATGGCACGCGCCTGCGGCGAGGTGACCTCGATCACGAACGCGCTGCAGCCGTGAGCCTTCACCAGGCGCTGGAACAGATGGTTGCGTACCAGCAGGATCTCTTCGCTCCCGTGGAGGGCTTCGCCGATCCCAAGCAGCTCCACCGAGTCGCCCAGCGATCCGACGATCCGGTCCACTGCGGCATCGATGGACACCGGGGAGTCGATGGTGAACGGGACCGCGTCACGAGCGATCCAGGCGTCGAGGGTGGTTCGAGCTGACAAAGGACTCCTCCATCACGAGGCCGGGTTGAGACCCAGGCTGGGGTCGTAGCGGTTAACCCTGAACCAGGGCGGAGCGAGCATATCCGACAAGGCCGTCGACTGCGTGGCCGACGACGCTCGCTAGGATCGTGGGCATGGGATCGGTCAAGGACATGGTCGACGCCGCCAAGAAGCGCGTGGCGGTCGTGAATCGGGAGGAGCTGGAGGAGGAGCTGGCGCGGGGGGAGGCGGTGGTGCTGGACATCCGCGACGTCCGCGAGCGCTGGAAGTCGGGCGCCATCCGGGGCGCCCGCCACGCGCCGAGGGGGATGCTGGAATTCTGGGCCGACCCTGAATCGCCGTATCACAAGTCGTTCATGGACCCCGGTCGACGGACCATCGTCCACTGCGCGGGTGGCCAGCGTTCGGCCCTGGCCGCGGCGGCGCTGCTGGACCTCGGCTACCGCGACGTCGCCCACTTGGAGATCGGCTTCGACGGCTGGAAGGAGTCTGGCGGCGCGGTGGAGGAGGTCTCTGTCCCCGAGAGCTACCGCAGCCGCGCCTGAGGCGCCGGACGCGGCTGGGTTGTAGGGCGTTCGCTGGCGAACGCACGTTTGAATGCCGTTTCAAACGTGCCGGCGTCGGCGGAAGCACGTTATCGCGGGTCGCTGCTCAGCTTTACAGGTGGGGTTGTTTGGGGGGCGAGGGCGGGCCACCCTACGTTCATGTCACGACAGCCCATTGTTCCGGAGGAGCTGAGGCGCGGTCCCTTCACGTTGGGCGAGGCGCGGCGGGTCGGGGTTACCCGGCGCCAACTGCAGGGGGCCGCCTGGCGGCGGGTTGCCCCGTCCACGTACGTTTGGGCGCGACTGCCCGACGGTCCGATGCAAAGGCTCCACGCGGCTCGCTTCCGTCTACCGCTGGTCGCTGCCTTCTCGGGCCGGACGGCGGCCTGGCTGCACGGCCTCGACCTGGCGCCTTGCGACCCGGTCGAGGTGACCGTCCCGGCACGGTCCGGCGTTTCCTCCCGGGCGGGCGTCAGCCTGCGCCGGGCGGATCTGGACGAGACCGACGTGGTGCTGCGGCAGGGCCTGCGTGCCACCTCGATACTGCGCACCTTATCCGACCTCGCCCAGTTCCTGAGCCTGGTCGAGACCACCGTGGTGGCGGACATGGCGCTGTGTGCGCGTCGCCTCAGCATGGCCGACCTGGCGGAGCTCGCGGACGGGCGGGCCGGCAGCAAGGGTGTCGCTCGTTTGCGACGGGTCGCCGAACTGGCCGAGCCCCTGTCCGAATCCCCGATGGAGACGCGGCTGCGGCTGCTACTAATACTCAAGGGCTTGCCTCGTCCGCAGGCCCAGGTCCGGCTCCAGGACGCCCGCGGCCGCTTCCTGGGGCGACCCGACCTCTTCTATCCCGCTCACGGGCTGGGGCTGGAGTACGACGGCGGCACCCACCGCGACAGCCTGGTCGAGGACGATCGCCGCCAGAATCGGCTCCTGAACGCGGGGTTTCGCCTGTTGCGATTCACCGCAGCGGACATACTGCAGACACCGTCCACGGTGGTCGCCCAGGTGCGCACCGCACTTTGTGCCGAGACCTCGATACCTGCCGGCGCCGGCGAATGAACTCTTGCAGCGCAGTGAATACGTGCCGCCGCTGGCGGATGCACGGAATCGAGGCCTCGGGGTTACTTCTCTGGATGGAGCACTCCGTCGTCGATGCAGAGGCAGCGGTCGGCGTCCTCGGGGGG
>JALYZG010000187.1 GCA_030948965.1 Candidatus Dormiibacterota bacterium | reverse complement strand
CCCCACTCGCGAGCGTCCGCAACTGTCACGGCTGCTAGCTTAGAGACGCATGGAGGTCTGGCCGGGGCAGCCCTACCCGCTGGGGGCCACTTTCGACGGGACCGGGACCAGCTTCTCCATCTTCTCGGAGGCTGCCGAGCGGGTCGAGCTCTGCCTCTTCGAGGACGACGGCCGCGAGGTCCGGCTGGAGTTGCCGGAGGTCACCGCCTTCTGCTGGCACGGTTACGTACCCAACGTGCGCCCCGGACGGCGATACGGTTTCCGCGTCCAGGGTCCGTACGCGCCCCGCCGAGGGTTGCGCTGCAACCCGGCCAAGCTCCTCCTCGACCCGTATGCCAAGTCGGTGGAGGGCACCGTGCGCTGGCATCCCGCCGTCTTCGGCTACCCGGCCGGCGATCCCGACGGCGACCAGCCCGAGCTGAGCGACAGCGCGCCCTACGTGCCCCGCTCGATCGTGGCCGACCCCTGGTTCCAGTGGGACGCAGACCGCCGCCCGCGCATCCCCTGGCACGAGATGGTCATCTACGAGGTCCACGTCAAGGGCTTCACGATCCGCCACCCGGGAGTGCCCCCGCAGCTCCGCGGTACGTACGCCGGCCTGGGCACGCCAGAGGCCGTCGACCACTTCAAGCGGCTGGGCGTGAACGCGGTGGAGCTCCTGCCCGTGCACCAGTTCGTGCACGACCACCGCCTGGTCGAGCGCGGCCTCCGCAACTACTGGGGCTACAACTCGATCGGCTACTTCGCGCCCCACAACGAGTACAGCTCGTCAGGCCAGAGGGGCCAGCAGGTGCCGGAGTTCAAGCGCATGGTGCAGACGCTGCACCAGGCCGGCATCGAGGTGATCCTGGACGTCGTCTACAACCACACGGTCGAGGGCTCGGGCCTGGGGCCGACCCTCTGCTTCCGAGGCCTCGACAACCCCGCCTACTACCGCCTGGCGCCCCAGGACCAGCGCTACTACGTGGACTACACCGGCACCGGCAACAGCCTCAACATGCGTCATCCCCATGTCCTGCAGCTGATCATGGACAGCCTCCGGTACTGGGTGCTGGAGATGCACGTCGACGGCTTCCGCTTCGATCTCGCGGCGACCCTGGCGCGCGAGCTGCACGACGTCGATCGCCTCTCGGCCTTCTTCGACCTGGTCCAGCAGGACCCGGTGCTGTCGCAGGTGAAGCTGATCGCCGAGCCCTGGGACGTGGGCGAGGGCGGCTACCAGGTCGGCAACTTTCCCGCTCTCTGGTCGGAGTGGAACGGCAAGTACCGCGACTGCGTGCGCGACTACTGGCGCGGCGAGGCGGCGACGCTGGCCGAGTTCGCCGGCCGTCTCACCGGCTCCTCCGACCTCTATCAGGACGACGGTCGCCGGCCCTATGCCAGCATCAACTTCGTCACCGCCCACGACGGCTTCACGCTCCGCGACCTGGTCTCGTACAACGAGAAGCACAACGAGGCCAACGGGGAGGAGAACCGCGACGGCGAGAGCCACAACCGCTCCTGGAACTCCGGCGTCGAGGGCCCGACTGACATCCCCATCGTGAACGACCTGCGGCAGCGCCAGGTGCGCAACTTCCTGGCCACCACCCTCCTCTCCCAAGGGGTGCCCATGATCCTGGGCGGCGACGAGCTGGGCCGCACCCAGAATGGCAACAACAACGCCTATTGCCAGGACAACGAGATCTCCTGGTTCGACTGGGCCAATGCCGACGAGGAGCTGATCGACTTCACGGCCCGGCTGGTCGCGTTCCGAAACCAGCATCCCACCTTCCGCCGCCGGCGCTGGTTCCAGGGCCGGCCCATCCACGGCGAGGGCCTGACGGACATCGCCTGGTTCAAGCCGGACGGGGAGCGGATGTCGCAGGACGACTGGCGGGCCGGGTTCGCCAAGACGCTGGCCATCTTCCTCAACGGCGAGGAGATAGCCGCCCCCGACCCGCACGGTCGCCGGATCCAGGACGACTCCTTCTTCATCCTCTTCAACGCGCACTACGACGCGATTCGCTTCACGCTGCCCCGCGGACTCTACGGGCGCCGCTGGAAGCGGGTCCTCGACACCGCCGACCCGCGGCCCCGCTTCTACCGCGCCGGCGGCGCAGTGCCGGTGGTCGACCGCTCCGTCGTCGTCCTGCGCAAAGTCGAGTAGCGCGCGCAGCCGCGAATCGGTGAGCGTCCCCCGAGCCACCTACCGGGTCCAGCTCACGCCGGATTTCGGCTTCGACGCCACCGCCGCGATCGTCCCCTACCTGGCCCGCCTGGGCGTGAGCCATCTGTACTTCTCGCCGTACCTGCAGGCAGCTCCGGGCAGCCGCCACGGATATGACGTGGTCGATCATTCCCACGTCAACGCCGAGCTGGGTGGGGAGGCGGGTCACGCGCGCCTCGTCCTGGCGCTGGGCGCGGCGGGCTTGGGCCAGGTGCTGGATATCGTGCCCAACCACATGGCCGCGTCGGGGCGCCGCAACCGCTGGTGGTGGGACGTGCTCAAGCACGGACCGGACAGCCGCTTCGCCGCCTACTTCGACGTCGACTGGAACCCGCCCGATCAGAAGCTGAGGGGCCTGATCCTGGCCCCGGTTCTCGGCGATCACTACGGACGCGAGCTGGAGGCGGGCAACCTGCGCCTGGAACGGGACGGCGACGAGCTCCTGCTGCGATATCACGAGCACGAGTTCCCGATCGACCCGGGCAGTGTGCTCGAGCTCTTCGGCGGCCCCCTGACGGGCGCCCAGGTGGCCGACGTGACCGCCGACCCTGACCGGCTTGACGAGCTGCTCGAGAGGCAGCACTACCGGCTGGCCCGCTGGCGCGTCGCCGCGGAGGAGCTCGACTACCGGCGCTTTTTCGACGTGAACGAGCTGGTAGCGATTCGCACCGAGGAGCCCGAGGTCTTCGCCCGCACCCACGAGCTCGTCCTCGGGTGGCTGCGAGCGGGGGTCGTCGCCGGCCTCCGGGTCGACCATCCCGACGGGCTGCGCGACCCCCACGCGTACTTCGAGCGCCTGGCCGAGGCGGGCGCGGCCTGGGTCCTGGCCGAGAAGATACTGGCGCCTGGGGAGGAGCTGCCCGAGCGCTGGCCGGTCGCGGGCACGACCGGCTACGAGTTCCTCAACCTGGTTTTGGGCCTGTTCGTCGACCCCGCCGCCGGCCCCACGCTGCGCCGGGTCTTCGCCCGGTTCGCCGGTATCGACCAGCCCTGGCCGGACGTGGCCGCGGCCGGCCGGAGATTCGTCATGGATCGGATGCTCGCGGCCGACCTGAGACGCCTCGTGGCGCTGTTCGAGAAGGTGGT
>JALYZG010000348.1 GCA_030948965.1 Candidatus Dormiibacterota bacterium | reverse complement strand
CATGCGCCACCTCGCCGCCTACTGATCGGCCGGCTCTAGGCTGAGCAGCCGGTGGACCTGAGCGGCCGCCTCGTCCGTCTGCGCCCGCTTCGGGACGAGGACGCGGAGCCGATGGTGGCGCTGCTCGCCGACCCGGCGATCGTCGCAACGCTGAGCCCGTGGGCGGTCCATCCCTACGCGCTGGAGGACGCGCGCCGCTTCTTGGAGCAGCTCCCCACCGACGAGGTGCGCTGGGCCGTCGAGTTGATGGACGGCGGCCGGTTCATCGGCTGCACCGGGCTCCGGACCATCGACCGCCGCAGCCGCAACGCCGAGTGGGGCATCTGGACCGGCCCGCCGGCCGTCTGGGGCCGCGGCTACGGGACGGAGGCCTGCCGGCTGGCCACGCGATTTGGCTTCGAGCACCTGGGCCTGGAGAAGGTCTGGCTGACCGTGCTCGCGGACCATACCGGCGGCCGCCGCGCCTACGAGAAGGCCGGCTATCGGCTGGAGGGCGAGCTGCCCCGGCATGCGCTGCGCGACGGCGAGCTGCGATCCGTGCTCGTCATGTCCGCGTTCCGCGACGACCCGCTGTACGCGTCCGCATGGACCTGAACGGCGCCCTCGTCCGTCTCCGAGCGCCGCGGCCCGGCGACGCCGAGGCGCTGCACGAGCTCGGCCGCGACCCAGAGGTGGCGCGCTTCGCCGGCTCCCCGTCCCTCCTGCCCGAGACGCTCGGCCAGGTGCGCGACCTGCTGGCCGCTCGCAGCCCCGACCGGGTTCGCTGGGTGATCGAGGCCACGGCCGACGGAGCCGTCCTGGGCAGCGCTTCGCTCAACCGCATCGACCTGGTCAACCGGCACTGCTGGTTCGGCATCGTCATCGGGCCGCCCGCGCGCTGGGGCCGCGGCTGCGGCACGGAGGCGACGATTCTGGCCACTCGCTTCGCACTCCGCCGCCTGGGCCTGGAGAAGGTCTACCTGGGTGTCTTCGAGGGCAACGAGCGTGGCTTCCGCGCCTACCAGAAGGCCGGCTACCGGCTCGAGGCGACGCTCGCCAGGCACCACTTGCTGGAGGGCCGGCTGGTGGCCGGGCGCTGGATGGCGGCCTACCGCGACGATCCGCTTTACGCCGGCAGCCCGTAGGCCGCGATCTCCAGCAGGTTGCCGTCCGGGTCGCGGACGTAGATCGAGGTCATCGGCCCCAGCGCGCCAGTCTGCCGCACTGGACCCTCGACGACCGCCACGTCCTCCTCCGCGAACTGCTGCAGCCAATCCTCCAGCGGCCGGCCGGTGAGAAAGCAGATGTCGGCGCTGCCCGGCATCGCCCGGCGCGCGTGCGGCGCCGGCTCATTCCCAGCCTCGTGCAGGTTGATCTTCTGGCTGCCGAACTTCAGCGCCAGCCGGCCCTCGGCGTAGGCGCTGACCGTCATGCCCAGGACCCGAGTGTAGAAATCGACCGTGGCCTCGAGGTCGGCCACCGTCAGCACCAGGTGGTCGAGGCCCGTCACTTTCATCGCGAACACGCTACACGGGGATGCCTGCCCGCGGATCGGTGCTGTTAAGCTCCACCGGCCAACCGCAGCTCGGCCTCCCGGCCCGCGTAGCCGGGGTGCGACGGACGGCGCACGCGATACCAAGCCAGGGTCTCGGCCAGCGCGTCCTCGAGCGCGCCGGGGCGGAACCCCAGCGCCTCGCGCGACCGGCTGAGGTCATAGCCGGCCGAGCGACGCGGGTCGGGCCCGTACGGACTGGCTCCGTCCGGCAGCTGTGCGAACGGCACCGGCCGGATCAGGGCCGGGAGCCCCAGAGCCCGGGCGACGGCCTCGATCAGGTTCTTGAGGCTGACTCCCTCGAAGGCGACGTTGTACGCCCCCGAAGGTGCGCCCGGGTCGCAGGCCAGCGCCAGGGCCATGCCCGCGTCGCGCACCCAGGTCAGGCCGGCCTGGCGCTCGAACGACTCCTCGGGCACCAGCAGTGGACCGCCGTCCTCGACGCGCTCGATGTACGCCGCGATGCGCAGCGTGTGGTCGTCGGGTCCGAGCACGGCGCCGGGCCGGATGGAGATCCAGTCCACTGCCCGGCTGCGGGCCAGGACCGTCTCGCACCAGCGCTTGCCCTGCCGGTACTCCTGCCGCTCCGCGGGCACGGGCCCGGGTAACGGGACGAAGTCCGCCTCCCGAGCCGGCCTGGCGCCGAAGTCATCGGGGTAGACGCCGGTAGAGACGAACACGTAGCGGGCCGAGCCCAGCACGTCCAGGATCGACGTCACCTCAGCCGGCTGGTAGGCGGCGAGGTCGACGATGACGTCCGGCCGGACCCTCTCCAGCGCCGCCCGCAGCTGCTCCGGCTCGCGGCGGTCGAAGGCGATGTGGCTGGTGAACGTGCCGTAGGGTTTGGACGTCCGCCCGGCGGCGATGGTCTCGACGCCCCTCCGCATCAGCTCCTTGCAGGCGGCGACGCCGATGAAACCGGCGCCTCCGATGACCAAGGCTCGCATCAGCCGGCGGCGAGCTCCAGGTCGCGGGCGCTGAACTCCACGTCGAGTCCCTCCAGGCGCTGGAGGCGGGTCGCCAGCTCGCGGGCCAAGACCACCGAGCGGTGGCGCCCGCCCGTGCAGCCGAAGGCCAGCATCAGCTCCTGGCGCTGGTAGCGCGGCAGGACCCAGGCGAAGAGCGCCTCCAGGCGATCCAGCAGCTCGGCGGCGGCGGGCTGCCCGAGAACGAATTCCCGGACCTCGGGGTCGAGGCCGCTCAGCGGGCGCAGCGCCTCCTGCCAATACGGGTTGTCGAGGAAGCGCGCGTCCACGACCCACGTCGCTGCCTCCGGCAGGCCGCGCTTGTAGGCGAAGGCCACGACGCGGACCAGCGGCCGTTCGCGGGGGCGCAGGCGCTCGGCCAGAGCCGTTACCTCGGCCAGCGCCACGCGGTGGTGGGCGCGGGCGTACGAGCCCTCGGGCTCGCCGTCATCAGGGCCGGCGTGGACCAGCGTGTAGCGCTCGCCTCGGAGATCCCGCCGCCGCAGCCCCTCCGCGCCCTCCGCCGCCTCCGCCGGCACGCCCGCCGCCCGCATGGCGGCCAGGGCCGGAGCCGCGTCGGGGCCGCCGACCAGGACGAGTGCCAAGCTAGACCAGCTCCTTCAGGCGCACAGCCACGCGTTCGGGGATGCCGAGCTCGGTGATCTTCGCCACCGGCGCCTCGCGGATGGCGGGCAGGGAGCCGAACGTGCGCAGCAGCAGCCGCTTGCGCGCCGGCCCGATGCCCTCGACGGAGTCGAGCGGCGACGACAGCGCCCGCCGGCTGCGAGCCTTGCGGTGGTGCGTGATGGCGAAGCGATGGGCCTCGTCCCGGACGCGCTGGACCAGGAACATGCCGGGCGAGTCGTGCTCCTGGACGATCGGCTCGTCACGGCCCGGGGCGAACAGCCACTCGTGCTCCTTGGCCAGGCCGAACGTGGGGACGTCGGCGAAGCCCACCTCTTCCAGAGCCTCGAGGGCGGCCGAGAGCTGGCCCTTGCCACCGTCGATGAGGACCAGGTCAGGGCGGGCGGCGAACGACTTGTCCGTGACACCGGAGCCACCGTTCGGGCGCTCTCCATCGCCGTCACCGCGTCGGATCGCGGTCTCCAGCCGCTCGAAGCGGCGGCGCAGCACCTCCTGAAGCATGGCGAAGTCGTTGGGCCCGGGCGTGTAGCGGATCTTGAAGCTGCGATAGTCCTCGTTCTTGGGCCGGCCCTCCTCGAACACCACCATCGCCCCGACCGCGGACTCCCCCTGCAGATTGGAGATGTCGTAGCACTCGATCCGCCGGAGTGGGTCGTCCAGGTCCAGCGCCTCGGCCAGCGCCGCCAACATGGGCTCGGTCCGGCTGCGGTCGTAGTCCTCCTTGATCCGCAGCTGCTTCAGCTCCTCGGCCGCGGTCTCGCCCAGCTGCCGGACCAGCGCGGCTCGTCGGCCGCGGCGCGGGATCTCCAGGCCAACCGGACCCCCTCGACGCTGGCCCATCCAACCTTCCAGCGCCTCGGGCTCGTCGACCGGGCCCGGCACCAGGACTCGCCGGGGCACGTGCGTGGCGCTGCCGTAGTACATGAGCAGGAAGCCGCGCAGGAGCTCGGCCTCCGCGGCGTCGGCGGCGCCTTCCAGGGCGTGCCCGTCGTGGCCGACCATCTTGCCCTGGCGGATGTAGGCCACCTCCACGAAGACGTCCCGGCCGGAGCGCGCGTACGCCACCAGGTCCTCGTCGTCGCGGCGGTGGGTGAGCACGTTCTGGCGATCGGCGATCTTCTCGATCGCGAAGAGCTGGTCCCGGTAGCGGGCGGCGTTCTCGAATTCCAGCTTCTCGGCCGCCTCGCCCATGCGCTCGCGCAACCGCCGCGTCAGCCGGTCGGAGCGACCCTCCATGAAGAGCGCCACCTCCTGCAGGCGGGCGTGGTAGTCCTCCTGGCCGATGCGGCCTTCGCAAGGCCCCGGGCAGCGCTTGATGTGGAAGTCGAGGCAGACGCGGCCCTGCTTGAAGATGTCGTCGGAGCAGGTCCGGAAGGGCAGCAGCTGGCGGAGGCTGCGGACCGTGCTGCGCAGGGACTGGGCGCTGGTGTAGGGGCCGAAGTAGAGGCCGCCGTCGTCCTGGATGCGGCGCGTGTAGTGGACGCGAGGGAACTCCTCGGTCATGGGCAGCTTGAGGTAGAGGTAGTTCTTGTCGTCCTTCAGCCGGATGTTGTACCGGGGTCGGTAGTGCTTGATCAGGTTGCACTCGAGGACAAGCGCCTCGACCTCGTTGGCCGCCACCACGAACTCGAAGTCCGAGACCTTGCGGCCAAGGTCGGCGAGCCGCGGGTTCAGTGCGAAGCCAGGATTGAAATAGCTGCGCAGGCGGTCGCGAAGCCGCAGCGCCTTGCCGACGTAGATGACCTGGCCGGCCGCGTCACGCAGCAGGTAGACGCCCGGGGCATCGGGCACGGCCCGCAGCCGCCGCCTGATTCCCTCCCCCGCCGCAGTCGCGGTCGCCATCAAACCTGATCGTACGTTCGCCGCGGACGGACGCTACGCGTTGGAACCGAAGGGCGCGCCGGCGCCGTCAGAAGTGGATGCCGCGCATCAGGAACGCCATGGCGGCCGCCTCCATGGAGATCTCCTCCCCACCGTCGGCCGGCCCCCCGGCGCCCGCGCCGTCCGGCCTGCGGGTGGACTCGGGGAAGGCGTGGTAGGCGCCGGTCATGACCAGCTGCAGCAGCCCCGGGGAGAGCGTGTCCACGGCCTCGCCCACTTTGCCCAGGCGCGTCGACACCTCCGGCGGGCGGCTGAGGACCGCCTGCAGCACCATCTCGGCCGCCTGGTCGGTGTCGATCGTGGGGAAGTTCTTGTAGAAGCCGGTGGGGGCGATCATCGGGGTCCGGACTAACGGCATGTGGATGTTGGTGATGGCGATGCCCTCGTCCGCCAGCTCAGGGCCGACACAGCGGGACAGCGCGGCCAGCGCGCTCTTGGAGGCGACGTAGGCGCCGAAGCGCGGCGGATACGCCTGGACCCCGATGGAGGAGATGTTGATCACGTGCCCGGCCCGGCGCTCGCGCATACCGGGGATCAAGGCCAGCATCAGCTTCAACGCCCCGAAATAGTTGAGCTGCATCGTGCGCTCGAAGTCGTGGAACCGGTCGAGCTGCTGGCCGATGGAGCGGCGGATGGAGCGGCCGGCGTTGTTGACCAGTATGTCGACGCGGCCGTGGTCGGCCAATACATCGTTCGCCAGCCGCTCGCAGGCGGCCAGGTCGGCGAGATCGGTCGGGTAGACGGTCGCCTGGCCGCCCTCGGCTTCGATATCGGCCTTCAGGTCCTCCAACTTCTCCCTCGTGCGGGAGACGAGAAGCGCGTGCGCCCCGTGCCGGGCGACGTGGCCGGCCACCGCGCGCCCGATTCCCGAGGAGGCGCCCGTGACCAGCACCACGCGCCCGGCCAGGGCTGTGCGCAGGTTGCGCTCGGTCGGTGCCTCGTAGTCGAGGTGCCTCTCCCAGTAGTCCCAGATCTTCCAGGCGTAGGTGTGGAGCGGTGGACAGCTGACGCCGGTGCCGGCCAGGGCCGCCTGGGCCGCGGGGCCGGGGAAGCGGGCGCGGTTGAAGGCGTAGGCCAGCGCTGCCTCGGGGATGCGCACCCCCTCCAGCAGTTGGCGCCGGAGCGTGGCCACCACCCTCCACGAGGCCAGCATGCCGCCCACCCCACCCGGCAGCAGGCCGAACGCGCGGCGGTCGAGGCGCAGGGTGAACTGTGGCGCATGGGCGGCGCGGCAGAGTTCGTTGACCGTGTCGCCGAGCGAGAGCGGGTTGGGATCTACGAGATGGAAAGCGCGGCCATCCAGGCCCGGTTGGGCCGCGATGCGGTCGATGGCCCGGGCCACGAAGTCGACCGGGACCAGGTTCAAGGGGCTGCCCTCGAAGCCGACCAGCGGCACCCACGGCGGCAGCGCATAGCGCAGGCGCTGGATGATCTTGAAGGCGTAGTACGGCCCGTCGACGCGATCGGCGACGCCTGTCTCCGACGAGCCGATGACGAGGCCCGGACGGTAGACCCGGAACGGCACCTTGGCCTCGCCGCGGACGATCTGCTCGGCCTCGAACTTGGTCCGGTAGTAGGGGTGGTCGAGCTTTTGGCCCTCGTCGAACATCTCTTCTGTGAACTCGCCGCGGTGGCTGTGGCCGGCGACGGCGATGGAGCTGACGTGGTGCAGCCGGGCCGCACGGATGGAGTTGGCGAACTTGACCACGTTCTGCGTCCCGGCCACGTTGGCCAGCTGGTTGGCCTCCTCGTCGGCCTCCAGGTCGTAGACCGCCGCCAGGTGGAAGACCTCCGCGCCGCGCAGCTTGGCGCGCTCTGCCGGGGCGACGCCCAGGCCGGCCTTGGTGATGTCCCCGACCAGCGCCACCACGCCCTCGAGGCCCAGATCGTCGAGCTTGCTCCGCGACTGCGCCCGGACGAGCACGTGGATCGTGCCTCCCCGCGCCGCCAGCTCGCGCAGCAGGTGGCGGCCGATGAAGCCGGTGCCACCGGTGACGACGTATTTCGTGGTCATGGCCCGAAGCGTAGTTGAGACCGGCGCCCGATCCGTGCCTTCCGGCCGCCAGTCCGATCAGCAGCCCGCGCCCCAGTGTCATGACCCGACGATGCCGAGTTGAGTCGCCACGCTAGCATTAAACGTACCAGCCTCGGTGTGCGTAAGCCGGGGTTGGTCCAGCGGGAGAACCTGGGTTTCTCCGCGTTTAGTCGAGGAAGGCGGCCAGCAGCCGGGAAAGTGCCGGGGCGCGCTCGACCTGGGGCGTGTGCCCGCAATCGGGGATGATCTCCAGCCGCGCGCCGGGGATGGCTGCCGCCAGCGCCCGCGCGTGATGCGGCCCGGTCAGTGTGTCGTCGGCGCCGACCACCACCAGGACCGTGGCGTCGATGCGGTCTAGGTGCGGGCGCACGTCCTGCGCCCGGTCGCAGGCGATGTAGCGGCGGATCGTCTCGCGATCGAGCGGGTGGCGGTCCAGGTCGTGCAGCAGGGCCGGCACGAGGCGGGCAAACGCTTCGCGGCCGAAGGCGGGCAGGAGCAGGCCGCGATGCAGGTCGTGAGGGTTGAGGTTGGAGCGCACGAGGGCTTCCCAGTTATCGAGGACGGCCAGCGTACGCGCGTCGACGTCCATCGAGGGGGCAACGGCCACGACCCTGTCCACCCGGCCTGGGTGCCGCGCCGCCGCGACCAGGGCCACAGTCGCGCCCAGCGAATGGCCGACCAGGTGGGTCCGCTCCAAGCCGGCTGAGTCCAGGGCCTGGAGCAGGTCGTCGACCAGCTCGTCCGGCCCGAAGGCCGTGCCCGGGTCGGGCGTCCGGCCGGTGCCCCGCGGGTCGAACAGCAGGCATCGCCGCCGACCTGACAGGGTTCCCGTCACCTTGAGCCATGTGCGCCGGTCGGAGAACGTGCCGGGGATGAGCGCCACCGGCGTCTGGGCCCCGACCCCGACCAGCTCGTGGGCCGGGATCAAGTCTGCTCGGGCAGCCCGTAGAGGTCGCCGAACTTGGCCCGCACGTAGTCGATCCACGGCGCCGCCGTCAGCGGCCGCCCCGTGACCCGTTCCACCAGCTCGCCGGGCGTGAACTTGCGCCCGTGCACGTAGACCCGACGCTGCAGCCAGCCCAGCAGCGGAAAGAACTCGCCGGCCGCCAGCTGGCCGTCCAGGTCCGGCATCTCCGCCCGGATGGAGTTCATGAGCTGGGCGCCGATCACGTTCCCCAGCGTGTAGCCGACGAAGCCGCCGAGGACCGGGCTGGTCCAGTGGATGTCCTGAAGCGCGCCGTCGGCCTCGCGAGGCGGCGGCAGGCCCAGGTCGCGGGCCAGGGCCGCGTTCCAGGCCTCCGGCACCTCGTCGACGCGCAGCCGGTCTTCCAGCAGGGCGTTCTCGATCTCGAAGCGCAGCATGATGTGGAGGTTGTAGGTGACCTCGTCCGCGTCCACGCGGATGTAGGACGGGCGGACGCGGCATACCGCGCGGTAGAAGGCCTCCGCGTCCACTCCGTCCAGCGCGCCGGGGAATTCCGCCTGGAGACGCGGAAAGGCATAGCTCCAGAACGGCCGGCTGCGCCCTACAAGGTTCTCCCATAGACGCGATTGGGACTCGTGCACGCCGGGCGACGCGCCGGCCCAGAGCGGCGTGCCGTCGAGGCGGGCGGGCAGGCCCTGGTTGTACATGCCGTGGCCGCTCTCGTGGATGGAGGAGAAGAGGCAGGAGTCCCGCAGGCGGGGGCCGACGCGGGTCGTGAGTCGCACGTCGCCCGGCCCGAAGGCGGTGCAGAAGGGATGGGCGGAAAGGTCCTGGCGGCCGCGGTCCAGGTCGAAGCCGAGGCCGGCGATCGTGTCCCGGGCGAACTCGAGCTGACGCTGCGGATCCAGCTCCCGCTCCAGCACGGAATCGTCGACACGGTCCGAGTTCGCAGCGATCCGGGTCAGCAGGTCCTGGACGGCCGCCCGCAGCTCGCCGAAGAGGGCCTCGACCTCGGCCGTCGTGAGGCCCGGCTCGGAGCGGCCGAGGAGCGCGTCGTACGGACGCGCCTCGTAGCCGTAGGCGTCGGCGAGGCGGCGGGAGAGGTCGACAGTGACCTGCATCCGGGGGGCGAACAGCCGCCAGTCGGAACGCGCGCGGGCCTCCAGCCAGACGGGGCGGGAGAGCGCGCCCTCGCGCGCGATCTCGGCCACGAGCTCGCCGGGCACGCGCAGCGCCAGCTTGCGGTCCCGATGCACGACGCGCACCAGGCTGGCCTCGTCGGAGTCGAACGCCCAGCCCGCCACCTCCGCCTCTGCCCCCTCGAGGAGCCGGCCCAGCTCGTCGGAGCAGAGACGGTCGTGGGCGAGGCGGCGCAGGGTCGAGAGCTGGCGGGCGCGGATAGCGACGCCGCCCGAGGGCATGTACGTCTCCTGGTCCCAGCTCAAGACCGCGGCCGAGTGGCTGAGATCGCAGACCTCGCCCAGCGCCTCACGCAGGGCCGCCAGAGCGCTCGTGGCCATCAGGCCGGGATCCGGTCGCGTTTGCGCCGGGCCGCCGACCGGCGGCCGTTGAGTGACGGTCTTGCCAGCCGCCGCCCGGCGCGCGCCAAGATCGGGCGCAGGTACTCGCCCGTATAGGATCCAGGCGCAACCGCCAGCTCCTCGGGCGTGCCCTCGGCCACAAGCCGGCCGCCCCGCTCGCCCCCGTCCGGGCCCAGGTCGAGGATCCAGTCGGCCGTCTTGAGCACGTCCAGGTTGTGTTCGATCACAACCACTGTGTTGCCATGGTCGACGAGCCGGTGCAGCACCGCCAGCAGCCGCTCGACGTCGGCGTAGTGGAGGCCGGTGGTCGGCTCGTCCAGCACGTATATGGTCTTGCCGGTGTCGCGCCGCGAGAGCTCGGTGGAGAGCTTGACCCGCTGCGCCTCGCCGCCCGAGAGTTGGGTCGCCGGCTGCCCCAGGCGGATGTAGCCCAGGCCCACGTCACGCAGGGTGCGCAGCTTGGTCAGGATCTTGGGCACGTTCTCGAAGACCTCGATGGCCTCGTCCACGGTCATGCTCAGTACCTCGGAGATCGAGTGGCCGCGGAACTTGACCTCCTGCACCTCGCGCGTGTAGCGGCTGCCATGGCAGACCTCGCACTGCACGTAGACGTCGGGCAGGAACTGCATCTCGATCTGGATGATGCCGTCGCCCTGGCAG
>JALYZG010000318.1 GCA_030948965.1 Candidatus Dormiibacterota bacterium | reverse complement strand
ACGGCATGATAGCCGCCGGCGGCAAGGTACTCCATCTGCTGCGCGAAGTGTATCGGCGATACCGACAGGTCTGCGCCAAGCAGATCCTGCGGCTTAGGGTTGACCCGAATGTAGTGGTACATCAGGATCGGCACGTGGCCCGCGGGTATCGCGTCGCCGGGAGGCGGCTCGACGACGGCCTGCTGACCCGGCTGCCGGGCGCCGGTGTCGGCCCGGCCCGTGTCAATCCGCGGGAAGCCCATCCTGAGCGGCGCCCCCATCGCCACGCCCAAGCCAACGGCCGCGGTGCCGAGTGCCGCTACGACGACAAGGATCATCCCCACCGGGATGTACGCGCGCACGCGCCGGCGCAGGCGGATCGTCATGTCAGGACGTCCGCGATGTGCCGGCAGCGGCCGGGCCCGCCGTCGGCGTTCAGCTCGATCGCGACAACGTCCACCCGCAGCGCGCGACCAAGTCCAGGGTTGAGCCGGCGGTAAGCCGCGGCCAGGCGGCGGAGCCGGGCGAGCTTGCTGGCGTCGACTGCCTCCTCCGGCAAGCCGAAGCCTGTCCCACGGCGGGCCTTGACCTCTACGACCACAAGGACGTCGCCGTCCAGCATCACCAGGTCGATCTGCCCGCCTGGCAATCGCACGTCGCGGGCGACGGGCCGCATCCCGGCGCGCTGGAGGTAACGCTCAGCCGCGACCTCGGCGGCGGCGCCGCGGGCAGCTCGCGTCCGTCCGTCCAATCATTCGAGGCTATCACCACTATTCCGTGGTTTCGCGCCCGAAGATATCAGCGGACCGCTCCACCGCCTCTGCAGGTCGCCCGCCGAGCAACTCCTCGGCGACGCTGACGGGTCGAAACGATCGTCGGTGGATCGGGCACGGTCCCAGGTCCCGGAGCGCCTCGGCGTGGCGCGGCGTGCTGTAGCCGAAGTGCTCCTCGAAGCCGTAGCCGGGATACGTCTCGGCGGCGACGCACATCGCCGCGTCACGGGTCGTCTTGGCGATGATCCCGCCCGCCATGATCGAGGCGCTGCGCCGGTCGCCCTTGATCAGCGCCTCCTGGGGCAGCTTGCACTCGGGCACTGGGAAGCCGTCGATGAGGAGGTAGTCCGGCTCCAGCGGCAGCGCCTCAACTGCCCTGCGCATTGCCAGCCGTCCGGCCACCGCGATGTTGAGCACGTCGATCTCCTCATGGCTGGCCTCGGCAACGCCGATCGCGATCGCCACCGCCCGGATCTTGACGGCGAGCTCGGAGCGTTGTTCGGCCGTCAGCAACTTGGAGTCGTTGATGCCGGCGATGGTCACCCCCATGGGGAGGAGGACCGCAGCCGCCACCACCGGTCCCGCCAGCGGGCCCCGCCCCGCCTCATCTACGCCGGCGACCAGCATGTGGCCGTGAATCCGAGCAGCGCGCTCGCGCAGCCAGACGTCGGTCGGGGGGATCTCCATTGGTAGCGCGGGCTGGGCGTGTGGCCTGGACATCCGCAGAGATTGTCCTCCCGGCGACCCTGAAAAGTGCCTAAGCGCTATTTCGCTAACGGAGCTCCTTGATCCTCGACTGCTTGCCAACCTTGTCGCGCAGGTAGAACAGCTTGGCCCGGCGGACGGCGCCGTGACGGACCACCTCGATCTTGTCGATGCGGGGCGAGTGGATCATGAAGGTCCTCTCCACGCCGACGCCGTGGGTCACACGCCGGACGGTGAAGTTCTCCTTGAGCCCGGACTTGCTGAGACCGATGACCACGCCCTCGAAGACCTGGATGCGCTCGCGGCTGCCCTCGACCACCTTGACGTGGACCCGAACCGTGTCACCCGAGCGCAGCCTGGGGACATCGTCCTTCATGTACTCCTTTTCGACCGCTTCGACAATGTTCATGTCTCTCTCTATTTCTCCTTGATGGCGGGCCCGGGTTGGGGAGACGCGCCGGGCAGCTCCGGTCGTCGACGCCTGGTGCGCTCCAGCGCCATCTGGCTACGCCAGCGACGGATCTGCTCGTGGTTGCCGGAGAGGAGCACCTCGGGGACCTTCTGCCCTTCGAACTCCGCCGGACGAGTGTACTGGGGGTGCTCCAGCAGGCCCTCGGAAAACGAGTCACTGGTTGCTGAGTCCTCCGCCCCCAGCACCCCGGGGACATGCCGGGCAACCGCCTCGACCAAGATCATGGCGGCCAGCTCGCCGCCGCTGAGGACGTAGTCACCGATGCTGACCTCGTAGTCGGCCAGGCC
>JALYZG010000182.1 GCA_030948965.1 Candidatus Dormiibacterota bacterium | reverse complement strand
GCTGTACTCTCGGCTCCCGGTCCAGGCCGTGGACTACACGGTGATGGAGCGCACCAGGCGCCTGCTCATGGTGCCGGCCGAGTTCGAATGGGTCGACGTCGGCTCGTGGAGCGACCTCGCCGATCTCCTGCCCCAGGATCCAGCGGGCAACGTGATCGAGGGCGAGTCCGTCCTGCTCGACACGCGCGATACGTTTGTCTCGGCGCCCGGCAAGCTGGTTGCCCTGATCGGCCTCGAGGGCCTGATCGTCGTGGACTCCGGCGACGCGCTGCTGGTCTGCTCGAAGGCCCGCGCCCAGGACGTCAAGCGAGTCGTCGAGAGCCTGGGCCGGGGCCGGCTTGCCCGCTACCTTTGAGTGGTGCCCGGCATGCTCCCCGCGATCAGGTTTGGCACCGACGGCTGGCGGGGCGTGGTCGGCGACGACTTCACGTACGAGGCACTCCGTTACGCCGCCCAGGGAGTGGCCGAGCACTTGTCCGACGGCGGCGGCCGGCCGGCGGTGGTCGGGTACGACCGCCGCTTCGCCTCCGAGATGTTTGCCGAGGAGGTGGCTCGAGTGTTCGCGGGCAACGGCCTTCGCACTCTGCTGCTGGATCGAGCCGTCCCCACACAGGTCGCATCCTGGACCGTGATCGAGCGCGGCGCCGCCGGGGCGGTGGTGATCACCGCCAGCCACAACCCGTACCAGTTCAACGGCCTCAAGTTCAAGCCTGACAACGGGAGCTCGGCTCCGGCTGCAGTCATCGCCGACCTCGAGCGGCTGATCGCGGCCGCGGTGAGCCGCGGCCCCGCCGCGGTGCGTCGGGCGGCCGCAGCGGACCTGTTGACCGAGCTGTACGACCCGCGCCCCGCGTACTACCGCCAGCTCGGCCGGATGGTGGACCTCGGCCGGCTCAGAAGCGCCGGTCTGCGCCTCGTCCACGACTCCATGCACGGCTCCGGGGCCGGCTACTTGGGCGAGCTGTTGGAGGGCGGCGCCACGGCTGTGGCCGAGCTGCACGCAGATCGCAACCCGTGGTTCGGTGGCGTCAACCCGGAGCCGATCGCGGCCAACCTGGGCGACGCGCTGACGCTGATGCACCGTGGCGGCCACGACCTCTGCATCTGCACGGACGGGGACGCCGACCGGGTGGGCCTCATCGACGAGCGCGGGCGCTACGTCCACGAGCTGCATGTCTACGGCCTGCTGATGCGTTACCTGGTCGAGATCCGCGCCTTCCGGGGCCCGTTCGTGAAGAGTGTCAACATGACCGCCATGGCCGACCGCCTGGGCGCCGAGTACGGCCTGCCTGTGTACGAGGTCCCGGTGGGTTTCAAGAGCATCGCCCCCAAGGTGATAGAAACGGACGCGTTGCTCGGCGGGGAGGAGTCAGGCGGCTTCGCCATCCGCGGCCACATCCCTGAGCGCGACGGTTTGCTGGCGGGCCTGTGCCTGGCGGACATGGTGGCGACGACGGGAAAGCCCGTCAGCGCGCTGATCGCTGACCTGGACGCCAAGGCCGGCCCCAGCGCCTACGCTCGCCGCGACCTCCACCTCGAACGCGAGACATACGAGCAGGAACGGGCGCGCGTCCTGGCAGCCATGGCCGAGCGCCGGCCGGCGGCCATCGCCGGGGTAGCAGTCGAGAGGGTGCGCGACGACGACGGCTTCAAGTTCTTCCTTGCGGACGGCAGCTGGGTCCTGCTGAGGGCAAGCGGTACCGAACCGCTGATCCGCGTCTACTCGGAGGCGACCGGTGACGCCGAGGTGGCGGCACGCCTCGACGCCATCCTCGATCTGGCCGGGCTGAGCGCGCATGCCCACGCCTGAGATCCACGCCGCCGCCGCCTCCAAGGTCGATAAGCCCTGGGGCTACGAGCTGCGCTGGGCAGTGACCGACTGCTACCTGGGCAAGATCCTGCACGTCAATCGGGGCGAGGCGCTGTCGCTCCAGTACCACGAGCGCAAGGACGAATGCATCCTCCTCCAGGCCGGGCTCCTGGACATGGAGCTGAACGGCCAGGTGCACCGGATGCGGCCGGGCGACACAGTGCACATCACGCCCGGCACGAGGCATCGGATGACCGCCGTCGAAGACTCCGACATCTTCGAAGTCTCGACCCCGGAGATGGAGGACGTGGTCCGACTGGACGACCGCTACGGCCGGGGCGAGCAGCCGCCGAGCTAGGCTCCTAGAGGCTGCGCCAGCTGCCCTGGGTAGCATGGGCGCCTTGAAAACCCCTCCTCCTCTCGAGGACCGCGTCCTGCCCGCGGTCGTCCAGGCCGACAAGGACCGCGACCACCGCTTCCTCGTCTTCGCCGGCGTCGTACTCGTGGCGATCGCGCTCGGCTTCAAGTCCGAGCTGGTCGCCCCGAACCAGGTTTGGGGCCTCGCCGCCGGCCTGGCCGTGCTTGCCGTTGCGGCGGTGCTCGGCTACCTGACCATCGAGCGGCGAGTGCCTCCGATCGAGCACTTCGTGCCGGCCGCCCTTGGGGCCCTGGCCCTGGCCGGGTTGGCCCTTCTCATGCCCCGCTTTTGGGAGTACGCTCTGGCCGCCGCAGCGTTCGGCGTCTGCTTCTACGCCGCCGCCCAGCTCGACTATCGCCACCTCCTTGACCAGTCCAAACCCGGGCATTGGATCGTGCAGGAAGCGGTCATGGTCCTGGCCGTCGCGGCTTGTTTTCTCGTCATCCTGACCGCCACGCTGGATCTACCGATTCGCCTCGCCGGCATCTTCGCCGTGGCCGCCTCGGCGAGCTATCGCACCTTCCGGGTCATGGGCCGGCCGATGGCGCCGCGCCGGGCTCTCCTCTTCTCGGTCTTCGTCGGCCAGGTGGTCACTTTCTGCGCCTGGGCGATGACCGCCAACCTCTATATCCCGGAGGGTTTCTTCGCGGTGATCCTGCTGCTGATCTGGTACGTCAACCGCGGCTTTGTGCGCCACACCGTGGATGAGACGCTGACCCGCAACGTGGTCATCGAGTACGGGATCTTCGTGCTCCTCATCGCGTACCTCTTCTTCATCTCTCGACAGCCAGCGCACTAACCAATCCCTCCGTGGGCCGTCCTACACGCTTGCGCGCGCGCAGCGTGGAGCGGCAGGCAAGTAAAACTCAATCGGCCCGGCGGAGCCGGGCCTACGCCTGCGGTTGTTTGAATGACCCATCCCGGCGCGTAGTCTGGTTGGCGAGTTGATCGTTTCCGCAGGTCCGCCTCGCTTGCAGCGCGCGCTTCTGGCGGCGCTGGTGATCCTCGCCTGGACCGCTGTCATCATCGTCATCGGCTGGCTGCTCAGCCACGTCTCGCGGGCCCTGATCATCCTCGTGCTGGGGGCGCTGATCGCTTTCGCCCTCACCCCCGTGGTGAGGCTGCTCCAGCGCTGGATGCCGCGGGCTCTCGCCATCGCGCTCGCCTACCTGATCGGCTTCGTCCTGGTTTTCGGCCTGCTCGGGATCGTGATCGTCTCGGCCGCCGCAGAGGTCGCGTCCCTGACCCGCCAGCTGCCCAGCGACCTGCATTGGGCCCAGGCCCTGCAGCCCGCGCTGCTCGACCTGCTGCGGCCGTTCGGCGTGTCGGCGGACGCCCTGGCTCGGGTCGAGGCGCAGGCGCTGCAGGCACTGCAGAACTACGGCCAAACCGCCGCCACCGATGCCCTCGGCGGCCTGCAGTCGGTGGTGGGCGGGATCGTGGACGCGATCCTGGTGCTGATCTTGAGCATCTACCTGACCACCAGCGGACCTCAACTGGGGCGTTGGATCCGCGATCGGGCGGTGGGGCGTCGGCGCCAGGCCACCGAAGTGCTGGGCATCATCGACCAGGTGGTCGGCGGCTACGTCCGGGGCACGTTCCTGATGGCGCTGCTCACCGGCGTCGCCGTCGGGGTAGGCATGTGGGTGCTGCACGTCCGCTACGCCCTGCTGCTCGGCGTCCTCGCCTTCTTCATGGAGTTCGTGCCCATCCTCGGCGTCATGATCTCCGGCGCCGTCTGCATCGTGGTGGCAGCCTTCAACGGCTGGATCACGGCCGCGCTGGTGTTCGCCTACTTCGTCGTCGTGCACATCCTCGAGGGAGACGTGGTCGGTCCGCGGATCATGGGCAAGGCGGTCGGCGTCCATCCCGCGGTCGCCATCGTCGCCCTGGTTGCCGGCAACGAGCTCTTCGGCATCTGGGGCGCGCTCTTCGGAGCTCCGATCGCGGGCCGTCTGCAGGCTTTCGTGGT
>JALYZG010000271.1 GCA_030948965.1 Candidatus Dormiibacterota bacterium | reverse complement strand
GCCGGCTCCGGGCTAGACTGCGGGGCCGTGCTCGCGTTCGTGCTCATAGCGCTGCTGGCGCTGGCCCAGGCCTGGCCGCCGTTCGGCCAGCCCGCCGCGACCCTGTTCAACGAGGCGGCGGCCAACCTGGACAAGGCCCCGGTCGTGGACCTCACCTCGGCCTCATGGGTGCAGGCCGGAATGAATTTCAGCGGCGAGATCGTGGCCGATCGGCGGGGCCAGGCGCGGTTCGACCTCCACACTCCCGGCGGCCCGGTCACGGGTCTGATGGTGGGCGGCAAGGTCTACGTCAAGGCCGCCCGGCTCTTCTGGACGGCGGTGGACCGGACCGCCCTCGATCCGTCCCTGGCGCGCGTCCTGGCCGACCGCTGGGTGCTGGACCGTGACACCTCTCTGAGCCAGGCCCTCGACGCCGCCGCCAGGCCGCACGCGTTCAACAGCCTCGCCACGCCCGATCTGCGCAAGGGCGCCACCGGGGCCGTCGACGGGCATCGCGTGGTCGAGCTGTCAAGCCGCGGCGGCTCGGCCTGGGTGACGACCGACGAGCCCACCCGCTTCGTCCGGATCGCCTCCGCCGCCGTTTCCACCGACTCCGGCGTGTCCCAGCTCCATGGCATCCTTCGCTACCCGCCTGCACTGACCGTGACCGCGCCCGCGCCCGTCCTCGATCCCCTGGACCCGACCACGTTCCCAGCCCGCTACGTCTACGTCAGCGGCGACTCCTCGCTCCCGCCCTGCGATCCCAACAACTGCAAGGCGGGCGCGGTCGTGCGCAATGTGGGCGGCCGGCCCGACGGCCAGGCCAGCCTCACCCTGAGCTTCAAGAGCAGCGACGGCGCCAGCGCGCTCGGCAGCTGCAGCGCCAACATCCCGGCGATCGCTCACGACCAGACGGAGGCAGTCGGCTGCGCCGTGCAGTCGCCCGCGCTCCAGGCCTACTTCAGGGCGGGCCATGCATCATTCGCATTCGAGACGGCGATCCACAATCCGGCCTGGGACGGCTGACGCCGCGGCCGCAGACGCGGTGTCACAAGACCTGCACCCGGCGGGGCTTCCCCGTCTGTGAGCGATCCGGTGCTCGTCACGCACGAGCTGTCCAAGACCTACGGCACCCGCCAGGCCGTGAGGAGCCTCGACCTGGACGTCAGGGCCGGTGAGGTGTTCGGCTTTCTCGGCCCCAACGGCGCCGGCAAGACGACCACCATCCGGATGGCCCTGGGCCTCATCCGCCCCACCGCCGGCAGGGTCGAGATCCTGGGCCGCGACGTCCGCGCCCACCGCGCCGAGGTGTTGCCCCGGGTGGGCGCGCTCGTCGAGTCGCCTGCCCTCTACGGCTACATGTCCGGTCGCGACAACCTGCGGGCCGTGGGCAGGGTCCTCGGCGGGGTGCCCGAGTCCCGCCTCGACGAGGTGCTCGAGATCGTCCGGCTGCGCGGGCGCGACCGCGACCGCGTCAGCAGCTATTCCCTGGGCATGAAGCAGCGCCTGGGCCTGGCCCTGGCCATGCTCAACGACCCCGACCTCTACATCCTCGACGAGCCCGCCAACGGCCTCGACCCGGCCGGCATCGTGGAGATGCGGGACCTTCTCCGCTCCCTCGCCGCAGCGGGGCGAACGGTCTTCATCTCCAGCCACGTGCTGAGCGAGGTGCAGCAGATCTGCGACCGGGTGGCGATCATCAACGAGGGCCGGCTGGTGCAGCTGGCCCGAGTCGACGAGCTCACGTCCGGACACGGCGAGTTCGTGGTCCTGGTCGACGAGCCCGAGCGGGTCCTGGCCCTGGTCCGGGCACAGCCCTGGGGCGCGGCCGCCAGGCTGGAGGATCGGGAGCTGATCACTGCCTCACCCACCGGCAAGGGCCAGGGCCTCATCCGGTTCCTGGCTGGGAACGGCCACTGGCCGGACCTGGTGGGCGAGCGCCAGCGCGACCTGGAGGAGATCTTCCTCAGTCTCACCGCCGGCTCCCGCGCGGGATAGGAGCTGGATGAGCGCAAGCGCCGTCCGCCCGCTGCCGCTGCCCGGCGCCATCCGCGCAGCCCGGAGCCCCGCTCTTCTCGGCGCCGTCCGCGCCGAGGTCCTGAAGATCAGCCGCCAGCGGTTGACCTGGGCGATGCTGGGCGTCGCCTTTGTCTTCTTCGCGGTCGTGGCCCTCGGCCTCTCCGGCGTCCCCGCGACCGGTGTGAAGCGCTCGGCGCACACATTCTTCCACGACCAGCTCGACATCTGGAGCACGATCTTCCAGGTCGGCTCCGGCATCTTCCTGCTCATCGCCGTGGCGCGCTTGATGGGCATGGAGTTCAGCGCCGGCACCGTTCGCGTTCTGCTCGGCCGGGGGCAGTCGCGGCTGCAGCTGTACGCCGCCAAGCTGATCGCGGTCGTGGCCCTCGGCGTCCTCCTCCTCGCGGGCTTCTCGATTCTGGCCGGAGGTTTCGTGGCCCTGCGCACCATTGGCGCGGCCGGCAGCCTGCAGCCCCTGCAGGGCCTGCCCGGGAGCGACTGGCGCGACCTCGCGATCTCGCTGGCGGTGATGCTGGTGTCGATCCTCGCGACGACGCTGGTCGGCCTGGCCGCGGCGATTCTGGGCCGCTCGCTTGCCTTCGCGCTCGGCTTCGCACTGGCCTTCTTCCCCGCCGATAACGCCGCCACCCTGATTCTCACCCTCCTGCAGACGCTCACGCACCGGGGCTTCTTCGGCCAGGTCACCGCCTACCTGCTGGGCCCGAACCTGAACGCGATGCGCGTCGCGCTCCTGCCCGCCCATCAAGGGCGGGCTGCATTCGCCGTCCCGGCCGTGCCCGTCGACGGCCTGCACACCCTGGTCGTGACCGCGGCCTGGGTGGCAATCCTGCTGGTCGTGCCCCTCGCCATGCTGGTCCGCCGGGACGTGCTCGAATGAGCACCGCCGGCGTCGCCCTGGCCCTGCCCGCCCCGTCAGTGGCGCGGCCGGGGTTTGGCGGAGCGTTGCGCTCCGAGTACCTGAAGCTGACCCGGCAGCGCGCCGCGTGGCTGCTCCTGGGCGCCTTCCCGATCGCCTACGTGGCGGCCGCGCTGGTCATCGGCCTCAACGATCCCGGCGCCCATGGGCGCATAAGCCGGCAGCCTCCGATCAACTCCATCCAGGTCATGTTCGGGGGCACCTTCCAGGTCGCCTCCGGCATCGTCCTGCTCCTCCTCTCGGCCCGGCTGATGGGTATGGAGTTCACGTCCGGCACGGTCCGGGTGCTATTCGGCCGCGGCCAGTCCCGGCTGCACCTCTACCTCGCCAAGATCACGATCCTGGGTGCTTTCGGCCTGGCGGCGTTCGCGATCTACGCGCTGGCCACGGCTCTCTTCACCGCCGTCCTCATCTGGCACCTGGCGGGCGACCTCTCGCCGCTGCGCCACGTGCCCTCCGTCGCCTGGGCGGACACCGCCATCGCCGGCGCGGTGCTGCTGATCTCGATGGCCGTCTGCATCCTGCTCGGCTCGGCGGCGGCCGTCCTGGGCCGCTCCCTCGCGTTTGCGGCCTCCGTGGCGATGGGCTTCTTTCCGGTAGACAACTTCGGCGTCGTCGTCCTCGGCCTGCTCAGCCGGGCCACGCAGAACTCGGGCTGGGGTAAGCCGAGCGCCTACCTGCTGGGCCCGAGCCTCAACGTCCTCGCGAAGGCCCTGCAGACAGACCACGCCAACGGCGTCGCCTTGGCGCCCCCACTCGTGCCCGTGGACGGTACCCACGCCCTCGTGGTGGTCGGCGTCTGGGCCCTGGCCTTCCTGCTCGGGGCGATGATCCTGATCCGCGCCCGCGACGTCCTGGAGTAGGCCCCCTAGGCCAGCTCGCGGGGCAGATCGGTGACGAACATACGCCCCGGCTCGTGGGTGATCATCAGCGCCGGCCGAGCCTCCCGCGCCACCGCCTGGGGAGTGACCCCGCAGGCCCAGAAGACCGGCACCTCGCCGGCCTCGACGCTCACCGGGTCGCCGTAGTCCGGGCGGTCCAGGTCGGCGATGCCGATCGCCGCCGGGTCGCCCGCGTGCACCGGCGTCCCGTGGGCGTGGGGATAGCGGGCCGACAGCTCCAGGACGTCCGCCAGGCGCTCCGGCGCCACCGGGCGCATCGTGACGACCAGGGGCCCGGCAAACGGCCCGGCCGAGGTGCAGCGGATCGAGGTGCGGAACATGGGCACGGTCGTCCCCGCGGCCACGTGGCGCAGGGGCAGGCCGGCCTCGGCCAGGGCGTGCTCGAAGGTGAAGCTGCAACCCAGGAGAAAGCTGACCAGGTCCGGCCGCCACAGCTCCCGCAGGTCAGACGGCCGCTCGGCCAGGCGCCCCTCGAGGTAGACGCGGTAGCCGGG
The DNA here is from genome assembly GCA_030948965.1 of Candidatus Dormiibacterota bacterium. Taxonomy (GTDB): domain Bacteria; phylum Chloroflexota; class Dormibacteria; order Dormibacterales; family Dormibacteraceae; genus JALYZG01. Next base: position 12,118 of record JALYZG010000271.1, on the reverse strand, counting down.
CACGTCGGTGCGGATGTCCGCTTCCGGGGCGCTGCGCACCGGGGTCCACTCGCCCGGCGGGAGGACCTCGATGACCGGGCAGGGCTTGGGATTGCGTGAGCAGAAAGCGGCGAACGCGGCCGCGTCGGCGGCGGGCAGGACGACCAGGTTGGCCTGCTGATGGGCGGGACAGAGGCCGGCGGTGCTGCTCGTCCAGGCGCCGGCCCGGATGGAGGCGCGGAGCCCGGCGGGGGTGAGCTCGGCGGTCGCGCTCACGTCGCCAGAACGGCGAGCAGGCGATCGAGGTCGGAGCGGTCGGTCCACCAGCCGCAGGAGACGCGGATCCAGTCGTTGGGCAACGAGCGCACGATCACGCCCGCGGCCGCCGCCCGCTGCACCGTCTCCGCCGCCTCGCCGGACGGGACGAACGAGACGAGAGGGCCCTGGCCCGGATCGCTGCGCACGTCCAGCCCGGCCTCGACCAGCAGCTGCCGGCATTCGGCCGCCATCTCGGCGCTGCGCTCGTGGGCTTCCGGCGGGAACTCCTCCACGGCGGCCTGCAGGCCGGCCATCAGCATCGGCGGCAGGAAGGTCACGCCCAGCCGGTCCGCGGCCGGCCCCTCGTGCGAGTACCCATAGCCGGCCATGCAAGGCGCGAGCAAGTCCGGGTCGGCCACGTACAGGGCGCCGGTGAGGTCGGGGCCGCAGAGCCACTTCTGGCCCGAGATCGTGTAGAAGTCCGCGGCTGTCGCGTCCACCGGCACCGCGCCCACCGACTGGGCGCCGTCGACCAGGAGGCGCAAGCCGGTGCGGCGCTTGATCTCCGCGATCGGGAGCACCTGGCCGTTGAGCCAGAGGACATGGGAGAGCGCGACCAGCCTGGTGCGCGGCGTGACCTCGGCCACGATCGCGTCGAGCGCCTCCCCGGCCGGCCGCCCCAGGACGTGGGCCACCCGGATGGTGGCGCCGCTGGCCCGGAGCGGCGACTCCAGGCCCGGGTGCTCGGCGTCGGTGGTGACGACCTCGTCTTCAGGGCCAAGCCGGAGGGCGGTGACCACGATGTTGCAGCCCTCGGTGGTGGAAGTCGTCAGGATCATCTGCTCCGCGGACGCGCCCACGAGGGCGCCCAGGCCGGCGCGCAGGGTGTCCTTCAACTCGAACATCGCCTCAAAGCGGGCGCCTCCGCCGCGGCCGCCGGCCAGGTCTCGCTCCAGCCACTCCCGCATCACCTCACCAGTTCGGCGGGAGACTGGGCCGCAGGTACCGGCGTTGAGGTAGGCGACGCGCCCCAGGACGGGGAAGCGGGAGCGGTCCAGGCTCACGCTTCGACCAGCGCCACCGGACGCACCGGGGACCCGGTTGCGCCACGCAGCTTCAGCGGCAGGCAGACGAACGTGAAGGCGTGCACCGCGGCCGCGGCCAGCTCCTCCAGGAAGAGGTTCTCGATGATGTGGATGCCGTGCCGGACCAGAAGCACCACGTGGCCGGGGAGGCTCACGCCGAGCTCCGGGTCCTGGCCTTTGATCCAGTCCCAGGCCAGGTTGTCGGCCCCGACCGCGAGCACCCCGCACCCGGCCGCCCACTCCGAGACCTCGCGGTCGAGGCCGGAGCCCATGTTGTAGCGCTCCGGCTCGGCCCAATGGGCGCCGTTGCCTGTCCGCACGAGCAGCACCTCGCCCGGCCCGGGCTCCACGCCCTGCGCCTCGGCGGCGGCACGCACCTCCGGCAGCCCGATCCAGCCTCCCGGCTCCGTCTGGCCGAGGTCGATGAGGCGGCCGGTGACCACGATGGGCGCAATCCTCTCCACGCCATGGCTGCTGAACCCGAACGCGGTCTGCGCTCCGGCCGCGTCGGCGCCCCCATGCAGGGCGAGGTTCTCCGCCTGGTGGCAGAGAGCGTCGATGTGCGTGCCGGAGTGGTCGCTGGAGGTGATCACCCCGGAGGCGCTGGTCCGCGCCTCGGGCGATCCGGGCGCGTGGTGCCGGTGCAGGATGTAGGAGTAGCCGGGCGGCACGTGACCCGGGTGCGAAGGGGCGCCGAAGTAGCGCGGCTGCTCCAGGTCGAAGATCCTGAGCCCGGCCGGGTTCAACGACCCCGGCCGAAGATCAAGCGCACGACGGCGAGGAGGATGATCGCTCCGATCACGGCCACGACCAGGCTGCTCCAGAAGCCGAGCTGCTGCGTGGTGGGCAGGACCAGGCTGGTCAGAAAGCCGCCCAGAAAGGCGCCGATGACGCCCACGATGATGTTGCCGAGACAGCCGAAACCGCGGCCCCTCACGATCCTGCCGGCGATCGCCCCGGCCAGCAGGCCGATCACGATCCAGCCTACGAATCCGAACCCGGGAGAGAGTTGAACCGAGGCCAGGAACATCGAGGCTGAGTCTAGGGTGCGCGGAAGAATAGGCGCTCAGAGGAGTGGACTCCTCCCCCCCCCTGCGGGCGCAGGTTGGGTGGGGGGCCGAAAGGAAACGGCCTTGAGTTAGGTTCCTTCGGGGGCCGGGACTTTGGGGCCGAATTCGGGGCCGGCGCCGACCAGCGAGTCGATGTAGCGGAAGCGCTCGTAGCGGTGTTCCAACAGCTCGTCCACCCTCAGGCCGAGCAGCGGCTCCAGGTGGCGCCAGAGGGCGCGGTCGAGCCTGGCGGCGGCGGCCTCGGCGTCGGTGTGGGCGCCGCCCTCCGGCTCCGCCACCACGTCCTCGACCACACCCATGGCGAGCAGGTCGCGCGAGGTCAGCTGCAGCTGCTCCGCGGCCTCGACCTTGCGCGCGTTGTCGCGCCACACGATCGAGGCCGCGGCCTCCGGCGAGGCCACCGAGTAGGTGGAGTTCTCGAGCATCAGAACGCGATCGGCGACGGCCATGCCCAGAGCGCCGCCCGAGCCGCCCTCGCCGATAATCGCGGCTACCACCGGCACCCCGATCTGGAACCACTCGGTGATGGCGGCCGCGATGGCCGAGGCCACGCCCCGCTCCTCGGCGGCGGCACCCGGGTAGGCGCCGGGAGTGTCGACGAGGGAGATGATGGGAAATCCGAACTTGGCCGCCTGCCGGGCCAGGCGAATCGCTTTGCGGTAGCCCTCAGGGTGCATCATGCCCCAGTTGTGGCCCACCCGATCGGCCAGGTTGCGGCCTTTCTGCTGGCCCATGAACATGACGGTCCGCCCTCGCCATGTGCCGATCCCGGCCACGAGCGCCGGGTCGTCCCCCGTCAGCCGGTCGCCGTGCAGCTCGACGAAGTCGGGGGCCAGCCGGCGGATGTAGTCCAGTGCGTAGGGCCGGTCCGGGTGCCGGGCCAGCTCGACCTGCTGCCAGACGCTGAGCGTGTCCTCGTCGCGGCCGCTCACCGGCCGCTCCCACCGTAGAGGTCGATCAGCCGGGCCAGCCGCGGCCGCAGCTCGGTCCGCGGCACAACCATGTCCACCTGCCCGCTGTGGAGCTGGAACTCGGCGCTCTGGAAGCCGGGCGGCAGGTCGGCGTAGGTGGCCTGCTTGATGACCCTGGCGCCCGTGAACCCGATCGCCGCCCCCGGCTCGGCGATGTTGACGTCGCCCATCAGCGCCAGCGAGGCGCTGGTGCCGCCGAAGGTCGGGTCGGTGAGGACAGAGATGTACAGCACTCCGGCCCGGTGCAGCCGGCCCATGGCCCCGTTCACCTTGGCCATCTGCATCAGCGCCAGGACCCCCTCCTGCATCCGCGCCCCGCCCGAGGCCGCGACCAGGATGTAGGGCCGGCGCGTCGCGGCGGCCTGCTCGAAGGCCCGGGCCAAGCGCTCCCCGGCCACGATCGAGAGCGTGCCGCCGACGAAGCGGAAGTCGAACACGCTGAGCCAGACGTCTCGGCCCGCGAGCTGCGCCGTGCCCGTCCGCACGGCCTCGTTCAAGCCCTCCTCACGGGCCTGTTCGATGGTCTCCTGGTAGGGCTTGGGCACCCTCCACTCGAGCAGGTCGTGAGGGCGGATGTCGGTCCAGCGCTCGGCCCAGCTGCCCTCGTCGGCCAGCAGCGCGATCCAGGCTTCCGCGTGCATCCGGAAGTGGTGGCCGCAGTCGCAGACGTAGGCCTGCTCGCGCAGGTCCTCCGGAACCAGGGTCACGCCGCAGCTGGGGCAGTTCGTGCCGAGCCGGATCGGGGGCAGGCGGCCGCCGGCGACGCTCGCGGGCGCGGCGAGGCTCAAACGGAGAGCCCCCCGTCCACCACCAGCACGTGGCCGGTGATGAACGCCGCCGCCGGCGAACAGAGGAAGGCCACGGCCGCGGCCACGTCCTCGACGGTTCCCTCCCGCTTCAGCGGCGTCGATTCCACGATGGCCTTCATCATGTCGTCACTGAGCGACTTCTGCGTCAGCTCGGTGCGCACGAAGCCGGGGGCGACCGCGTTGACCGTGATCCCGCGCGACCCGATCTCCTTGGCCACCGACTTCGTGAAACCGATCAGGCCCGCCTTGGCGGCGGCGTAGTTGGCCTGGCCCGCGTTACCGGTGATCCCGACCACGCTGCTGATGTTGACGATGCGGCCCCAGCGCGCCCGCATCATGCCCATGGTCACCGCCCGGGTGGCGTGAAACGCGCTGCTCAGGTCGGTGCGGATGACGTGCTCCCAGTCGTCGGGTTTCATCCGCACCAGCAGGTTGTCGCGCACCGCGCCGGCGTTGTTGACGAGGATGTCGACGCGGCCGATGGCCTTGATCATCGCCGCTACCGCGTCGCCGTCGGTGACGTCGCAGGCCACGGCCGTGCCGCCCACGTCCCGCGCCGTGGCCTCAGCGGCCGCCGAGTCGGCGCGGTAGTTGACCCAGACCTTCGCCCCCATCGCCGCCAGCGCCCGAGCCGTGGCCGCGCCGATGCCCTTGCCGCCCCCGGTGACGAGGGCGGTCCTGCCGTCCAGCGCGTCGGTCGGGTCAGGCAGGGCTGGCCGCCGGGGCGGCGGGCGCGTCGCCCGCGAAGTCGACGAACAGCTCGTCCGCGTTCCAGGTCTCCACGCCCGGGATGTGCTTGGCCGCCAGGCTGGCCAGGACGCGGCCCGGACCCAGCTCCACGACCGTCTTGACCCGCATGCCGCGGATCGAGACCATGGTCCGGGCCCAGTCCACCGGGCGCAGGAGGTGGCCGGCCAGCTCGTGCTTCAGGTCCTGCAGAGAGGCGATCGCCTGGCCGGTGGCGTTGGCCAGGAGGGGGAAGCGCGGCATCTCCATCGGCAGCCGCTCCAGGACGGCCTTGAAGGCGTTCCCCGCCCCCTCCATCAGCGGCGTGTGCGCGGGCAAGGGGATGGTCAGGATCAGCGCCCGGCGGGCCCCGGCGGCCAGCGCCAGCTCCTCGGCCCGCGCGACGGCGGCCATCTCGCCGGACAGCACGAACTGGTTGTCGGCGTTCCGATTGGCGGTGTAGAGGGGCCCGAGCTCCGAGCACTCGAGCCGGATGCGCTCGACCGTGGGCTCGTCGAGCCCCACGATGGCGATCATGCCGCCGGGCCGGTCGGTCACGGCCTGGGCCATGATCCGGCCGCGCTCGCGCACCAGCAGGAGCGCCGTCTCCCAGGACACTGAGCCCGCCGCCGCCAGGGCGGTGAACTCGCCGAGCGAGTGGCCGGCCATGACGCGCACGTTCTCCATGCCATAGCTCTCGCGCCAGATCTCATACGCGGCCCAGCAGACGGTCATCACGCACGGCTGCAGGATGTCAGTCCGATTCAGCTCCTCCTCGGGACCCTCGAAGCAGAGCCGGCGGACGGGCATGTCCAAGACCACCTCGGCACGCTGAAAGACACGGCGGGCGGCCGGGTAGCGCTCGTAAAGGTTTCGACCCATGCCCGGGCGCTGGACGCCCTGGCCGGGGAAGAGGAGGGCGATCGGGCCGGAGAGGTTCACTCCCATTCGAGCAGGCATGCCCCCCAGGTCAGGCCCGAGCCGAAGCCGGCCATGAGGACCGTGTCCCCGGCCCGCACCCGGCCCCCGGCCTGGGCGTCGTGCAGCGCCAGCGGGATCGTGGCGGTGGACGCGTTGCCGTACTCCTCGATGTTGACCATGACGCGCTCCATGGGCAGCCCTATCCGTCTCGCGGCGGCCTCGATGATGCGGCGATTGGCCTGGTGGGGCACGAACAGGTCGATGTCGTCGATGGCGATGCCCGCTGCCTCCGCCACCGCGTAGGCCTGGCGCACGAAGATGTCGACCGCGAACTTGAACACGTCGGGCCCGACCATCGAGATCTTCGGGTCCGACAGCCCCGCCCCGAAACCTCCGCGCGCGGGGTCGCCGCAGAGGACCTGGGCGTAGCCGCGGCCGTCGGAGCCCAGGCACCAGGCGCGGAAGCCGGCGCCGCGCGTCGCGGGCTTGACCACGGCCGCGCCGGCACCGTCGGCGAAGATGACGCAGGTGGAGCGGTCGCCCCAGTCGATGTAGCGGCTCAGGACCTCGGCCCCCACGACGAGCACCGTGTCGGCCCGCCCGCTGGCGACGTAAGCCTCCGCCACCGAGAGCCCGTAAACGAACCCTGTGCAGGCCGCAAGCAGGTCCATCGATGCAGCTCCGGGCACGCCGAGCTGCTCCTGCACGCGGCAGGCCACGCTGGGGAACGGGCCGTCCGGCGAGGACGTCGCGACCAGGATCAGGTCCAGGTCTTCGGCCCTGACCTCCGCCGCGGCCAGGGCCCCCCGGGCCGCCTGGGTGGCGAGCTCAAAGGTGGTCGTGCCCGCCTCAGCGATGTGCCGGCGCTTGATGCCCGTGCGCTCGGTGATCCACTGGTCGGACGTGCTCACGATCCGCTCCAGGTCCTGGTTGGTCACGACCCGCTCGGGGGCATACGCGCCGATGCCGGCTATGGCTACCGGCCGGCCCACCGAACGGTAGGTCTTGAGGGGCACGGCGTCGGAGCGGACGCGGGGCGCTGCCTTGATGGCCACTTTTTCAGGCCCCCGCCGTGTGGGCCGCCCGGGCGTCGTGCAGGAAGCGCCAGAGGTCGCCGACGTTCTTCATCTGCTCGAGCTCGTCCTCGGGCAGCTCCACGTCGTACTTGTCCTCGATGGCGGCGATCAGCTCGACCAGGTCCAGCGAGTCGGCTGCCAGGTCGCGCTGGAAGCTCTTGTCCAGCTGCACCTGGTCGGGCTCGACGCCCAGGATCTCGGCGGCAAGCGCCTGAAGGTCGGCCAGGTTGAGCTCTGCGGTCATTCTGCTGATCTCCTCTGCTCGTGCTCTTAGTTGAGTTCCGGCCGGCGGAGCACGAGCGACGCGTTGTGGCCCCCGAACCCGAACGAGTTGGAAAGCGCCACGTCGATTCGCGCGCGCCGCGCCTCGTTGGGCACGTAGTCCAGGTCGCACGCCGGGTCCTGGCGCTCGAGGTTGATCGTCGGCGGCACGACGCCGCGCTCGATGGCGAGCACGCAGGCGGCGGCCTCGATCGCGCCCGCAGCGCCCAGGAGGTGACCGTGCACGGACTTGGTGGAGCTCACCAACAGGTCCCCGGCATGGTTGCCGAACACATCTTTCAAGGCCTTGGTCTCGGCGATGTCGCCGAGCTTGGTCGAGGTGCCGTGGGCGTTGACGTACTGCACGTCGGCCGGCTCCACATGGGCCTTGCGGAGGGCCCCGCGCATGGCCCGGATGGCGCCGGCACCCTCGGGATGCGGCGCCGTGTAGTGGTACATGTCGGCGCTGGCCCCGTAGCCCGCGACCTCGGCCAGCACCCTGGCCCCGCGCTCGCGGGCCAGCGCCATGTCCTCCAGGACAAGCATGACGGCGCCCTCGCCCATGACGAAGCCGTCGCGGTCCAGATCCCAGGGCCGGCAGGCGCGCGTGGGCTCGTCGTTGCGCTCGCTGACGGCCTTGATCTGACAGAAGGCGCCCATCGTGAGCGGGGTGATGGTGGCCTCGGCGCCGCCCGCCAGCATGGCCCGGGCGTCGCCGCGTTTGATTATCTCCGCCGCCTCGCCGATGGCGTGGCCGGAGGAGGCGCAGGCGCTGACGATGGCGTAGTTGTAGCCGCCGGCCCGCGTGTGCATGGCCACGAGGCCGGCCGCCATGTCCGCGATCATCATCGGGGTCGTGAACGGGGAGATCCGGCGCACACCGCGCTCCAGCAGAGCGGTGTGGTTGCGCTCGATCTCCTCCATGCCCCCGACCGCGCTGGCCACGATCACGCCCACGTCGTCCGGGTCCATCTCGGCCGGGTCGAGGCCGGCCTGCGCCAGCGACTGCTTGGCCGCCGCCAGAGCGAACTGGCAGTAGCGGGCGGAATGCCGGGCGGTCTTGCGGTCCATGTACTGCTCGGCGTCGAAATCCCGGACCTCGGCGGCGATGCGGGTGCTGTAGGCGGCGGCGTCGAAGTGGGTGATCGGGCCCACCCCGGATACGCCCTCGACCAGGCTCGACCACACGGACTCCAGGTCGTTACCGATGGGCGTGATGAAGCCGAGCCCGGTCACAGCGACCCGGCGACCGTTCGTGCTGATACTCACTCGATTCTCCAGGCTACGGACGCGGCGTCGAAATATGTTCTGTGCGATGTGGGAAAAAATCGGCCCAAGATTCGACCTGAAGTCCAAAGCGGAGCGCTCAACCCGGCGCACTGGCCGGGACCCGTCAGAGCAGGCGCCGCAGGTCGAAGGCGAGGAGCAGGCGCTGCCTGGCGGCGGGGTGGTCGAGGTCACCGCCCACTGAGTCGCGAATCTTCTCCAGCCGGTAGAGCACCGAGTGCCGGTGGAGGCCCAGCGCGGCGGCGGCGGCCTTGACGGAACCGTGCGCCAGCACCGCCTCCAGCGTCTCCATGAGCACGCCGCGGGAGTCGGCGGCGGCCAGCGGCCCGAGCACGTGGTCGACGTACCTCTCCGCCACCATCGGGTTCTGGCCCAGCACCAGGTAGGGCGCCATCTCCTCGTGCTGATGCAGGACCTCGTCCGGCCGCAGCTTGCGCCCCACCTCGACCGCCTGCTGAGCCTCGAGATAGGCGCGGGAGATGCCGCGCAGGCCCGGGTGCTGGCCTCCGAGGCCGATGCGGACGCGCCGCTGCGCGGCGAGGGCCGGCCCGAGAAGGGCTCGGGCGCGCTCCTCCGGCCGGCCCTCATCCGCCGGCCAGAGCACGACCAGGGTGTGGGGGTCGGTCGTGTCGGCGAGCGCCCGCGCCGGCAGGTCGAGCTCGGCGAGGAGACCCTCGGCGCCGGCGTCGACCTTCACCACGGCGACGGTGTAAGCCGGGGCCAGGGCCACGTTCAGGGCCAGCGCCTGCTTTTGGATCGAGCTCTCCGAATCGAACGTGTCGCTGACCAGCGCGTGCAGGAGGCGGGTCCGAGCCCGCGTGCCCCGCAGCATGTGCACCTCACGGGCATGGAGGTAGGTCCGGGTGACCTCGGCGGCCACCTGGTCGAGGGCGCTGAAGACGTAGTTGGCTGTCGCCACCAGGGCCTCCGCGTTGGCGTCGGGATGGTCACGCCAGGCGGCGAGGATGGCGTCCCAGGCAACCCGGGCCGCGATCCGATAGGCGGCGAGCACGGGTTCGACGCTCTGCGCCGTCCGTGCCTGGAGGATGCCCAGCTGGGCCACCTCGCGCAACTCGCGCTGGGTCGCCGGCCTGGCCTCCCGGGCGGTGGCCAAAAAGAGGTCGATGCCGGCGGCACAGGCGCGGGCGATCGCCTCGGGGCGCGGCGGCGCTCCCGCCCCTTCGTCCCAGCGGACCAGCGAGACGACCGCCCGGGTCATGTGCCGCGCCAGCCCGGGGCGCCGCCGGGCGATCTCGGCGACGAGGGATTCCGGGAGGCCCATGTTCGACCTGGTGGCCAGTTGCGCCATCGCCTCGGAGTTTACCGAGAAGTGGCCCTTTAGCCACCAGGTCGTAGGCCGTGCGTTAGGCCAGGGGGGTGCCCCGCTTCACGAAGTCCAGGATCCTGGTCCAGGCGTCGGCGCATGCGTCGCGCCACTCCTCGTACGTACGGTCGAAGAAGGAGTGCGGGGCGCCCGGGTAGACCGTCATGTCGTGGGTGACGCCGGCGGCGGCCAGCTCCTGGTCGAAGCGCTCGAACTCGTCCTGCGGGGTGGCCGCGTCGTTGCCGGCCAGCAGCATCAGGAGGGGGGCTCGCATCTCACCGATGAACCGGCGGCTGCGCTCCGGACGGCCGTAGAAGCCGATCGCGCCGCTCAATCCCGGCTGCGCGGCGGACTGGTTCCACGAGTTGGACCCACCCCAGCAGAAGCCGACGGTGAAGACGGACCGCACGGCGCCCCCCTCCTGGGAGCGCAGCCATTCGATGCCGGCGTGAGTGTCGGCGGCGATGCCCTCGGGGGTGGCCTGCTGCACGTGGGGCATGTACTCGAAGCCCTCGGCGCGGGACCCGTCGCCCGCCGTGCGCGCGAAGTAGTCGATGGCGACGGCGTCGATCCCGGCCTCCGCAAACCGGCCGGCCAGCTCCTTGTAGAAACCGTGCAGGCCGCGCACGTCCGGGAGCACGACCATCCCGGCGCCGGTCGGCTGCGCCGCTCGCGCGAAGTGGGCCATAAGCTTCACGCCGGGGTCGCTGCCCAGGTGGATGTCGCCGCTGTCGCTGGCGGCGCCACGAATCGGAGGCAGAGGCGGTCGGGCGACGTCGTCGTAGCACATGCGACTAGTGTTTCATCCCGTGCGCGACGAGAGCAGCGAATTCACCGAGGCCGACCTCGAAGCCTTCACGGCGCAGCTTGTGGATCGGGACCGACTCTCTCTCATCGACCGCCTGGAGCGGTGCGGAGCCCGGCTTCGTGAGCTCGGGGCCCAGGTCACAGGCGGGGCGGCCGCCGATGGTGAGGAGTGGACTGCGCACCAGGTGCTGGCCCACATCGCGGTCCTGTCGAAGGGCTACGGGGTGGTCGCGTATCGCGTAGGGTCGGGGGCCATCACCGACCTGGACCTGAGAGCCATGGTGGCGCAGCGCGACCGGGCCGGCGCCGCCGTGGCCGCCCTGCCCATCGCCAGCATCGTGGCCCAGGCGCTGGCCGATCAGAAGAGGACCCTCGAATGGCTGCGCCGAGCGTCGCCTGAAGACCTGCAGCGGGCGTGCGGGCTCGGCGGCGGTCAGAGCTGGACGGCGGCGACGATCGTGCGGCTGCCCCTGATCGCGCACCTGGAACAGCACCTGGAGCAGTTGGAACGTGCAGTCAGCGTCCGCGTCTGAAGCAGGGGACATGATGTTCGAGCATACGAAGGCGTACAGCGGCTTCTCGGTGGACGACATCCCGAAGGCCAAAGAGTTCTACAGCCAGACGCTCGGCCTGCGGGTGTCCGAGGAAAACGGGTTGCTCTTCCTGCACATCGCCGGAGACCGGAACACGCTGGTCTACCCGAAGCCCAACCACGCGCCCGCGACGTTCACGATCCTCAACTTCCCTGTCGCCGACATCGAAGCCGCCGTCGACCAGCTCGCGGCTCGGGGAATCCGCTTCGAGCGCTATGAGGGAGTCGACGAGAAGGGCATCTCCCGCCAAGGCGGCCCCCCCATCGCCTGGTTCAAAGACCCAGCCGGCAACATCCTCTCAGTCCTAGAACAACCCTAACCAGGGGTTCACCGGAGGGGTTCGGAAGAGGAGGGCGGGCCCTCCCTTGCACCCGTAGGCATCAGCCCGGCTTTTGCCGCCCGGCTGGGAGACGAACCCTGCCCGCCCCAGACGGGAGGCGCGCGCGAGCGCCGTCAGTGGGGTTCCGGAAGGGGAGGCCCGCCTCCCCTTGCACCCGCAGGCCGAGCCCGGCTCCGCCGGGCGGTGGGGAGACAAACCCTCAACGATCGCAACGCCAGGCGCGCGCGAGCGCCGTCGGTGGGGTTCCGGAAGGGGAGGCCTGCCTCCCCTTGCACCCGCAGGCAGAGCCCGGCTCCGCCGGGCGGTGGGGAGACAAACCCTCAACGATCGCAACGCCAGGCGCGCGCCAGCGCCGTCGGTGGGGTTCTGGAAGGGGAGGCCTGCCCCCGCTTGCACCCGCAGGCAGAGCCCGGCTCCGCCGGGCGGTGGGGAGACAAGCCCTCAACGATCGCAACGCCAGGCGCGCGCGAGCGTCGTCGGTGGGGTACTGGAAGGGGAGGCCTGCCTCCCCTTGCCCGTCACATCCAGCCCTTTTCGCGGGCGATGAGGATTGCCTCCATCCGATTGCGGGCGTCCAGCTTCTGGATGGCCGCCGAGAGGTGGTTGCGCAC
>JALYZG010000217.1 GCA_030948965.1 Candidatus Dormiibacterota bacterium | reverse complement strand
AGCTCGATCTTCTTGCGGAGGTTGCGCACGTGCACGTCGATGACGCGCGTCTCGATCTCGATCGGCGCTTCGTACCGCCAGACCTGCTGCAGAATCCTTTCCCGCGTCATCACCTTGCCCGCGCTGCCGGCCAGCAGCGCCAGGAGGTCGAACTCGGTGTGGGTCAGGCCCAGCTCACGATTCCCGCGCAGCACTCGCCGCTCGTCGACGTCGATCGTCAGATCCTTGAACTCGAGGCGCCCTCGGCGGCTGGATGGCTCCTCCATGCGCACGCGGCGCAGGGTGGCCCCGACCCGAGCCGTCAGCTCCCGCACCCGGAGCGGCTTCGTGACGTAGTCATCGGCGCCGAGCTCCAGCCCGACCACCGCGTCCACCTCGTCGACGCGGGCGCTCAGGAGGATGATGCCGACCGCCCCGTCCAGCCGCCGCAGCTCACGGCAGGTGTCGAAGCCGGAGGCGTCGGGCAGGGTCACCTCCATCAGGACGACGCTGGGGCGATGCTCCTCGAACCGCAGCAGCGCCTGCGCGGCGCTGTCCGCCTCGACCACCTCGTAGCCGTCCTGCTCGCACGCCAGGCGCACCTCGCGCCGGGTGTAGCGATCGGGCTCGACGATCATGATGCGGCGAGGCCGCACGCCGTTGGCCGACTCCGTGGGCGCGGTTCTCATAGCGTGAAGACTACAGTCATAGCAACGAGTTATTAACGACGGTGAAGTAAAGCCGCCCGCTCCACCCGCGCCATGATCTCTCCCGCTCGGGCCAATCGCCGTCGCAGGGCGAGATCCCACGCTCCGCAGTACGTGACATGCTCGCCTCCGAACCCGATCTTGAACTGCCACAGCCCGGCCCAGGGGTGGTCGGGATCGGCTGTGGGCGGCAGGCCCCAGAGGTCGTAGTCGCGGCAACCTGCCGCAGCGGCCGCCCGCATCGCAGCCCACTGCGCGGCGTATGCCGGCTGCAGCGCTCGCTGCGCGCCCGACGAACCGCCAAACAGGTAATAGGCGCGGCCGCCGAAGCGGGCGACCAAAATCGCCGCCAGCGCCTCGCCTTCGTAGCGGGCGACGTAGATGCGGCTCCAGCCCAGATGGCGCAGGCGACGCTGAAAGCCGGCCGCGTCCGGCAGGATGATGCCCTGGCGACCGGCGGTGGCACGCGCTTGTCGCTCCAGCTCTTCTGCGTCATCGGTCTCGGCGACGGTTACGCCTCGGCGTTCGGCCAGCCGGATGTTGTACCGGTGCTTGGGCTTGAACGAGGCCAGCATCGCCTCCTCATCGCCGAGGGGCACGATCAAGGTGTGGTCCGGCTGGGTCGCGACGGCCCGGGAAAAGCCCAGCTCCTGGAGGGCGACCGCGAGCTCCGGCCCGGCGTCGGGCTCCACTCGGAGACGGGCCAGACCCCGCTCCCGGGCCCACGCGGCCACGGCCGCGAGAGCCGGCGGTTCGGCGGGCACCGGACCTCGGGGCAGGTAGGCGCTGGCCAGCCGGCCCCGGGCCTGGAGCAGGGCGGTGAAGGCCACGCCCGGCAGGCGGACGCGCTCCACGCGCCAGCCCTCCTCGGCCTGCACCTGGCCGAAGCCGTGAGACTGCAGGAGGGGCGCCGGTCCGGTCGGCGCCCCCAGCCGGGCCAGGAGGTCGTCCCAGTCCGCTCCGGGCATCAAACCCGGAGCCCGGTCAACTCAGGTGACAGGTGTCATTGACCCGGGTCACCACCGTGCGCCCGCCCAGGCTGCGGATGGACGTCAGCGAAGTGTTGGCGATCACAAAGGGGAAAACGCCGTCCGTAGCTCGCCCGACCAGGTCCCCGAGCGTGGACTGGATGACGCCGCCGTGGGTGACGCAGACGACCTCCTGGCCGGCGTGATGCGCCAGGATCAGCGCGACCGCCTGGCGGACGCGCGCCTGGAACGCCGCCGCCCGCTCGCCGCCCGGCACCAGGTCCCAGTCGGGGTGCCGGGTCCAGGCGCGCCACAGATCCGGGTAGGCCGCTTCGATCTCCGCTCCCGTCAGGCCCTCCCATTCACCCAGCGCGATCTCCCTCAGCCCCGCGTCCAGGGTGGCCTCGCAGCCGAACGCCCGTTCCAGCGGCGCGGCCGTTTCGCGCGCACGGAGCAGATCACTGCTGTAGAGGGCGGCCACCCTGCGGCCCTTCAGCCGCGCCGCCAGCCGCGCCGCCTGTTCGCGGCCCCGCTCCGAGAGAGGCGGGTCGGCCTGGCCCTGAACCCGGTGCTCCGCGTTCCACGTGGACTGCCCATGACGCACAAAGAGGATGCGTGAGGCCACTTCCGAGGCGCTCCCGCCCGACTCGGGGCTCGGTTCGGGTCTCAGTGCTGAGCCGCGCCCGCTCTCGACGTTGGTCTCGGTCTCTATGCTCCGCTGTCCTTAGGGCCACAGCCGTCCTCGTAAGGGGCGCATGTGACCGCAGCCACACTAGCTCAAACCGTTCGCGCGCCTTCGCTCCAGCGACGAGCGCCGAGCCCCGCCGAGCCTGGATAGGGATTTCGGCCATGCCCGTGGGGAGGCTGACGTCGGGGTGGCGGCGGCCTCCGAGTTCGAAGGCCTCGTCCGGCTATACTGACTTGTCCTTTTCGTGTCCCTTTTCCGGCTGGGACCGCACGATTGCACCGAGCCGACTGAATGGAGAACGCCTTGCAGGCCAGAGGCACACTAGCTGAAACCGACCTCAAAACCTTGCTGGAGACGGCTCAGGCTGAGCGCGCCACCGGCACCCTGACGCTGCGCCACGACGGCCAGCAGCCAACGACGCTTTACTTTTTGTTCGGCCACCTCTTTCACGCCACCGGCGACCAGAAGACCGGGGACGAGGCGGTGATCGACGCCCTGCGCTGGCCCGCCGGCGAGTTCGACTTCGACGCCAAGGCGAAGCTTCCGGCGGACGAGTCCATCCGGGCCGACTCCATCAACGCCCTGATCGCCGATGCCGGGCCGCCGCCTCCCCACGACGCCCCGGCCGCGCCCGATGCGCAT
>JALYZG010000211.1 GCA_030948965.1 Candidatus Dormiibacterota bacterium | reverse complement strand
TGCTGGGGCACCGGCTCCGACTCCAGCAGCTGGCCCAGGATCCGAGCCGGGCTGGCGCCTTGCATCTCGGCGTTGGGCCGCAGGATCAGGCGGTGTCCGAGAACCGGCTCGGCCAGGGCCTTGATGTCGTCCGGCACCGCGTACGAACGGCCCTGCACGGCCGCTCGCGCCTGGGCGGCGCGGAAGAGATTGATGGTGCCGCGGGTGCTGGCGCCGAGCGCGATCTCGGGATGGCTGCGGGTGCGCTCCACCAGGCGCGCGCAGTAGTCCTTGAGCTCGGGCTTGACGAACACGTCGCGCACCGCGCCCTGCGCCGCCTGCAGCTCGTCTGGAGAGACCACCGGCTGCAGCTCATCGAATGGGGACTCCACCTTGTCCTTGCCCAGGAGGTTGGCCTCCTCCTTCGCGGTCAGGTAGCCCAGCCGCACCTTCATGAAGAAGCGGTCCAACTGGGCCTCGGGCAGCGGGAAGGTGCCCGAGTACTCGATCGGGTTCTGGGTGGCCATGACCATGAAGGGTCGGGGCAGGAGGTGGGTCTCGCCGTCGACCGTGACCTGGTGCTCCTCCATCGACTCCAGCAGCGCCGCCTGCGTCTTCGGCGTGGCGCGATTGATCTCGTCCGCGAGCAGGATCTGAGCGAAGACCGGGCCCGGCCGAAACTCGAACTCGAACTCCTTCTGATTGTAGGCGCGGACCCCGGTCACATCCGAGGGCAGCAGGTCGGGTGTGAACTGGATGCGCCGAAAGCTGCAATCGAGGGAGCGGGCGAGCGCCTTGGCCAGCATGGTCTTGCCCACGCCCGGCACGTCCTCGATCAGGAGGTGACCCTGGCAGAGGAGCGTGACCAGGCAGAGTCGCAGCTCCTCGTCCTTGCCCACGATCGCGCGCGAAACGTTGGCCAGAACCGGCTCCGAAACCCTCTGCACCTCCGAGAGCAGGGTCGAATCCTTCACGCGCGGCTGCCTCCTGCCCGGGAGGATTCGCAGGCCCGGCGCGGAAGGCGCCTTTGGCCGGCTCCCACGGCTCAGACCCGGATTATAGGAGTGGTCGCTGAGTGCCGCCTCAGAAGCACCTATGAGCTTGCCTTCAGCACTCTGATTCGGGTTTGAGCCGGGTTGGTTAACGACTGGGTTTGACGTGGCGGGTCTGGCTTTGGTAGGTTGGGCCAGAATTTTTTCGCACGTCCCGGTGGGACGAGCGTCTTCAGGGGGGGTAGCGGCTTTTGCCGGCAGTCAGCCGATATTTGGTGCATGCCGTCGTGCTGATCGTGGCGATCACGGTCGGCGGCTACGCATCCGTCAGCAAGGATCTTCCGTCCGCGGCCAAGCTGCGGCTCGGGGTGGTGAACGCGGAGGGCCGGGCACTGAGCGAGGGCGGGTCGTCGGGCCCGGTCGAGCTCGGCCGGGCGGGCACCATCGTCAAGCCGCTGACGGTACCCACAGGGCCCCAGGTCAGGCACGAGCCCATCGCCCACGTCGCCAGTCCCGGCGAGGACGTCTACGCCCTCGCCACACAGTTCCGGGTCAGCGCCAACGACATCCGCTGGTCGAACCCGGACGTCCTGACCCATACCGACGTCATCCAGCCCGGCCAGCTTCTGCTCATCCCGCCAGTGCCCGGGGTGGTGGTGACGGTCGGTCCCAACGACTCGCTGGCCACGCTGGTCAGCGCCTATCACGTTCTGCCGGAGGTGGTCGTCGACTTCAATTACCTCCGCGATTCCGTCGTCAGGGCCGGGGCCAAGCTCACGCTGCCCAACGCGGTCGGACCGGACCTGTGGCCGCGGCGAGCCTCCGACCAAGCGGCGCACCTGGGCTCCTTCCCACACGATCAGTTCTCCTACGGCCAGTGCACGTGGTACGCGTCCAGCCGCCGCTTTGTGCCCTGGCCGGGTGACGCCTGGATGTGGTACGGCAACGCCAAGGCGCGCGGCTACCAGGTCGGCCAGACTCCGGAGCCGGGGGCCTTCATGATCACGTGGGAGAGCGCGTGGTACGGGCACGTGGCCTACGTCGAGCAGGTCAACGAGGATGGCAGCTTCGTCATCTCGGAGATGAACTACAAGGGCTTCGACCAGATCGACGAACGGACGCTCTCCGCCGCTGACTTCAACAAGATCCGACTGATCGGCTTCATCTACTGACGCGAACGCGGCGCGACCGCGTCCCGTGCGCAGAATTGTTGCGTGTTCGCACAGCTCGCGATGATCGTCGGCGCGGCCCTGCTGGGTCCGTTGCTGGCGGCGGGCAGGCGGCCGCTGGTGCCGGTCCTGATCGGCGAGCTGGCGGCCGGCGCGATCCTCGGCCGGACGGGCTTTCGGCTCCTCGACGCCTCGATGCAGCCGCTGGCCGCTTTCTACGCGCTGGGCTTCGCGATGCTCATGCTGAGCGCGGGCACACGCGTGGACCTACGCTCGCCGGACCTGCGCGCCGGCGCGCCGCGGGCCGCCTTGACTGTCGGCGTGGTCTGCTTGCTCTCGATCCCCGCCGGCTGGGCGGTGGCCGTGGGGCTGGGAGTGCCCAACCCGTGGCTACTGGCCGTTCTCCTGGCGGGGAGCTCGGCGGCGCTCGTTTTTCCGATCCTCGAGGAAAGGGGGCTCGCGGGACCTCGAGTCGCCTTTCTCGTCACATGGGTACTGATCGCCGACGCGCTGACAGCGGTGCTGATGCCTCTCGCCCTGACCGGGCCGGGCCAGATTCCACTGGCCCTGGCCGGCGACGCGGCCATCGTCGCGATCGGCGCGGCCGTGGTCCTCGCCTTCAGACCCCGTCCAGTGCAGGCGCGAATGCTCGTTTACTTCGAACGTTCCCGCCAGCGCGGGTGGGCGCTCCAGCTACGGCTCTCGATCCTGCTCCTGCTGGTCCTGGCCACGATCGCCGTGAGCAGCGGCGGCAGTGAGCTGATCGCGGGCTTCGTGGCCGGCATCGTGATCTCCACGCTGCGGGAGCCGGGCCGACTGGCACTGCAGCTTTCCGGGCTGGCCCAGGGTTTCTTCGTACCCGCCTTTTTCGTGCTCCTCGGGACGAAGCTTGACCTGCGGGCGATGGTCAGCGATCCGCGCGCGATCGGGTTGGCTGTGGCTATGGCCGTCGGTTCGGTCGTGGTCCACGTACTGGCCTCGCTGGTGACGGGCGGCGGACGCCGGCGCCTGCCGGCGGGTTTCATGGCCAGCGCCCAGCTGGGCCTGCCGGCGGCCGCCGCCAGCCTCGGACTGGCCAGCGGCAAGATGGCGCCCGCCCTCGCCGCGGCCCTGGTAGCAGGTGGTTGCCTGACCCTGATCCCGGCCTTGGTCGGCGCCGCCCTCACCGCCCCCGGACCGGCGCCTGAGGGAGCCGCCGCCAAGGTGGCCGCGTGACGTGGTCGATAGAATGGTCGGCTCGCGGCCCGTTCGTCTAGTGGACTAGGACGCCGGCCTTTCAAGCCGGAGATCGCGGGTTCGAAGCCCGCACGGGCCACGAGGCCCTCCCCGATCGAGCGGTGGTCGAGTCCGCGGCGGAGTGCCTGGTAGCATCCTCAACCGGGCGGCCAGGCGGCCGTGGGACCCGCGGGCGTCGCATAGTGGCAATGCCACAGCCTTCCAAGCTGTTGACACGGGTTCGATTCCCGTCGCCCGCTCCACCCGCCGGCTGTGTGGACGGATGGGCGCGGTGCCGGCATTGGGTAGAATGCGGGGTCGCTGAGCGGGAGTAGCTCACTCGGTAGAGCGCAACCTTGCCAAGGTTGAGGTAGCGGGTTCGAAGCCCGTCTCCCGCTCCATTCCTGCCTTTTTCGAGGGTGTCATGCACACGCCACCGACGGTCCTCAGGGGGCCATGCCGCGGCGAGCGAGCCATTGCGTGATCCGGTCGTACACATCCGCCTGGTGGCTAGGCTGGTTGGCGAAGTAATGAGTCCCGCCCGGGATCCACTGCAGCTCCCTGTCGTCAGTGCCAGAGGCCGCGAACAGTGATTCTGTGTCGGAGGGGAAGATCCCCTGGTCGGCCGTCCCCTGCAGCAACAGTACCGGAACGGAGCTCACCGCCAGGCTCGGCTCGGCGGCTGCGCGCCGCTGCTGTTCCTGGACAAAGTAGTCGGCGCGCTGCTTTTTGACGGCCGCATCGCGCACCACGATGTAGTGCCACGGTTGGGCGTTGGCGCTCGACGGCGCGTGTCGGGCGGCCTCGACGATCATCTCGATAGGAGCCGTCGAACTCGCGGTTCGTCATCCGCGCCTCGACGACCTCCATCAGGGCCTTGTACCGGTCGGCCTGGTTGATCTGCTCGACGGCGCTCGCCGTGTCCACCTCCTCTGCCCAAGCATTGTGCGGCTGAGGCGGGCGGGGGCCGTCCCGGCCGCCGCCGGGCTCACTCGGGCTCGGCCAAGTCGCTAGGGGCGGCCAGACGGCGGTCCGGGTCGTAGGCCGCCCGGCCCGCGACAATCGTCAGCGCCGGACTCAGTGAAGGCAGATCGTCGACCGGACACGCCATGAGATCGGTGCGGAAGGCAACGAGGTCCGCGAAGGCGTTGGGCGCCAGTGTTCCGATGACACCCGCCTCACCGAGCAGACGGCCGCCGGCGGCCGTGTACAGGTCGACGGCCGTATGGCGATCGACCCGATATTCCGGCCCCTGGACGCCGACGGTGCGGGTGCCGCGGGTGAGCAGGCCCCACATGGAGAGCAGCGGATCGAAGAAGCTGACGTTGCAATCGCTGCCGGCGGCGACCAGCGCTCCGTCATCCAGCCACGCCTTCACCGGCATAACAGCACGGGTCCGGGCGGGACCCCAGTACCGCACAAGATTGCCGCCGAGCGAGTACAGCAGCGGGTGCTGGACGGTGATCGCGATGTTGGCTCGCACCGCGCGGGCGCGCGCCTCCGGATCGGCGAGGAAGGCGTGCTCGATGACGAGCGTCCCTGGCGGCAGGTCAGAGTGACGCCCGACCACCGCCTCATACGCATCCAGTACGCGGTGCACGGCACAATCGCCGACGGCGTGACAGCCGACCCTCCAATCCCGCGAGACGGCATATTCGACGACTCTTCCGAAGTCGTCGGGCTCCCAGAAGGCGTGCCCGTGGAAATTGGGCTGGTTGGCGTAGGGCTCACAAAGGAAACCGCCCTCCACGCCCCCGTCCATTCCCATCTTCAGCCCCCAGACCCGGAGCTGCTCGTCGCCGAAGCCGCGGGGGTCGGGCAGCGAGTCGATGTACGCGAGCGCGTCGTCGGGGTGCGCCCCAGGCATGACCCAGAACATCACACGCGTCCGGGTCGACAGCCCGGCGCGCCGGGCCAGGCTCTCATAGATCGTGAGCTCGTCGGGGAAGAGGCCCGGGTCGCGGACTATGCCGATTCCGCGGCTGTTGTACAAGCGGCACTGGCGCTCCAGAAGGCCGGTTTGCTGCTCATCGGACACCTGCGGAAGCAGCCGGCGGACAGGGTCCAGCGCGTCGGCTTCGATCAGCACGCCGGTCGGCGTCCCGTCCGGCTGCCTGACGACGGTCCCGCGGGGCGGGTCCGGCGACGTGGCCGAGATCCCGGCCAAGGCCAGCGCCCGCGAGTTCGCGACTCCCACGTGGCCGCCGCGCTGCACGAAGATCGGGTGCTCAGCGCTCGCTCGGTCCAGCTCGAGAGCCGTCGGCAGGCGGCCCTCTTCGAGGTGGGTTTCGTGCCAGCACCTCGACGAGATGATCCACTGGCCCGTGGCCGTCCTGGCAGCGCGATCCCGCAGTGCAGTCAAGAGCTCGGCGATCGAGCGCGCATGCTCCAGGGACACGTAGTCGAGGTCGCGGGCCGCCCACAGCTGGTGGTTGTGCGTGTCGTTGAAGGCTGGATAGACGAACAGCCCGGGGTCGTCGACGACGTGCGTGCGCGGACCGGCGAGCGTGTCCAAAGCGTCACGCGACTCCGCGACGGCCGCGATGCGGTCGCCTCTGACAGCGATCGCGCCATAGGATCGCCGATCGGCCGTCATCGCCTCGGCACGCCCGACGCGCAACAGGATGTCGATCGCCTGCCCCCGCCCGCGCTGCTGTGACAAATCCTTCTCAGCTCCGCAGAGCCGGCATGACCTCGGCCGCGAAACGTTCGATCTGGTCAAATCGGTCGGGCCAGCGCGGAACCATGAACTGTAAGGCCAGGTGATCGACGCCGGCAGCCTGGTAGGCCCGCAGCGCCTCGGCCAGCTGTTCCGGCGTGCCCCGGAGCCGGGTCGGATCTGCCGGCTGGGGCGCGGACGTCATCTCCACCGGCCTGCAGGCCGTCAGCCGGACCCGATCAGGGTCGCGCCCGGCCTCGCGCGCGAACGCCCGCACCTCCTCATGGCGCAAAGTCAGGTCCTCGGCGCTGATGCGCGTGTAGTACGAGAACCACGCGTCGCCGAACCGGCCGGCCCGGCGGCGCGCGGCCCGCCCCTCGCCGCCCACCCAGATCGGGACCGGACGCTGAGGCTGGAAGGAGACGTCCTCGAACCTGTAG
>JALYZG010000169.1 GCA_030948965.1 Candidatus Dormiibacterota bacterium | reverse complement strand
GTCCACGACCATGCGGGGCGCGGCCGTCGCCATCGACCTGAGCGCGCAGATGCTGGAACGAGCGCGACACCGCGTGTCGCGTCTCGGCCTCCGGCACCGCGCCCTCCTCGTCCGGGCTGACGCCACGCGCCTGCCCCTGCCTGCCGCCAGCTTTGACGCCGCCGCCTGCTTCTTCAGCCTGCACTGCATCCCCGACCAGCCGGCGGTTCTGGGCGAGCTGGCCCGGGTCCTCCGCCCCGGCGCCAGGCTCGGGGGTGCCACCATCTGCGCCGATCCGCCCCTCCCCTGGCGCCTCCTGGTGGCGGGGGCGGCGGGCGCCTACGCCGACTTTTTCGTGCCCCCGAAGCAGGAGCAGCTGGCCCGGTGGGGCGCCGAGGCCGGCTTCGACTGGCACCAGGAGCGGGCCGGTGCCATCCTGTACTTCACCGCAATCCGACTGGGAGGCATGAGATGACCACCCCCGCATCCCCCTCGACACCCGCCTACGCCCATGGGGCCAGTGACATGCCGCTCTTGGGCGAGACCATCGGTGAAAACCTGCGCCGGACCGTCGAGCGGGTCCCCGAAAGGGAGGCGCTCGCCGTCCCCCACCAGGGCTACCGCGCCACCTACCGCGAGTTCTGGGCGCAGACCGGCCTGGTCGCGCGGGGCCTCCTGACTCGGGGCGTGAGGCGCGGGGACCGGGTCGGGATCTGGGCCCCCAACCGCTACGAGTGGGTGCTGGTGCAGTACGCGACGGCCCGGATCGGGGCCGTCATGGTCAACATCAACCCGGCTTACAAGACGGCCGAGCTCGAGTACGCGCTGAACCAGTCCGGCGCCAGCTTCCTGATCCTGGCCCGGGCCTTCCGGACCTCCGACTACGTGGCGATGCTCGGCGAGGTCCGTGGCCGCTGTCCGGAGCTGCGCGAGGCTCTAATCCTGGAGGAGGGATGGAGCCGGCTCCTGGCCGACGCCGAGGGCACGCCGGAGGCGGAGCTGGAGCGGCTGGCGCCGGAGCTGCAGTTCGACGACCCGATCAACATCCAGTACACGTCGGGGACCACCGGCTTCCCCAAGGGCGCGACTCTCTCCCACCACAACATCCTCAACAACGGCTACTTCATCGGCGAGGGGATGCTCTACACGGAGGCCGACCGCGTCTGCATCCCAGTGCCCTTCTACCACTGCTTCGGCATGGTCCTGGGCAACCTGGCCTGCACCAGCCACGGCGCCGCGATGGTGGTGCCGGCCGAATCCTACGACCCTGAGCGCACGATGAGCGCCATCGCGGAGGAGCGCTGCACCGCGCTGTACGGCACCCCGACCATGTTCATCGGCGAGCTCGACCATCCCCGCTTCCAGGAGTTCGACTTCTCGACCCTGCGCACGGGCATCATGGCCGGCGCCCCGTGCCCGATAGAGGTGATGAAGAAGGTCAAGGACCAAATGCACATGCCGGACATCGTGATCATGTACGGCATGACCGAGACCTCCCCGGTATCGACCCAGAGCCACATCGGCGACCCCCTGGAAAAGCAGGTCGGCACCGTGGGTCGGGTCTACCCGCACGTCGAGATCAAGGTCGTCGACTCCGACTCCGGATTCGTGGTCGGGCGGGGCCAGACGGGGGAGCTCTGCACTCGGGGCTACTCGGTGATGCTCGGCTACTGGAACAACGAGGCGGCCACCCGGCAGGCGATCGACGCCGGACGGTGGATGCACACCGGCGACCTGGCAGTCA
This sequence comes from Candidatus Dormiibacterota bacterium, assembly GCA_030948965.1. Lineage (GTDB taxonomy): Bacteria > Chloroflexota > Dormibacteria > Dormibacterales > Dormibacteraceae > JALYZG01. Next base: position 15,423 of record JALYZG010000169.1, on the reverse strand, counting down.
TGGACGAAGACGGCTACGTCAAGATCGTCGGCCGGATCAAGGACATGGTCATCCGCGGCGGCGAGAACATCTATCCGCGCGAGATCGAGGAGTTTCTCTACGGCCATCCCGACATCTCCGACGTGCAGGTCGTGGGCGTGCCCTCGGAGCGCTACGGCGAGGAGGTGATGGCCTGGGTCAAGCTGCGCGAGGGGGCCCGGCTCAGCGGCGACGACCTCGCCGCCTACTGCCGGGGCCGGATCTCGACTTTCAAGATCCCGCGCTACTGGAAGTTCGTGGACTCCTATCCGATGACGGTCACGGGCAAGGTCCAGAAGTTCAAGATGCGGGAGACGGCGGTGGCCGAGCTGGGGCTGGAGAAGGCCGCCGGCGTCCGGACCGCCTGACGGCGATGAGCAGCGTGGCCCGGGAGGACTTTCGCGGCCCCCACCAGAGCCAGCCGGAGCGGAGCCTCGGGCGCCCCCTGCTGGAGGCGGGGGCGGCCGCGATCTTCGTCCACGGCCGGGGCGACTCGGCCGACGGCATCCTCTCCCTCGCCGGGGAGCTGCGCGCCGATAAGGTCGCCTTCCTCGCCCCCCAGGCGGCGGGCGGCGCCTGGTACCCCAACAGCTTTCTCGCCCCGCTCGAGTCCAATCAGCCGTGGCTCGACTCAGCGCTCCGCGCCCTCGAGGACATCGTGCAGACGGCGCTGGCGGCGGGCATCCCGGCCGACCGAGTGCTCCTGCTCGGCTTTTCCCAGGGCGCGTGCCTGGCGCTCGAGTTCGCGGCCAGGAACCCGCGCCGCTTCGGGGCCTTGGTGGGGCTCAGCGGGGGCCTGATCGGACCGGAGAACACGCCCCGTGACTATCCCGGCAGCCTGGCGGGGACGCCGGTCTTCCTCGGCTGCAGCGACATCGACCCGCACATCCCCGTCGCCCGTGTGGACGAGACCGAACGGGTGCTGGTCGGCCTCGGCGCCCGGGTCGAGAAGCGGATCTACCCGGGCCTCGGCCACACGGTGAATCGGGACGAGACAGCCGAGGTCCAGCGCCTCCTGGACGCCCTCCTCGAATTCGGCGACTGACGCCCACAACCTCTGGGTGGGGTTCTGGAAGGGGAGGGCTGGGCCCTCCACTTGCACCCGCAAGCAGAGCCCGGCTCCGCCGGGCGGTGGGGAGACAAACCCTCTCCGATCAAGACAAGAGGCGCGCGCGAGCGTCGTCGGTGGGGTTCCGGAAGGGGAGGCCCGCCTTCCCTTGCTAAGCGAGCGCGACCAGCCCTGAGAGGCTGTCGTCCCACCAGTCGTGGGCGCCCTCCGGCAGCAGCAGCACCCGCTCGGGCTTGAGCGCCCGCACCGCCCCCTCATCGTGGGTGACCAGCAGGACCGCGCCTCGATAGCCGGCCAGCGCTCCCAGCACCTCGTCCCGGCTGGCCGGGTCCAGGTTGTTCGTGGGCTCGTCGAGAAGCAGCACGTTGGCGCCCGAGACGACCAGGATGGCGAGGGCCAGCCGCGTCTTCTCACCCCCGGACAGGGTCCGCACCTGCTGCTCCACGCTGGCGCCCGAGAAGAGAAAGGAGCCGAGGATGCCACGGAGCACCGAAACGTCGCGGCCGGGCGCCGCCGCGCGCACGTTCTCGAGAACAGAGCGGCCGGCAACCAGGGTCTCGTGCTCCTGCGCGTAGTAGCCGAGGCTCAGGCCGTGGCCGCGCCGGACCTCGCCCGAGTCCGCGCGTTCGAGGCCGGCCAGCACCCGCAGTAGCGTCGTCTTGCCGGCTCCGTTGAGGCCCAGGATGACCGTCCTCGAGGCGCGCTCGACCTCCAGGTCGATGTCTTCGAACACCTCGGTGCTGCCGTATGACTTGGAGAGGCCGGCTGCTCCCAGGGGCAGGCGACCGCACGGGTCGGGGTCCGGAAACCGAAGCTTCGCCACCTTCTCCACCCGCCGCACCTCGGCCAGCCCGGCCAGGAGGCGCTCCGCGCGCCGGTCCATCGAATGGGCGGCCCCGGCCTTGGTCGCTTTGGCCCGGATGCGGTCGGCCTGCGCCTTCAGGGCGGCGGCTTTCTTCTCGGCCCCCTGGCGCTCGCGGCGCCGCCGGCGGTCGTCGGCCTGGCGCTGATCCTGGTAGGCGCTCCAGCCCAGGTTATAGACCTCGAGTGTGGCCAGGGCCGCGTCGAGGTGGAAGACGCGGTTGACCGCGTGCTGCAGGAGCTTGACGTCGTGGCTGATTACGATCAGCCCTCCCCGATGGCCGCGCAGGAACTCGCGCAGCCAGGCGATGGAGTCCGCGTCCAGGTGGTTGGTGGGCTCGTCCAGGAGCAGGGTGTCGGCGCCGCTGAAGAGGATCCGGGCGAGTTCCACGCGTCTGCGCTGGCCTCCTGACAGCGTGCCCAGCGGCCGCTCCAGGATCTGCTCCGGCAGTCCCAGGCTGGCCGCGATCGTCGCCGCCTCGGCCTCCGCCGCGTAGCCGCCGCGCGCCTCGAACTCGTCCTCGAGCCGGCCGTAGCGGCGCAGCTCTCGGTCCGCGTCGGCCGCGCCGACCCCGGCCATGGCCGCCTGCGAGGACCGGATCTCCCGCACCAGCCGGTCAAGCTCGCGGCCGGAGAGGATGCGATCGCGGCCCAGTGGCTCGAGGGCCACGTCGCTCGGGCCCTGGGGCAGGTAACCGACGCGCCCGGTGCGGGCGACCGAACCCCGCTCGGGCGACGCCTCCCCGGCCAGGACGCGGGCCAGCGTGGTCTTGCCGGCGCCGTTGCGGCCGACGAGACCGACCCGGTCGCCCGGCGCGATGGCGAAGCTGACCGGCTCGAGCAGGGTGCGCGACCCGGCGCGCAGGGACAGGTTGGTGGCGGTGATCATGTGAGCTCCGAAGTGACGGTGAGGCTGGGCACGAGTGAGTAGCCGCCGTCGCGGGCGGCTGCGCCCTTATCTCAGATCGTCAGCATCACGGCTGGCAAGTCTACCCCGGGCACCGTCGGGTCACACCCCGTCAACGGCGTGCGGCATGGTGCCGAGCACGACCTGTTCGGGCAACATGCCCTTCGGCCGGAGCTTGCCCATCTCGTGGAACGCCTCCACGAAGCGCAGGGTGCCGGACCACGAGCGCAGCACCATCGAGTGGGTGTAGGCGTAGAACTCCTCGTAGCGCACGCCCTGCAGGAGCTCGCCGGTGGTGATGCCGGTGGCGGCGAAGAAGATGTTGCGGCCGGAGCACAGGTCGTCGATGCCCAGAACCCGACCCTCGGCGTGGCCCTCGGATGCGGCCATCGACCGCTCCTCTGAGTCCCGGAGCAGGAGCCGGCCCTGCATGTCGCCGCCGAGAGCCTTGACCGCGCAGGCCCCGATGACGCCCTCCGTCGCCCCCCCTGAGCCCAGCAGGACGTGCATCCCGGTCTTCATTTCCAGGGCCGCCATGATGGCCCCGGCAACGTCACCGTCGGAGATGAGGCGGATGCGGGCGCCGACGTCGCGCACCTCCTGGATGATGCCTTCGTTGCGCGGCCGGTCGAGGATCACCGCCACCAGGTCGCGGGGGTGAAGGCCTTCCGCCTTGGCGATCCGGCGCAGGTTCCACTCCACCGGCATCTCGATGTCGATGACGCCCCGGGCGCGGCGGCCGACGACCAGCTTGTCCATGTAATGGACGTGGCTCGTGAACAGCGTGCCCCGCTCCGACAGAGCCACCACCGACATCGCCCCGGGCTGGCCGTTGGCCGTGAGGCGGGTGCCGTCGATCGGGTCCACGGCCACGTCCACCTCGGGTTCGAGGCCGTTCCCCACCTCCTCGCCGAAGTAGAGCATCGGGGCCTCGTCCTTCTCGCCCTCGCCGATGACGACGGTGCCGCGCATGTCCACGCCGGAGAGGGCCGAGCGCATGGCATCGACGGCACGCTGATCCGCCTCTCCCATGTAGCCTCGCCCCTGGAGCGGGGCCGCGGCCAGGGCTGCGTTCTCGGTCACGCGCAGCAGCTCCAGCGCGAGGTTGCGATCCATGTTCTGCCCCGCCATCGGGTGAGAGCGTAGTTGACCGGACCCGGGTGCGGCGGCTCAGGCTTTGAGGTAGGGCTTGCCCACAGCCGCCGGCGCGACCGAGCGGCCCACCGCCCCGGCCACGACGATGATCGTCAGAACGTAGGGCAGCATGCTCAGGATCTGAAACGGGATGTGCACCCCGTAGATCTGGAGGCGACCGGCGAAGGCTCCGGCCGCGGCGAACAGGAGCGCCGCGGCAAAGGCCCCGAAAGGCGTCCAGCGGCCGAAGATCATGGCCGCCAGGGCGATGAAGCCCTCACCTCCGGTCATGTTGGGCAGGAAGTTGCCGATCTCCTGGAGGGAGAAGTACGCGCCTCCCAAGCCGGCCAGCGCGCCGGAGGCCAGGACGTTGACGTAGCGCACGCGGTAGACGTTGACACCGGCCGTGTCGGCGGCTCGCGGATGCTCCCCGCAGGCCCGTGTGCGCAGGCCCCAAACGGTCCGAAAGAGGACCAGGTGGATGACCACGACCAGCACCAGCATCGCGTAGGTCACGAACTGGTTGTGAAAGAAGATCGGGCCCAGGATCGGGATGTGGGAGAGCAGCGGGATGTCCCACGTGGGCAGAATGCCGGGACCCCTGGCGTTGCTCTGCTGGATGTAGGTCCGGTAGAAGACGCCGGTGACGCCGACGGCGAGGATGTTGATCACCGTTCCGCTGACGATCTGGTCCACCACGAACCGGATGCTGAGAACGGCGTGCAGGCCGGCGATGAGGACGCCCGAGATGATCGCGGCGACCACGCCCAGGCCCAGGCTGTGGGTCGTGAACGCTGCCGCGTAGCCGCTGAAGGCGCTCGTCAGCATGATGCCTTCGAGGGCGATGTTGGTCACGCCGGAGCGCTCGCACATGGTGCCGCCGAGCGCGGCGAGGACCAGCGGAGTAGACGCGATCAGCGTCGCCGCGGCCAGGCCGACGAGGTCGGCACGGGCGAAGAACTCGGTCATCCCGTGGTGCTTGCCTCGCTCGCGGCGCTCGCGGCCCGTTGCGTGATCTGGGCCTCCGCCACGGACCCGGTGCGGATCCGAAAGAGCCACCGGACGAGCGCCGGGGCGGCGATGAACATGATCACGGTGGCCTGCACGATGGAGATCAGGTCGGAGGAGACCTGGGTCTGGAGCTGCATGAACGTGGCCCCGTTGCGCATGGCCCCGAAGAGGAAGGCCGCGGGCAGCACGGCCCAGGGTTTGCTGCGGGCGAGAAGGGCGACGGCGATGGCGTCGAAGCCGTAGCCGATCGAGAAGCCGGCGGGCATGAAGTGGGAGACGCCGCTGATCTCAGTCGCCCCCGCCAATCCGGCCAGGGAGCCCGAGATGGCCATCGTCAGGAGGATGGTCCAGCCGACGGAGATGCCGGCGGTGCGGGCGGCGGGAGCGTTGAGCCCGACGCCGCGAACTCGAAAGCCGATCGTGGTCCGGTCGATCAGATACCAGACGACGGGGACGGCGACGAGCGCCAGGAGCAGCCCGAGGTGGAGGCGGCTGCCGGGGACGATGGGCAGCTGTGCCGTGGCGGCGATGTATCGCGTCTGGGGGGCCGAGGCGGCCGGGTCGCGCATGGGGCCGCCGTTGATGAGGAAGTTCGCCAGGCTGTAGGCGATGTAGTTGAGCATGATGGTGACGATCACTTCGTGGGCCCCGAAGCGGGCCTTGAGTGCACCTGGGATGCCGCCCCAGATCGCGCCCCCGAGCATGCCCGCGGCCAGGGTCAGCGGGACGTGGAGGATGCCGGGCACGTGCACCGCGTAGCCGATATAGACGCCAAAGATCGCGCCCAGGTAGAACTGGCCGTCGGCCCCGATGTTGAAGAGGCCGGCGCGGAAGCCGAAGGCAACCCCGAGACCCAGAAAGACGTATGGGATCGACGCCACCAGCGTCTCCGTGAAGGCGTTGTGGATGGTGAACGCGCCCTGGAAGAGGGCCGTGTAGGCGTCCAGCGGGTTGGCGCCCGTGAGCACCACTGCCACCCCGGCGACGACGAAGCCGCACACGATCGAGATCAGCGGTAGGACGACCGCCCTCGCGGCCCGGCGCGCCAGCGCCGGGCCCGAAAGCCTGGCCGCCCTGGCGCTCACGCGGCCCCGGCCATCAGGAGGCCGATGCGCTCGCGCTCGGTCTCGGCCCGGGCGCCGTCGATCTCAGCCACGGCCCGGCCTCGGTACATGACCACCACCCGGTCGGACAGGGAGAGGACCTCGTCCAGCTCCGACGAGATCAGGAGCACGCCGTGCCCCTGGTCGCGGCGCTCGACGAGCCGGCGGTGGATGAATTCGATCGAGCCCACGTCCACGCCGCGCGTGGGCTGGGCCGCGACGAGGACGCCCGGATCGCCGCCCAGCTCCCGGGCGACCACGACCTTCTGCTGGTTGCCGCCGGACAGACTGGAGGCGGGCAGCTGGGCCCCGCCGGCACGGATGTCGTACTCCTCGATCAGCTCGGCGGCGCGGGCCTCGACGGCGTCGAAGCGGCGCACGATGCCGCGGGCGAACGGCCGCTGGTCGAAGCGGTCGAGAATGAGGTTGTCCGAGATCGGCAGCTCCAGGATCATGCCCAGACGGTGGCGGTCCTCGGGGATGTGGCCCAGACCGGCCACGAGCCGGGCCTTGGCCGAGATGTGGGTGATGTCGCGACCATCCAGGACTATCGTCCCGGCGCGGGCCGGGCGCAGACCGGTGATGGCTTCGACGAGCTCGGTCTGGCCGTTGCCCTCGACCCCGGCGATGCCGACGATCTCCCCCGCCCGCACCTCCAGGGTGAGGCCGTCCACGGCGGTCTGGCGGCGATCGTCGAGGACGGTCAGGTCCGCCAGCTGGAGCAGCGGCCGCCCCGGCGTGACAGGCTCCTTGTCGACCTCGAGGATGACCGGCCGGCCGACCATCAGTCGGGCCAGGTCGGCCGGACTGGAGCTCTCCGGCTGCGTCGTGGCCACCACCCGCCCGCGACGCATGACGGTGATGCGGTCGGCCACGTCCATCACCTCACCCAGCTTGTGGGTGATGAAGATGACGGCGCTGCCCTCCGACGTGAGCCGGCGCACGATCTCGAACAGGTCCTGGGTCTCCTGGGGCGTCAGCACGGCCGTGGGCTCGTCCAGGATCAGTAGGCGCGCGCCTCGGTAGAGCGCTTTCAGGATCTCCACCCGCTGCTGCGCGCCGACCGAGAGGTCCTCGACCCGGGCCGCGGGGTCGACCTCGAGGTGGTACCGAGCCGAAAGCTCGCTGACCATCCGCCGGGCCTGGGCCACGTCCATCCAGCCGCCCGCGCCGGCGGTTTCGTGGCCGAGGACGACGTTCTCGGCCACGGTCAGCGGCGGCACCAGCATGAAGTGCTGGTGGACCATGCCGATGCCCAGCCCGATGGCAGCCGGCGGCCCGGTGATGTCCACCGGGCGCCCGTCGAACAAGATCTCGCCCGCGTCCGGCTGGGCCAGGCCGTAGACCACGTTCATGAGGGTCGACTTGCCGGCCCCGTTCTCGCCCAGGAGGGCGTGGACCTCACGCCAGGCGACGTCGAGGTCCACCCCGTCGTTGGCCCTCGTCGCCCCGTAGGTCTTGAGAATGCCCCGGAGGCTGAGCGCCGGTGTTGCCGCCGGGCCCGGCCCGGCCGGCCCCGGGGCGACCTCGCCCACCGGCGGTTGCTACCCGGTCACGGTGACGCCTGTCGACAACGAGCCGTTGGCCAGCTTGGAGGTGAGGTCGGTGATCTTGGTCCTCACGTCCGCCGGCACTTTGGAATCGAAGTTGTGGAAGGGGGCGATGCCCACGCCGCCGTTGGAGGCGTCGAAGGTCAGGGCTCGCGCGGTGGGCCACTTGTTCTGGACGCCCGCGGTGACGATGGTCTTGACTGCGTTGGCGAGCTTCTTCTCGGCGCTGGTCAGGAGGCAGGCGGCCACGTCGGGATAGGACACGAACTGGTCCACGTCCACGCCGATGCAGGTCTTGCTTGCGGCCAGCGCGCCCAGCAGCGCGCCGTTGCCGGTGTTGCCCCCAGCGCCGAAGACGATGTCGGCGTTCTGCCGGATCATGTCGTTGGCCCGCGCCTTGCCCCAGTCGGGGTTGTTGAACGCCGAACCGTCGCCCGGGCCCTGGTAGACGGTGAGCACGTTCACGCTCGGGTTCTCGGCCTTGGCCCCGGCCGCGTAGCCGAGCGCGTAGCGCTCGACCGCTGGGATCTTGAGGCCGCCGACCACGCCGATGGTGTTGGTCTTGGTGGTGAGCCCGGCGAGGGCGCCAGCCAGGTAGCCCGCCTGGTCCTCTTTGAAGACCAGGCCGGTCAGGTTGCCCGGCCAGTTGTCGCCGGCGAAGTCGACGATCGCGAACTTGGTCTTGGGGTTCGCCTTGGCCGCAGCCAGGACCGCGTCGCCCATCAGGAAGCCGACGCCCACGACCATGTCGTAGCCCTGGTCGACGAACGTCTGCAGGTTCTTCTGGTAGTCGGTGGGCTGGTTCGACTCGATGTACTTGCCCGCGACGCACAGGCTCTTGTCGTTCTGGGCGTCGACCACACCCTGCCAGGAGTTGGCGTTGAACGACTTGTCGGTCAGCTTGCCGACGTCGGTGACGAGTCCGACCTTGTAGGTCTTGGAGCAGCTCGACGAGCCGCCGCTGCTACTGGAGCTGGTGCCGCCGCATGCGGCCAAAAACAGGGCGGTGGCGAGAGCCAGCGCCATCGGTCGGAGTCCTCTCATAGCCGTCTCCCTCATCAGTTGTCGCCCTTCGCGAAAGCGCGTCGAAAGTCTAGATCACGAGGGCCCACCTTGCGACCCGCGAGTCGGACCGGCCTTTTGGCCGGAAAGTTCAGGAGGCCAGCTCGGGGTGCGCCCGCAGGTGAGCCATGATGGCCTCTCGCTCGGGCGCCAGCCCGCCCTCCAGGACCAGCTCCTCCAGACGCCGCCGGACCCGTCCGACCACAGGTCCGGGGCCCACGCCGAGAACGCTCATGATGTCCTCGCCCCGGATGGGGACGCGCATCCGGCTGGGGCGTTCGGCCAGCGCCTCGCGCAGCCGCCGCGCGAGGTCGTCGAGTTTGGCCGCGTCCGGATAGGCGGAGGCGGCGATGTCGGCGCGGGCCAGGTCCAGCAGAGGCCAGAGCAGGTCGCCGGCGTCTCGGGCCAGCCGGCGGACCGCCGCCTCGGTCCACTGCTCGGCGCTGTAGAAGATCGGGCGGAGATGAAGCGCCACCAGCCGCCCCACCCGCGCGCCCTCGGCCGCCGGGAACCGCAGGCGCGCCAGGGCGCCCACTGCCATCTCGGCCCCGACGCGCTCGTGGCCGTGGAAGGAGCCGTCTGGGGCGGCGGTCCTGGCCTTGCCCACGTCGTGGAAGAGGGCAGCCAGCCGGACCAGTCGCTCCGGCGGCGCGGCCGCGACCGCGGCCACGGTGTGGCCGTAGACGTCGGCCACGTGCCAGCGCCCCTGCTCGACGTCGTGACAGGCGAAGACCTCAGGCAGGAGCAGCTCCAGGAGGCCGGCTTCGTCCAGCAGGTCCAGGGCGACGCGGGGCCGTTCCGAGAGCAGCATCTTGAGCAGCTCGTCGCGAGTCCGCTCGGCGGAGAGGATCGGAGGTAGCGCCCGGGCGCGCTCGGCGCGCATGGCCGGGAGCAGGGACGGGTCCAGCTGGAAGCCGAGCTGGGCCGCGAAGCGAACTGCCCGGAGCATGCGCAGGGGATCGTCGGTGAACGTGCGGACCGGGTCGGCGGGCGTCCGCAGCACCCGCCGGCGCAGGTCGGCCTGGCCGCGCAGCGGGTCGAGGAAGCGCCCCTCGAAGTCGAGGAGCATCGTGTTGACGGTGAAGTCACGGCGGCGGAGGTCGTCCTCCAGCCCGGCCGGGCGGACCTCGGGCTTGCGCGAATCCGGCGGATAGGACTCGGCGCGGGCGGTGACGAACTCGACGAGATGGCCACGCCACGTCACCTGGGCGGTCCCGAAGCGGGGGAAGAGCGCGGGCCGGGCGGCTCCGGCCAGCTCGGCGAAGCGGCCGGCGAGCTGCGGTCCGGCGGTCTCGGCCACCACGTCCAGGTCCGGATGCTCGCGGTGCAGCAGTACGTCGCGGACGTAGCCGCCCACCGCCCAGGCTCGGACGCCGAGGTCGGTGGCGGCCCGGCGCAGGAGCGGGAACGCCGGGTGCTCCGCGGCCCCCGGCAGAAGCTCCCCCTCGGCTACAGGTTCTCTCTCGCCCATTCCACGGCGCCGACCTGGCCGGCGCTCCCGCCGAGTCGCGCGCGCCGCAGCCGGGGTCGGCGCTCCGGCTTGATGAATGGCGAGGCCTCGAGAACGGACCGCAGGACCGGCTCCACCTGGCTCCAGGAACTGGCGACGCCGCCGCCGATCACGATCACCTCCGGGTCGAGCAGGTTGGTCACGTTGACCAGGGCCTGGCCCATGTAGGTCGCAGCGCGCGTCACCCGCATGCCCGCCTCTTTGTCGCCGGCGGCGGCCTCCTGGAAGATGCGCTCCGCCGGCTCGCCCGTCTGCCGGGCCAGGGCGGCGCCGCCGCAGAAGGCCTCGACGCAGCCGCGCTGGCCGCACTGGTCGAGGGGGCCGGTGGGATCGAGGATCATGTGGCCGACCTCGCCGGCCGTGCCGTGCGCGCCCGAGAACAGCTTGCCGTCGACGATCAGCGCCGCCCCGACCCCGGTGCTCCAGGTGATGAAGACCATCGAGCGGGTGCCGGCGCCGGCGCCGCGCCGGAACTCGGCCAGCCCGGCCAGGTTGGCGTCGTTCTCGAGGTGGGCGGGGCAGCCCAGGGCCTCGGTCAGCATCGCCACCAGGGGTACGTCGCGCCAACCGGGCAGGTTCGGCGGGTTGACCAGCCGGCCCTGGCGGAGGTCGATGGGACCAGGGGCGCCGACGCCGACCGATTTCAGCGCCTTCTCACTGCGCAGGCGGTCGGTCTGGGCCTTGACCCAGGCCACCATCCCCTCGGGGCCGCCCAGCCCGACGGTCGCGGTACGCGCGCTGCCCGTGATCTGGCCGTCCGACGGGGCCACCGCCACCCGGACCTGGGTCCCACCGAGGTCTATTCCTGCAATCATGCGAGCGAGCTCAAATGCGGCTTTACCCCACGATGATGTCATGAGCTACCAGGTGCTGGCGGTCGCCGGCGTCACGTTCCTGGCCGCGGCCGTCGAGTGGGTGGAGGCCCTGACCATCGTTCTCGCCGCGGGCCTGGAGCGGGGCTGGCGGAGCGCGCTGGCCGGCACGGGGGTGGCCTTCGTCGCCCTGGCCGCCCTCGTCGCCGTCTTCGGGGCGGCGATAACCCTGGCCTTGCCTCTGGCGGACATCCGGACGGTCATCGGGGCCCTTCTCCTCCTCTTCGGCCTCGGCTGGTTGAAGAAGGCCATCCTCCGCTCCAGCGGCCTCAGATCGCTGCACGACGAGGCCGCCGCCTTCGCGTCCACCCGGGCCCGGCTGGAGGCCGCGCCGGCTGGCGCGCGGCCGGGGCTCGACGCGGGCGGTTTCGCGACCGCCTTCAACGGCGTCTTCCTGGAGGGCGTGGAGGTGGTCTTCATCGTCGTCGCCCTCGGCGGCCTGCATCAGCTTCCGGCCGCCACGGCCGGCGCCCTGCTGGCTGGGGCGGTGGTGCTGGCGGTCGGCCTGGCCCTGCGCCAGCCGCTGACACGGGTGCCCGAAAACGCCATCAAGTACGCGGTCGGGATCATGCTCACCACCTACGGCACGTTCTTCGCCGGGGAGGGCATCGGCGTCCGCTGGTGGCGCGACGATCTCTTCCTGCTGGTGCTGGCCGCGATCTACTCGGCGCTTTCGCTCGCCCTCGTCGCGTGGCTCCGGCGACGGCCGGCGGCCGCAACCTTGCCGCCGGGCCTGCGCGCCGTGCGGGGGGCCGCGGCCGAGGTATGGGACCTTTTCGCCGCGGACGGCCGGCTGGCGCTGGGCGCTGTCGCCGTCCTGCTGGCCGTGGCCCTGCTCGATCGCGGTGCGGGGATCGGGCTCCTGGGCGGCCTGCTGCTCGTGGCCGGGGTCATCGGGGCCCTCGCGCTGGCCCTCGGCCGGGAGCGCGAGTCGCCCTAGGAGCCCGACGCCTGACCCCGCCGGCGTCGGTTTTCCCCGCCTCCCTGGTGGGTACCTTCCCAACGTGGGCCACGGAATGCCGCCCTCCAGCAGGAGATAGATCAGGAACCAAGATGCAAGAGAGAAACCGAACGCTGCCGGTCCTGCCTCTGACGCAGGCAGTGGTGCTGCCGCGGATGAGCGCCACCATCCCCATCGACAACGAGGACGCCCGCGGGGCCGTGAGGGCGGCGCTGGCCGAGGACGGCCAGCTCCTGCTCCTGCCCCGCATCGACGGGCGCTACGCCACCGTCGGGCTCATCGCCAAGATCGAAGAAAAGGGCAACCTGCCCGACGGGACCGAGGTCGTGCAGGTCCAGGGCCGGATGCGGGCGGTCCTGGGCGAGGTCAGACCCGAGGTCGGCGGCCCGCTGATGGCGGACGTCACGCCCAGCCCCGACCCGAGCACCTGGTCCGACCGGGCTCGCGAGCTGGCGCACCAGTACCGCGCCGTGGTCGAGAACATCCTCGAGATCCGCGGTGCGCCTCAGATCGCGCAGATCCTGCGTGCCATCGACAACCCCGGCCACCTGGCGGACATGTCCGGCTACTCCCCCGACCTGTCGGTCGAGCGCAAGGTCGAGATCCTGGAGATGATCGACGTGGAGCTCCGCCTGGAGCGGCTGATCGAGTGGAACCGGGAGATCTTGGGCGAGCTCTCGCTGAAGGAGCAGGTGCGCAGCGACGTCTCCGAGCGCATGGAGAAGAACCAGCGCGAGTTCCTGCTCCGGCAGCAGATGGAGGCGATCAAAAAGCAGCTGGGCGAGGGCGGCGGCGATGCGGTCGCCGAGTACCGCGCGAAGATCGAGAAGGCCGGCATGCCCGAGGGCGCGCGCAAGGAGTTCGACCGTGAGGTCGACCGCCTGGAACGGATGAGCGAGCAGAGCCCCGAGTACGGCTGGATCCGCAACTTCCTGGACTGGATGCTCGACATCCCCTGGGCCGTCAAGACGGACGACAACTACGACCTGGTCAAGGCCCGCGAGATCTTGGACCAGGATCACTCTGGACTGGAGGACGTCAAGGACCGGATCATCGAGTTCCTGGCCGTCCGCAAGCGGCGCCGCGAGAAGGGTCTGGCCCCCGAGGGGGGCCGGGGCTCGGGCGCCATCATCACCCTGGTCGGCCCTCCGGGCGTGGGCAAAACCTCTCTCGGGGAGTCCGTGGCGCGCTCGCTGGGTCGCAAGTTCGCCCGCATCTCGCTGGGCGGCATCCACGACGAGGCCGAGATCCGTGGCCACAGGCGCACCTACATCGGGGCCCTGCCGGGCCGGATCGTGCGCGCCCTCAAGGAGGCCGGCACCGCCAACCCGGTGATCATGCTGGACGAGATCGACAAGGTCGGCGCCGACTGGCGGGGCGATCCCTCCTCGGCCCTGCTGGAGGTGCTCGACCCGGCCCAGAACCACACCTTCCGCGACCATTACCTGGAGGTCGACCTGGACCTCTCGGATGTGCTCTTCATCCCCACCGCCAACGTGGCCGACACCATCCCGGCGCCTCTGCTCGACCGCATGGAGCTGATCCGGCTGGACGGCTACACGGAAGAGGAGAAGCTGGACATCGCCCGGCGCCACCTGGTGCCGCGGCAGATCGAGCGCAACGGCCTGAGCGAGGCGGAGGTCTCGATCACGGACGGCGGCCTGCGCCGCGTCATCTCCGACTACACGCGGGAGGCCGGCGTGCGCTCACTGGAGCGCGAGCTGGGGAAGGTCATGCGCAAGCTGGCCACGCGGCTCGATTCGGGCGCGCTCAAAGCCCCGACGGCGATCGACGAGGCCCTGGTCCGGGAGGCGCTGGGCAAGCCTCGCTTTCAGTTCGAGGAGATCCTGGAGCGAACCGCGGTGGCGGGCGTGGCGACCGGTCTGGCCGTGACCGGCACCGGCGGCGAGGTGCTCTTCATCGAGGCCACCGCGATTCCTGGCGACAAGCCGGGCCTGATCCTGACCGGGCAGTTGGGCGACGTGATGAAGGAGTCGGCCCAGATCGCGCTCTCCTACGTGCGCTCGCACGCGGGGCAGCTCGGCCTCGAGGGGCACTTGCCGGAAGGCCAGGTACACATCCACGTGCCGGCCGGGGCAGTGCCCAAGGACGGACCGTCGGCGGGCGTGACCATGACCACCGCGCTCGTCTCCCTGCTCAGTGGCCGGCCGGTGCGGCCGACGGTGGGCATGACCGGCGAAGTCACCCTTCAAGGCAAGGTCCTGCCGATCGGCGGCGTCAAGCAGAAGGTGCTGGCCGCCAAGCGCGCGGGCTTGAAGGAGGTCATCCTGCCCAAGCGCAACGAAGCGGACCTGGACGACCTGCCGCTGCCCGTGCGCCAGGAGATGAAGGTCCACCTGGCCGGGGACGTGTCCGAGGTCCTGGACTTGGCGCTGGAGCCGGCGGCCATGCCGCAGGTCGCGTTGGCCAACTGACCCAATAGCAACTACCCCCCAAGGGGCGGCGGAGGCGGCGCGTGCCTCCGTCGCCTTCTTTCTTCTCCGCGTGACCGCGGGCCTCCGGCGGACGATATGGATCCACCCGAGATCCCGGTCGCGTGGGGAGGCACCGGGTCCACGTACCAAAGGTGACCCGGCAGGTCTAGTCGAAGACCCGCGCCAGCTCGTATAAGTCGCGAGGCACGCGCCGCTGCTCGGCCACCAGGTCGGCAAGCGGGACGACCGCCACCGACCCGTCGCGGCGCACCGGGGCGACTCCGGATTGGCCGGCATCCACGACCTCGGCCGCCTTGACGCCCAGTCGGGTGGCCCAGAGCCGGTCCACAGCCGAGGGAGTGCCGCCGCGCTGCAGGTGCCCGAGGACTGTGACCCGGGTCTCGAAGCCGGTCTCCGACTCGATGCGCCGGCTGAGGGCGTCGCCGAGGCCGCGCTTGGCCAGCTGCACGTGGCCGAAGGCGTCAGTGGCCGCGTCCCCGCCGACCTCGAGGCCGGGGATGGTCACAGCCTCCGCGACCACGATGATGCTGAAGTCGCGGCCCTCGCCACGACGGCGGTGGAGGTGGGCGATGATCTCGTCCACCGGCACCTCGAACTCCGGGATGACGATGAGGTCGGCGCCGCCGCCGAGCCCGCCGGCCATGGCGACCCAGCCCGTGTCGCGGCCCATCACCTCCACGACCATCACCCGGTGGTGGGCGGAGGCGGTCGTATGGAGGCGGTCCAGCGCCTCCACCACGATCCCCACCGCGGTGTCGAAGCCGATGCAGAACTCCGTCCCGGAGAGGTCGTTGTCGATCGTCTTGGGCACGCCCACCACCGGGTAGCCGGCATCACTGAGGCCCCTCGCCACTGAAAGCGTGTCGTCGCCCCCTATCGCTACCAGCGCGTCGACGCCGTTGCGGCGCA
>JALYZG010000180.1 GCA_030948965.1 Candidatus Dormiibacterota bacterium | reverse complement strand
GCAGTCGGTCTTCGCCGGAGGGATGGCCGAGTCCGGTTGATGGCAGCTGTCTTGAAAACAGCCGTGGTGATGAGCCACCGGGGGTTCGAATCCCTCTCCCTCCGCCAAGTTCAGCCATCAGCGTTATCTACTGCGAATCCCCCAAGACCGACGGCGGCACAGTAGGCTGGAGGTGTCCGAGCTGCCGATCGGCAAGACCATCCTGGCAATGTGCGTCCAGCGCGGAATGACCTAGGAGGTCCTGGCCGGCCTCGCGTTTATGACAGTGAGGTGGACGCCGCCCTGAAGGTGCTTCGAACCACCCGGTGTATCCTGGCCCTGAGGCGCGAGTGGGGGGAACTCGAAGACGACGAGGTTGATGCGCGTCCGTGGCGCTGCGCTCGCCATTGCGATGGTGCTCGCGGTCGCCGGCATCGTCGTCAGGGCGGTGCTGGCGCGGCGGTGCCGACCCCACCGTGGCCTGTAGGAACTCACCGGTCGACCGCTACTATCGTTATGACAGGGCTAGGGCCTGGTCACCAGGGCATCCTCGGGCACCTCGCCCCCGGCATCGACCCGATCTCCGGGTACCCACCCGATCCCAGCATCTATCCAGTCAAGAACGAGTACTTCGCGGGCGTGATCAACGCCAAGAACACCAGCACCGGGGCGGCGCTCCAGGCCTACTGCATCGACTTGCACACGGCCACCTTTCCCGGCCTCGGCTACGCCCTGGGCACCTGGGACGCGAGCAACGTGCCCAATGTCGGCTACGTGGCGCGAATCTTGAACGAGTTCTATCCCCACGTGCCCAATGCGCCGGCAGGGGCTCCCACGCCCGACGCCAAGGCGGCTGCGGTCCAGGCGGCGATCTGGTTCTTCACTGACAACTACGTGCTCGACGTCGCGGACCCGGTGCACCCCTACACGGTCGGCATCGTCAACCAGGTGCTTGCGGAAGGCCCCCTCACTCCGCCCGTTCTACCCTTGACCATCACGGGTCCCAGCACCGGACCGGCCGGGATGGCGATCGGGCCGTTCACCATCAACACGACCGCCGCCACAGTCACCGTTTCGGTAACCGGCGGCAGCCTGTTCAGCGACAGCGCCATGACCCATCCCGTCCCCAACGGATCCACCATCGCATCCTCCACGCCGCTCTTCCTGCTCCGGAGCAGCCCCGGACCGGCGTCGATCGATGTGACCGCCAATATCATGGCCGCGACCGGCGAAGTGCTCCTGTACGAAGCGGCGAACCCCGAAAATCCGGACCCGGTCGCCGCCCAGAAGCTGATCCTCGCGTCCGAGGGTGAGGTGACCAAGACGGTGTCGGTCCAGGTCACCGCGTTCGACACGGGCTCGCTGACTGTCACCAAGACCATCGGCGGCCCAGCCTCGGGGTTACAGGGTCAAGTCATCATCACGGTCACGTGCAACAGCGTTGCATTGGAACCCTTTGTGATCCCGGCCGGGGCAACGGGGTCGGTATCGAAGACCTACCACAACATTGAGACGCCGGCAACGTGTGTGATCACGGAGACTGCCGACGGAGCCAACGCCTCGCTGACGGCGCAGGTCACAAACGCCAGTCAGACCATACAGATACCCGCGGACCAGACCCCCGACAACGGGCCGTCACCGGCGCCGACTCCAATCCTCGACGTCTACCAGAAGATCCCAGAACTGCCCAATACCGGCAGTGGCCCCGGCGGCGGGTGGGGATTCACTTCGTGGCTGGTGGCACTCCTGGCACTGCTGTCGCTGTCCGCTGGCGGGCTGGCTCTGGCGATCAGGCACCGGAGAGCCGGATTCACGCGACCTTAGATGTCCAGTTCCGATTGCCCGCGAGGTTGAGGCCGGATATGACCCGGCGCGGACTTCCTCGCGGGCGCCGCTGGCGGGTAGTCGGAGCAGGCGTGGCGGCGATGGCGGTGATCGCGGTGACGGGAGTGCAGTGGTTCATTGTCGGAGGCGCGCCCCGCCTCGCCAGGCAGGCAGGACAGGCTGCGAGTGCGGCACAGCCGACAGGCACCGTCTCGAACCTTGGGACGGGGACCGCGCCGAGAGTTGCGCCGCTGCCACAACCGTCCATCAGAACGCAGCACCCCCTTGGCGCGATCGTGCCGGCACGCATGATCATTCCCAAGGTGCATGTGAACGCGCCGGTAGTTCAGAAGGACATTGACGGCCACAATGTCATGGAGGCGCCAAGCAGTCCTGATCAGGTGGCCTGGTACCCGTTCAGCGCCGAACCGGGCGCCGGGTCGAATGCGGTCTTCTCGGGACATCTCGACTTCGCCGGCCGGGGACCGGCGGTGTTCTGGCGCCTGCACGAACTGCGAGCGGGCGACCCCTTGGAGCTGGAGCCCGCGAGCGGCCCCGGGTATCGATACCGCGTCACGTCGGTGCAGACGTACGACGCAAACACTGGGGCGGTGGCCGAGATCATCGGCCCCACGGCGGTGGACTCTGTGACGCTGATCACCTGTGAGGGCACCTACTCAAAGCGCAGCGGCTACAGCGAGCGCCTCATCGTTCGCGCTCAAATCGAGCCGACTGGCGCCTGACTCTTCCGCGGCGTCCCGAGGTCGCGCTGGGGCTCCCTTGAGCACAGCAATCACGACCCCGGACGGTGGCCAGGAGACAAGTCGTGTCTCTGCTAGGACGATCCGCGCCTTGAGCACCGGGGGCGCTGGCGTGCGTTCCCCGGCGAATGCTCTCCTGCGCCGTTCTCGAAGCGTGCCCTCGCCGGCGGATGTCCCGTTGGCACTCCCCGTCATGCGGTCGGCCGCGCGTCAGGCAGTGCGAGGCAGCCAGGTCTGCGCTGCGGTGACCAGGGCCGCCACACCGATCTTGAGGGTGGGCTCGATGACCGGGGCGTAGAGCGGCGAGTGGTTGGACGGGACGTCTGTCACGATTTTCATGATGTCCTCAGCGGTGGTGGCCCCGGCGAAGACCTGGGGGTCACCGCCGCCGAGCAGCCAGTACACGCAGGGTGCGCCGGCGGCGGTGGCGAGCAGCCCGACGTCTTCGCTGCCGGTGACCAGTCCGGGATCGACGACTCTGCCCTCGCCGAGCAACGTCGCGAACGCCGCCCGGGTTCGCGCCGAGGCTGCCTCGTCGTTGACCACGGCCGGGAATCCATCGACGAGCTCCACCTGAGGATCGCGCGTGGCGCCGGAGGCGGCCGCCTCAGCCCGGACGATCCGTGCGATGGCGTCCATCACGCGGGTGCGGACCTTGCCATCAAACGTGCGCAGGCTGAGTCGCAGCTCGGCATCGTCGGGGATGATGTTCTCCTTCGTCCCGGCCCGCATCGAACCGACGGTGACGACTGCGGTGTCGGTGCCGGCGACCTCGCGGGACACCACTGTTTGGAGCCGCATGACGGTGGCTGCGGCCATCACGACCGGGTCGATCGAGACCTCCGGACGTGACCCGTGCGCGCCCCGCCCGAACATCGTGATCTTCAGGCTGTCCGCCGCGGCGAAAGCGGTGCCCGGGTGCAACGCGAGGAATCCGGCTGGAAGCGGGGCGACGTGCTGCCCGAGGACGACGTCGGGTCGGCCGAATCGATCGATCAGCCCGTCCTCAACCATCGCCTGGGCGCCGCCACCGACCTCCTCGGCGGGTTGGAAAACCACCATCAGTGTTCCCGACCAGGTCGAACGGTTCTCTACCAGTTCTCGACACGCTCCGATCAGGCAGCTCACGTGCATGTCGTGTCCGCAGGCGTGCATCACCGGACCCTCATGACCGTCACGGTCCATGCCGCGGGCCACGCTGGCATATGCCAACCCGGTCTTCTCGAGTACCGGGAGGGCGTCCATATCGGCTCTCAGCAGTGCGGTCGGGCCTTCGCCGTTGCGCAGGATCCCGACGACTCCGGTGCGCCCGACACCTGTGGTTGCCTCGTACCCGAGCGTGAGCAGATGATCAGCCACGATCGCCGCCGTCCGCGTCTCCAGAAAGGAAAGCTCTGGATGCTCATGCAAGTCCTGGTAGAGCTGTACAAGGTCAGCAGCGGCTTCGGTGTCAGGGTCAATGGCCATTTTCAATCCCTCGCATCAATCGAGACGTCAGCTCGCGCACTACCTCGAAGGCCGGCTTGACTTCACGGACATGCTCGACCGAGATGCCGGCGTAGCATGCCATCGCCAGCGGGGTGTCGGCCGTCGCGGCGGGAGGGGACGAGCGGCGGTTGCCGGCGCTGATCGCCCCCTCCAGCGACCAGCGCAGGACGCGCACCGGCGCCGCCCAGTTCCCGTCGTCGTCAAAGTGGTCGGTCAGGACCGTGTCGCCGGCGCTGGCGGCGATCAGGGCCTCGACGTAGGCCGGATGCGTGTCGCACTCAGGACAGGCTAGGAAGCGGGTGCCCACACGCACGGCGTCTGCGCCGGCCCCGATCAGCTGCGCCACCCGCTCTGCGCTGCCGATCCCGCCCGCCGCCACGACCGGCCGCGAGACGGCGCCGAGCACGTCCGCCAAGAGTTCGTCGAGCGGCTGCTGGCCACGGACGTGGCCGCCAGCCTCGACGCCCTGGGCGACGACCAGGTCACAACCCGCGGCCTCCGCCGCCCGCGCCTCCGCCGCCGAGCCGATCTGCCAGGACACCAGGGTACCCGCGGAGTGAGCGGCGGCAACGATCGCCATATCCGGCTGGCTCCAGAAGAACTCCGCCACCCGCAGGCCGCGGATGTCCTCGACCACCTCTTCAAGCGGGGGGAGGTAGGGGATCAGAAACCCCTTTCCGAGCGCTCCCGACCGTGGCTCCGGCACTTGGACGCTGGACGGCACCATCCCCAAGCCGCCTGCCAGCTCGACCGCCCTTGCCAGCTCAAGGGTGCCCACACCGCCGAGCACCGCGAGCTGGAAGGGGAGCCGGCAGCCGACCAGCTCGGTGAACCGCGTAGAAACGGTCAACCCTTGGGCGGCCAGAACAATGGCACATCGCTCTCGTAGACGGTGATCCTGTAGCCGTCGGGATCGGAGAGGGCGAAGGTGCGGCCGAAAGGTCCGTCGAACGGTTCCTGCAGGATGGGCACGCCAGCGGCCTTCACGCGCTCGTACACGGCCTGCGGGTCGCTCGCCTTCCACCACAGCGCGATGCTGCTGGCAGCTCCGGCCGGCCCAGGCTGCCCCTGGCTCGCGCGCCTCACGGTGAAGGGAACCGGGGGCCCGAGAAAGGCGACCGCGGCGGGACCGAAGTCGAAGGGGTCGCGCTTTGCGCCCAGGTGTGTTTCGTAGAAGGCCGCTGAGCGGGGAACGTCGCTGACCGTGATCGCCGCGAAACCGGGACCGCCGATCTGGACTTCGGACATTGTTTGGGCTCCTCTCGCTGCAAGATCGGATTTCGGCGAGTGCGGTCGCCTAACAGATCAAGTCTGACGAGGCAGGGCCCACGCGTGCGTCCCCGGCGGATGCTGCCCTTGGTCGCCGTCGAAGCGTGCAGTCGCCGGCGCACGGCCCTTCCGCCGCAGGTCCATGAGACGGCGCAGGACTCAGGCGGAGGCAGCCAACGGTCGCAACTCCTCCGCGTAGCTGACCGACTGCCGCCGCAGAACGCCCGAGTCGCTGATCGTGTACTGGCCCATCCGCCACAGCGCGGGTGAGTACGCGTGCACCGAGACCGTGCCCGGCTCAACCCCGGTCAGGCGGTGAATGTGGTCCGGGCCGAAGATGATGGTCGAGCCGGCGCCGACCTCCGCCACGACCGGGTCTCCACCCATCCGGGGCGTGCTTTCCTGCAGGCGCCCCCGCACGACCCGGACCGCACCCGAGGAAGTGTCGTGGTCGTGCCAGCCGGTGTCGCTCTGCCGGTCCCACGCGATCATCCACACGTCCAGGTGTTGGTCGCGGTAGACGCACTCGAAGTGCCGGGTTCCCGCCCCGGCGACGGTCAGGCCACGCCAGAGCTCAGGACCGGCCGCGAGCCTCTCCACCAGCGCCCGCAGCTCCGCCGCCTCCAGGTCGCGGCCGGGCAGATCATTCCAGTCCATTCATCCTCCAGTTGGCAAGCCGAGCAGCCGCGCCGGGTTACTCGAGATCATGGCCCGCACCGCGGACGGCCCGAGGTCGGGGTGGCAGGGCGACGCGTAGGGACGGTCGGAACCATGCACGAGCGGGTCGATGCCGACGACCCGGACGGTGGCGTCGATCGCCCGGGGCCCGTACGAGGACGTCTCCAGGAATGTGCACGGGTCGAAGACCAACCGGCCGCCACCCCGCGCCTCCAACCTTTCCGCGTGCAGCGGTGCGAGGCCGGCCAGCATGGCGAAGCAGACGCGCAGCCCCGGGTGGCGGACGCGGCCCCAGGCCCGGTGCGCGAACCAGGCTCGATGCATCTGCTCCACGTACGGCACCAGTGCTGGCCACCAGCCGGGCTCGGACCTGGACGCCGCGCCGGCCTGGCCGGCGTGCACGAAGAGGGGCCGGCCAAACTCCTCCAGGACCCGCAAGAGAGGCGAGCAGCGCTCGTAACCCGCCTCATCCGCCACGGCGTCGGCGGGCAACTGGAGGCCGACGCAACCCTGTTGCAGCCGCCGGCGCAGGCCGTTGGCATCGATCTCCCGCAGCCCGGCGGTGGCCCAGACGGCGAACGGCTCCCCGAGCGCCAGCGCTCCGTCGTGATAGGCGTCCAGCAGCGGGGCGGCCTCGTCAGGCGCCAGCCACTCGATGCCGAGTGGGCTCGATGGTCCCAACACCACGACCGCGGCGCCATCTTGGCGGGCCAGTTCCGCCCGGGCAGATGGGTCGTGTGCGGCCGGATCGACCTCGAACGGCGGCTCGCCCTCCAGGTGCAGGCGCCAGGCCTCCAGGCAGGGTGGCCGCCGGCGCGCGCGGAGGGCGGCGACCAGGTTTGCGGTCCAGAGGTGCTGGTGGACGTCGAAGGCGGCCCCGGGCCCATTGGTCAAGCGCTTCACTGGACCGCTTCAGTGAAGCGCTTGACCTACCAAATTGTCAAGTGGGTCGTATGCTCGCACCCGTGCCCCCCGCCAGAAAGCGCGTGACGCTGCAGCAGATCGCGCACCAAGTCGACCTCTCGCCGTCCGCGGTCTCGTACGCGCTCCGCGGGATGCACGTGGCGAAGGAGACCGAAGAGCGGGTGCGCCGCGTGGCCGACGAGCTCGGCTACACGGCCGATCCGATCGCCCGGGCCCTGGCCAGCGGCCGGACGGGCATGATCGGCGTCCTCTGCGCCTCCCTCGCCGACCTATGGCAGCAGCGGGTATCGGCCAGCCTGGGTCGGGCGCTGCTGGAGCGCGACCTGTTCGCGCTCATCGTCGATTCGGCCGGTGATCCCGTCCGCGAGCTGGCCCTGGCCAGACAGCTTCGGGACCAACGGGTGGATGGCCTGATCGTCTCGCCCCTCGACCCGTCGGCCGGCCTTTGGGCGGAGCTCGAAAACGCCATGCCGCTGGTCGCCATCGGCGACTCACTGACCGGGGTCCGGCCGCGAGGGGAGGTCCTCTACGACAACAACGCCGGCGTCTCGCTGGCGCTTGGCCACCTCGCCGCCCTCGGACATCGCCGGCTGGGCGTCCTCACGCCCAGCCAGAACGTCCGTCCGAACCGCCCGACCGAGGTCTATGTGGAGCAGGCAGCCACCCGCCTTGGCCTCCAGGTGAGGTTCGTGACCTCACCCCACTGGCTGCCTGAGGCGACGGCGGCGGCGCACGAGGTGCTGGGCTTGCGGCCGCGCCCGACGGCCGTGTTCTGCTTCTCGGACTCGATCGCCCACGGCGCCTATGCGGCCGCGCGCGACCTGGGCCTGGCGATTCCGCAGGACGTGTCGATCGTGGGTTACGACGACCAGCCGGTCTCGGGGCTCCTGTCACCGGCTCTGACCACAGTCGGCTGGGACATCGATCGGCTGGTCCGGGCCGCTACCGATTTCCTGGTCGCGGCCGTCCGCGGCGGCCGGCGGCGGCGGCTCGTGCTCCAGCCGCGCCTGGTCCAGCGCGAATCCACGGCGCGACCGCTGCGCGAGCATCGAGAGAAACAGGCGGCGGCGGGCTAGGCTCCTAGGTTCGGGGCGCCCTGGGGCCGCCGGAGCGCCTGCCAGGCGAGACGGAGGTCGGTGGCGGCTTCCAGGTCGGGCCAGGTCGCGATCTTCCGATTGGTTCGCGGCCGGCGCCAGGGCCGGGGCCGAGCCCAGTCTCTGCGGGAGAGTGCGGAAGGTACCAGCTGGCGCAGGGCGGCGGCCACGATGGCCGTGCCTGAGCCGGCTCCGGCCCCGACGCTGGACCACCTCCGGCTCGAGCCGCGGTCCCGCCCCGCCAGGCCAGTGCGGACACCGCGACGGGGTCCGGGCACGCCCGACCGAGGCGATTGGCGGCGCACGTCAGGGCGTCGCCGCCGACCTCGATCCCGGCCCCTGGGTCAGGCTCCTGGGGCGCCGTCAGAGGGGACATCACCGGCTTCGGCGCGGTCGGCTACAGCCGGCCGACGAGCCGTCTCAGGGCTGCCTCGGAAACACGTTCAATTCGATACTGGCGCAGCGACCCGGGACGCGATACGATTTCGGGCTCCAGGACGGCCTCGCGACAGCTGTAACGGCTACCCCCCATGCAGCGCACGAGGACCGCCCTGGGTTCCGGTCCCGCCATGCGGGGCGGGCACCGAACTCGCCTACCCTACCCCCATCGGCTGATCGGATTCAACCCCGGCGGCGCATTAAGCGCGTTGATCAGCAGGCCCCACACTTGCCGGGTGCGATGAACCGGTCCTGGGGACACAGCGGAAGGCAGGGCGAATGAGCAGACGACACCGGACGGCGGCCGAGTGAGCCCGAACCCGCCGCTCGCAGGACTCGCCGGCAGGGCTGCCGAATACGACGTGGCGGTGGTCGGCCTCGGCATCATGGGCGCGTCGGCGCTGTGGCGGCTGGCGGCGAGGGGGGTGCGGGCGGTCGGCCTGGAGCAGTTCGAGCCGGGCCACGATCGGGGTTCGAGCCACGGCCTGTCGCGGATAATCCGCACCGCCTACTTCGAAGGCGCCGGCTACGTGCCCCTGGTCCGCGAGGCCTTCCGCCTCTGGCGCACGCTGGAGGCTGAGAGCGGCGCCGACCTTCTGACCCTGACCGGCGCCCTCATGCTGGGGCCGCCGACCGTGCCGACTGTAGCGGGGACGCTCGCCGCCGCCCGCTCATCTGGCCTCGAGCACGAGGTCCTGGACGCGGTGGAGCTGCGGCGGCGCTTTCCGAACTTTCGGCCGGCGCCGGGCGAGGTGGCGGTGTACGAGCCCGGGGCCGGAGTACTTCGTCCAACCGAGGCCGTGCTGGCCGCGTTGCAGGTGGCGGAGGCGCTAGGCGCGACCGTCCTCAGCGGGCAGGCGGTGACCGCGATCGAAGAGACGGACATGGGCGCCCGGATCACGACCGGCGAAACGGTGCTGGAAGCCGCCCGCGTCATCATCGCGGCCGGACCCTGGCTGCCGTTTCTGCTGCCCAGGCTGGCCGGGGCGGCGCAGGTGGAGCGCCAGGTGCAGGTCTGGTGGCGGCTCTCGGACCCGAGCCTCTGGCCGCCGGCCCGGACGCCCGTCTTCATGCACGAGTCCGGCGGCGGCGTGACGCACTTCGGCCTGCCCAGCCAGGACGGCCGCACGGTCAAGCTGGGGCGGCACCACGGGGGGCTGCGGGGCGTCCACCCGGACACCGTGGATCGTTCAATCGGCGACGCCGACCTGGCTCCGGTCCGAAAGTTCATCGGCTCCCAGCTGCGCGGACTGAGCGACGTCGTCGAGCACGCCGGCGTCTGCCTCTACACGAACACCCCCGACGGGAGATTCCTGGTCGGAGCTGTGCCCGGCTCGCGGCGGCTGAGCGTCATCGGCGGCTGCTCCGGGCATGGCTTCAAGTTCGGACCAGTCCTGGGCGAGGCCGCCGCGGATCTCGCGCTGGCAGGCCGGACCGAGCAGCCGGTCGAGGCCTTCGCCCCCGCCCGCTTCGGCTGAGCGGAGGAGCCCAACGCCACTCGGACCGCATCTGCTGAACTAAGGGTGATGAACCCACCCGACGACCACGTCGACCTCCTGGAGCGGCCGAACTTCGCCCACCTGGCCACCGTCCGCGAAGACGGAGCCCCCCAGGTCAACCCCATGTGGTTCCTCTGGGATCGCGATTCAGGCCTGATCCGCCTGACGCACCTCAAGACGCGGCACAACTTCGGCAACATCCAGCGCGAGCCGCGGGTCGCCCTCTCGATCACCGATCCCGACAACCAATACCGCTACCTGCAGGTGCGCGGGGTGGTGGAGAAGATCGAGGACGATCCCACCGGCGCCTTCTACCAGACGCTGCAGAAGCGCTACCGAGGCTACACGACCGAGGTTCCAGACAGAGCGGAGCGGGTCATCCTCCAAATGCGGCCCAACGCCTACCGGACCATGAAAGGCTCGGTCAGCCGCAGCCCGCGACGATGACCATCGCCGGACCTGGATCGTCCAGGTCTTCGAAGCCCCAGAGGGGCAGGTAGAACGAATCCAGGCGGTCGTAGACGGCCTGCCCCCGCACCGGGCCCGTGTACGGCGTGAAGCGCGCCAGCACCCTGCCGGACGAGGCCGGTGTCGGATACTGCCAGGGCGGCCCCGACTCCAGGATCGTGTAGCACGGGGAGCCGGGCCGGTTTACCCGGAAGCGATCGGTGAAGCGGCCGAGCTGGAAACTGTCGGCGATCGGGTCGCCCGTCTGATAGAGGTGCAGCAGCTTGTCCTGTTCCAGCTCGCCCGAGTCGTAGAACGGCTGGGCGAAATAGGAGGAGATGCGCAGCTGCGAGCCCGGCGCGGCGTTGGCCAGCAGCCAGTCGGCGGCCTGGCGCCGAGTGTCGGTTTGGCCCAGCAGCCGGTCGGTCTGCACCGACGCGTAGGCCGCCGGCAGCGTGAGCAGCAGGGCGATCAAACCCGCGGCGCCCGCGATCCGGCCGGTGAGTCCGGGTGCCGCTCGGGCCACGCCGCCCGCCAGTACGCAGAGCGCGGGCAGGACCGGCATCACGTAGCGGAAGAAGACCTCGTGGCTGAAGCCGATCAGCAGCGCGTAGACGACGACGAAGGCCAAGAGAGCCACGTCCAGCGCATGCCGCCGCAACAGCGCCACCAGGATGCCCGCGGCTACGACCGCCGTCGTGCCCAGGCCCAGCCCGAAGGGCACGCTGAGCGTCGTGTGCGCGATCCAGCCGATCGGGGTGTCGTAGGCGCCGCCGGCTCGGCCGCCCAGGAAGAGCAGGCCCTGGAGGTAGTCGCGGGGGTGTCCGGCGACCACCATGACAGCCGCGAAGGGCACGGCGGCCCCCGCCACAGCGGCCGTGAGCCGGCCCGTGCGGCCGGATCCGGGCCCCATGGCGGCCAGGACCAGGACCGCAACCAGCGCCGCGCCGGAGGTGTACTTGGTGGCCGCCGCGAGACCGCAGATCGCGCCGGCGACCAGCAGTCCGCCCTGGCCCCGGGCCCGCACGGCGGCCCACAGGGCGGCGGCGACCAGGGCCATGGCCAGGCCGTCGGTGGTGGCGAAGTGCGCCTGCCGGACGGCCAGTGGCGACACCGCCAAGGCCACGCCCGCCACGAGGCCGGCTAGGCCGCCCCACGTTCGGCGGGCGGTGAGATGGACAAAAAGCACCGCGAGGATGAACGCGACCACGGAGAGGACGCGCGCGACCAGGTACTCGGCCGTGGGGTCGACCACCGTGGCGGGCCCGAGGTGCTGGCCGGGGATGCGACCGAGTCCCGCCTCGGCCGCCGCCAGCAACCAGAAGCCCAAGGGCGGGTAGTTGTAGAACAGCGGGTCGAGGCTGTGATCGACCGCCATGCGCACCGCCCGGCCGACCATCACGTCCTCGTCGGGTCGGAAGAGGAACGGGAGCCCGAAGTTGAGGCTCCAGGCTGCGAGCAGGCCGGCGACCGCGACCGGCGCCAGCACGATAAAAAAGGGTCCGGGGGGCGGCCTGGGCCCGGAGCGGGCGCTCAATCGGGAGTCGACTTGAACCCGTCGGGGCGGCGCAGAACCGGCCGCACTCCCCGCCCCCGGCGCGCCATCCGCAGCCGGGGCACGAGGCTCACGGCGTTCCGGATCTCGGCTTCGGAGACCTTGGAGCGGCCCGCCTGGCGCTCCTCGAACCGGATCGGGACTTCGATCACCCCGAACCCGGCCTGCAGACAGCGAGCAACCATCTCGATCTGAAAGCCATAGCCGTCGGAGATCACGCTCGCGAAGTCGACGGCTTCCAGGACCGCCCTCGGGTAGCAGCGGAAGCCGGACGTCCAGTCCCTGACCTCGCGTCCGAGGAGCGCCCGGCAGTAGGCGTTCGCCCCTCTGGAGAGCGCCTGGCGCCTGCGGCTCCAGCCCACGATCACGCCGCCCGCGACATAGCGCGAGCCGAGCGCGAGACCGCCGCTGGCGCGAGCCGCCTCGACCAGGGCGGCGATTTGCTCGGCGGGGTGGGAGCCGTCGGCGTCCATCTCCAGCAGGAAGCCGTAGCCCAATTCGAGCCCGTGCCGGAACCCGGCCACGTAGGCGCTGCCCAGGCCCAGTTTGCAGGGCCGGTGGAGGACGGTGACGCCCGCGTCCCGGGCGGCCATCGAGTCGGCCAGGGCGCCCGTGCCATCGGGCGAGGCGTCGTCCACGACCAGGACCGGGAACCCGGCCGCTCGCACCCCGGCCACGACGCGCTCCAGGTTGGCGAGCTCGTTGTAGGTGGGCAGGATGACCAGGGCGTCCGGCATCAAACTGCGCCCTAACATAGGCATTTCCCCAATTGGCCCCGATCTTTCACGTGACTGCCGCCGCGGAGTGGGCGGCCGCCCTCGCCCGGGGTGAGTACCGGGGTTCGACGCGCGGCAAGAGCCTCGACGAGGTCGGTTTCGTCCACTGCAGCGACGCGGCCCAGGTGGCAAGAGTGGCCGGTCTTGTCTATCCAGGGATGCGTGGCCTGGTCCTCTTGGCCATCGACCCCCAGCGCCTCGGGTCGCCTCTGCGTCGGGAGGCCGTCACCCCGGGCGGGGAGCGCTTTCCCCACATCTACGGACCGCTCGAAGTGGAGGCCGTGATCTCCGTCACCGCCTACGAGCCAGGCCCCGACGGCGTCTATCCGGACCTCGTGCCGCCAGGCGCCGGCTGAACCGGCCGGACTCCGGCCGAATCCATACGACGTCCATGCGGCCGCGGCCGCTCTCCCCACGGGTTCCTCACAGGAGCCCGACTAGCCTCGAGACATGGGCGCCCTGGACCTTCTCGGACGGCACTCCGACCCCCGCGAGCCCGATCCCGACGCCGAAGCGGCCCGGGAGCGCCTGGCCGTCCGCCAGCTGGAGCGAGTCGAGGACTACCTGGTCGCCACCCTCAACTTGGAGCTGGCTGACCCGGCGATCAGGCGCCGGCTGAACCTCATCCGTGGCGACGTTCTGGCGCTGAGGTCCGATCTCGTGCGACCGCGGCCATACGAGTGGTGACCGCCGCGGCCACCCGGCCGCGCCGCCGGCTCAAGGTGCGTGGCGGCAGCCTCGGCTGGTTGCTCTGCTGGGGCGTCGTCTTTGCGGACATCGGAACGTCGGTCTACTACTCGCCCGGCATCCTCTACCAGGGCGGGTTCACGACTCGCTCGGCCCTCTTCGTGGGCATGACCCTGGTTGTCTTCGTGCTGCTGTCGCTGAAGTACGCGGAGGTGGCCTGGCGCTACCCGGAGGGCGGAGGCGTGGTCAACGTCGCATCGCGCGCCCTGCACCCGTTCGTGGGCCTGCTCGGCGGCTGTTTCATCCTCGTCGACTATTTCCTCACGGCAGCGCTGAGCGCGCTCTCGGGGATGTTCTACCTGGCGGTTGTCGCGCCGTCGCTATATCCGCGCGTGGTTCCGGCCACGGTCGGCGCCCTGGTCTTGCTCGGGCTGCTCAACGCGCTCGGGATCAAGGAGAGCGCCCGTGCCTCGATGCTTTTCGCCACCCTGGCGGCAGGCGGCCAGGTGCTGGTCGTACTGGCCGTCGCCGTCTCGCTCGGTCCGGTGGGGGTCGTGCACAGCTTCGCGGCCATCGGCCACGGGCCGCGCCTGACGGCTCTCACGCTGGTGACCGGCTACGCCGCCGCCTTCCTGGCCTTCTCCGGCCTGGAGACGATCGCGCAGCTCGCTCCGGCCATGCGCGAACCGCGGGCGAAGGTGGCGCGCCGGGCGATGGCCGCTGTCGTCGTCTCGATGGTGATCACGAGCCCGCTGCTCACGCTCTGGTCGACGACGCTCCTCAATGACGCGAAGGCCGACCCCAACCAGTACATCTCTCTGCTGGGCGCCCACGTCGCGGGACCGGCGCTTGGCGGTTATGTGGCCGTGTCCGGGGCGCTCCTGCTCATCTTCGCCAGCAACACGGCCCTGATCGGCTGCTACCACGTGTTCATCGCCCTCTCCCGGACCGGATTCCTGCCTCGCCTGCTCGAGTCGCGCAACCGCTGGCGCAACACTCCCCAGTGGTCGATCCTCGTGGCGGTCGCGGTGCCCGTGGCGCTGGTGGTGGCGACCCGCGGCTCGACCGGCATCCTCGGCGACCTCTACGCCTTCGGCCTGCTCGGCGCCTTCATCCTCACCTGCGTCTCGCTGGACGTGGTCCGCTGGTTCGATCCCCGGACCTGGCGCACCTCGGGCGGTCGGGCGATGTTCTGGGTCGGGGTGCTGACCACCGTGCTGGTCTCTGTGGCCTGGCTGGTCAACCTCCGGGCCAAGCCCCTGGCCACCATCTTCGGGGGCGCCATCACCGTCCTCGGCGTTCTGCTGGGGCTGGCCACCTACTACTACTCGCGCTCCCGGCAGCCGGTGGTCTTCCCCTGGCTGCACCGGGCCGATCTGCCGGTCGTGCAGCTCGGCGCGGGGCGGCGCCTGCCGCCGGCCGAGGTGCTGGCCATCCTGCCCCACGAGCCGGAGGCGGCCGAGGCCGTCGTGACCGCGGCCGTACGCGCCGCAACGCCCGACCGGGTGCTGGTCTTCGTCTACCGCGGCGACCCGGCCTTCTCCGGACCCGGCGAGCTGATGGAGGTCAGCGACCCCTATCTGCGCGACCGCGAGGCCCAGGTGGCTTTCGCCCGAGCGGAGCGCCGCGCCCGGCGGACGGTTCCCGACCGGCGCTACGTGTACGTGCCGGGCAAGCTGCGGCGCGAGGCCATGGGTGACGTTTGGCGCTCGCTCTATCCGAAGGAGACGGTGGTCCTCGACGGCGACCAGGACCTGCTCCCGCCAATCGCCTGCGACCGCGTCCGCCGCGACCGCGTGGACGGCTATCCGATCCTGAACCTCGTCGCGTCGCGCCTGCGGCCGGCCGTGGCGAGCTGAGAGGGCCGCCGGCAGCCGCTCACCAGGGGTGGCCGGGGCCGTTCGCCAGAACGCGCTGGAGCGATCGGCCGGCCGCCACCAATGCCCCGGCTTCGGCTCCGAACGTGTCGGCGGCCGCCACCCGCGTCTGGGCCCGTCCCGACCGGCGTCCGACCATGGCCGAGATGGCGGCGGCCAGTACCTGCGCCCCCGCCTCGGGCACGTCGTTCGAGCGCTGGACGCGACTCCAGGTTGCGAGGCAGCGGACTACGAAAGGGAGGCCCAGCTCGGACAGATCCCGGTCCCAGAGCAGCTCCGACACCGAGTCGAGGGCGAGGCGAGGTCGGGGCACCCGCTCGAAGAGAAGCTCCCACGCGGCTGCCGGCATGAACATGTCCGACGGGAGTTCGTGGCCTTTCGTCTCCAGGTAGGGGAGGACCTCCTCCACTGCCGGCTTGCCGGCAGCCGACCGCCAGCGAAGGCTGAACGGGTGGCGACGACCGTTGGCGACGACGAAGCCCGTGGTGCACCAAAGGCAGTCGTCGGGTCCGCCGCAAACGTGGTGCAGCTGCTCTCGGTGGGTTCGGCGCCCGCCGCCACGCCCAGGCCCCGAAGGGGC
>JALYZG010000170.1 GCA_030948965.1 Candidatus Dormiibacterota bacterium | reverse complement strand
AAGGAGGAGGGGTCGGGTTACTGCGCCGGCGCGGGGCTGGGGCTGGCCGGCGACGCTGTGTGAACCGGCCGGCTCCAGTTCGGCACGGCCTGGCCGTAGCGGGTGAGGAGGCGCTGCTCCTGCTTGGCGCTGAGGGTCCCGCTCTGCACCTGCTGGTCGAGAGCCGCCTTCATCCCCTGCGCCACCTGGGTCGAGAACTGGGCCTCACTGAGGCCCTTCCCGCCCGCCAGTTGCTGGACTGTCCGGCCCTGCTTGAGATCCGCTCCCAGCTGCTTGGTGGTCAGGCCCAGAACCTGGGCCTCAGCCTGCATGAGAGCGACGCGCACGGCCTTGGCCGTCGCCTGGGCGGCCACGTTCTTCGCGCTGCCCGGCGACGGGCTGGGGCTGGAGCTCACGGTTGGCGGCGTGGAGGCGCTGGCGTTGTTGAGCTGGAGGCCGGCGGTGTGGGCGGCGACGGCCAGGCCCCCGCCGACCACGGCTACGGCTGCGATGGCGGCCGTCCCGATCTTGGTGGCGAGGGTGAGGTTCGGGATCTTCATGGCCCCAGCCTGAGGCGGGATTGCAAGAGCGCTCCCGCAACCTCGTCAGCCATTTGTAAGACGTCCCGGCGCCGGGCCCAGAATGAGCCGGTGGAGCCTGATGCCGTGGCCCCCGACGGCTCGGACGTCTTCTTCCGCGCCCGCGGCGATCAGGCCAGCCTGGTCGAGGTCCGCCTCGGAAAAGGCCGGACCAGCCACCCGGTCCGCCACCGCACGGTCGAGGAAACGTGGTACTTCCTCGCCGGTCGAGGCCGTGTCTGGACGTGCCCACCGGCCGGCGCCGGGTCGATCGTCGAGGTGCGGCCCGGGTCGGTGCTCGTCATCCCCACGGGGTGGACCTTCCAGTTCCAGAGCGATGCGGAGGCCGAGCTGCGCTTCCTCTGCTACACGGCCCCGCCCTGGCCCGGGGACGAGGAGGCGGAGGCAGCGGGTCCGGGTGGCCTCGAGAGCTGAGCGTCAGCTCGGCTGCGCCTGCCGCCGGCTCAGATCCGCCGGCCCGAGGCGCATCGAGTCCAGCCCATTCCTTTCCATCAGGGCCGCGGCCAGCGCCCGGTGTTCTCGCGAGGCGAGGTCGCCGAGGGGGTCTCGGGAAACCCGGGCCAGGACGGGTAGAGGCAGGGTGGCGACCGCGCGGAACGCCAGCAGCGCCTGCGCTTCCTCGATCCGGTGGCCGGCTGCCGCCTCCTGCACATAGGCCAGCATGCTCGTGCGCTTGGCCGAGTCGGCGAGGCGCCATACGACGAATGGAACGCTGATGAGCACGATCGGGATGAAGGCTGTGATCAGGCCCAGCGCGACCGACAGGTTGGTGATCGCGCCCGCCGCGCTGTTGGCGTGCTGGATGATCTGCGTTCCCGATCCCGCCTGAGCCCGGTCGATGACCCGACCCACGTAATCGTCGAGGGCCCGGCCCACGATGGGTATGCCGCTGGCCGGAGTCTGGCGAAAGGCGTCGAGCCAGCCGTTGAGTGCCCGGCCGGTCTCGGAGGCGGCGTCGGTGAGGGCCCGCAGGCCGCCCACGATTTTGTACACGGTGACGCCGGCGAAGATCGCGGCCCCGGTCCAGGCCGCCACCAGCAGATCCGCCAAGAGACGTGGGATCCACCCCCGCGCCTGGTCCGGGTAGAGCTTGGGCATCAGCGTGTGGGCTCGGCCGGCTGGATCGCCCCTGCCGACGCGTCGCCGCGTCCCCCGAGGATCAGTCCGCGCTGCCAGAGCCTGGCGTTGAGCTCGGCGGCCGCGACGACCAGCCGGCATGAGAAAAAGAGCCAGGCCATCACCGCCGCCGCGACGCCCAGGCCGCCATACAGCTGCGAAGAGTTGTTGAGCTTTCGCGCCAGGAAAATCACGCTGACCAGCTCCATCACGCCGAGGCCCACGGCCATGACGCCCGCTCCCGGCAGCAGAGCCCGCCATGGCGCGTCCGCGTGTGGCAGCAGCCAGGAGATGAGCAGCCAGACGGCGCCCAGCAGGCCGGCCAGCACCAATTCGGTGCCGACGACGCCGTCGGGGAAACGCGCGGCCAGGGCGGAGGTCCCGGCGCCGACGACGAACATGCCGATCAGCAGCAGCCCGACCAGGATCGACGGGACCAGGCGTGCATGCCGCGGGCGCTCCCGCCAGGCGATGACGTGGATGAGACGCAGAGCCCGCTGCGCGGAGTTCGTCGTGTAGAGGAGCAGCAGCAGCCCGGACAGGAGGAGGAGCCATTGGCCGCCTCGAGATTCACTGCCCGTGTCCACCATCGTCCTCATGAGCGTGCCCGTGAGCCGACGCGCCCGGCCGCCTCCTGGAGGGGCTGTTGCCCGCCCACAGCGACGAAGCCGAGCGCGGAGGCCGCCAGAAGGGAGAACGGGAGCAGCATGAGGAAGACGCGAAAGGCCAGGCCCGCCGCGAGCACTGACCCGCCGTGCTGCCGGTCCGTGTGATAGACCTCGAGGGCCGCTTCGGCGCCAGGCAGCTGGCGCCCGAAGTCGGCAACCCGCCTGGTGACCGAAAGTGGCCTCTCCGAGGAGGGCACGCCGGGTGCTGGCGAGCTCTCTGGGGTCATGTCGCGAAGCGCGTCCCCAGGTGTTCGAAGCCCGCCGCTGGGGCGCATGGGCGAAGTATGCGGTGCGATCGACGCACTCGACTAGCGAGTCAGGCGGAGGGCCGTGATCAGCCGCTCCACCGAGCCCTTGAGCCCGTGCCGCCGGCTGAGCTCCTCCAGCGCCGCGCCATCCACCGGGTAGTCCGGACGGCGCCCGGCGGGCAGCTCGACGGGCACGTCGCGCACCGGGGTCACAACACGCTGGGCGCGCTCGAGGTAATCCTGGTCGGCCGCGCGGAGACGGCCCGCCTCGATCAATCCGCGCAGGCCACCGTGCAGGCGGATGATGTCGGCTGCCCGCTTGGGCCCGACGCCGGGCAGCCCGGGCAGACCGTCCGAGGGATCGCCGCGAAGCACCGCGTAGTCGGCGTAGAGGCGCCCGGGGACGCCGTAGCGGCGCTCGACCTCAGCTTCGGTGATCTCGGCCATGCCCCCCTTCTCCGGGTAAAGGACTCGGACCAGGGGGTCGCGGGCAACGGCGAAGAGGTCGCGGTCGCCGCTGACGATGTCGATCGCCGCGCCCTCCGCCAGTGCCACCCAGGTGGCGATGACGTCCTCGGCCTCGTAACCGGGCGAGCCCACGAAGTCGACGCCAGCCGCGCGCAGGGCGTCGTGGATAACGGGGAACTGCGGCTCCAGCAAAGGCGGTACCGGCTCGGCCGTACGGTGCGACTTGTAACTCGGCACGAGCTCGACCCGCCACTCCGGCCTCCAGTCCTCGTCGCTGGCCACCCCCACGAACCGGGGGCGGCGCTCCGAGACCATCCGGGCCAGGCTGTCGAGAAAGCCGCGTACAGCGTTGACCGGCCGACCGTCCGGCGCCCGCATGCTCTGGGGCACGCCGTAGAAAGCCCGGAAGATCATGCTCGAGCCGTCGACCAGCAGCCAGTCGGGCATCGAGCCAAGGTTAGGGGAGTAGGTTCAACGCCGAGTGAAAGCGGGGCGCGTCCGGCTCAGTCCGTTGCTCGCCTCGATCCTCGTCTTCGGGGGATGGACGTCCTTCGCAACCCCGCTTAGCCAGCCCGTGCCAGCAGCAGCACCGGGATGCGTCGCGCCGTCCGCCGTTGGTAGTCCGCGAACATCGGCAGCGCAGTGGCGTGCTGCGCGAAGAGCCGGTCGCGCTCGGCTTCCTCCGCAATCTGCCACGTGACCGGGAGTCGGTCGGTCCCGATCTCGATGCTGGCTGTGGGCCGCGCGACGAGATTCCGGAACCAGGAGGGATTGGTGGGCGCTACGCTCTTCGAGGCGACGACGACCTACCGGTCACCGTCCTTCGTGTAGTTGACGGGCGTGGTGCGCGGCTCGCCGCTCCTCCCGCCCACCGTGCTCAGGAGGAGCACCGGAACACCCGCGAATTGGCCTCCCAGGCGGCCCCCGGCGGCCCGGTACTCGGTTATGAGCGATTC
This sequence comes from Candidatus Dormiibacterota bacterium, assembly GCA_030948965.1. Lineage (GTDB taxonomy): Bacteria > Chloroflexota > Dormibacteria > Dormibacterales > Dormibacteraceae > JALYZG01. Next base: position 16,926 of record JALYZG010000170.1, on the reverse strand, counting down.
GTTGAAATCCTGCATCGCGGCGGAATCCGCCGCGGCCAGCGTCGGTTCGACGTCCTGCGTGCGGTCGATCGTGGGGCTCATGGTTCCTCCTTGGGCCGAGAGCTGTTCCCACCTGTGCGACGAACGGCCGGGGCCGGAGATCGACAACCTGGGGCTGACGCGGGCGGGCTAACGCGCCCTCGGCGGCGGCCGCGGCTGCCTCGACTCCGTGCGGTGAAATTGAGACCAGCCCCGGAAAAGTCCCCGGCTCAGGGCTGGCGGCGGACCGGCCGTTGGTGATTGACTTCCTGCATGAGCGGCACCACGACCCGGACCTTCGCCATCCGCACCGCCGTCCCCGACGACATGCACGCCATCGTCGGCATCTACAACTGGGCCATCAACCAGACCTTCGCCACCATCGACTCGGAGCCGCTCTCGGCCGAGGAGGCGCAGGCGTGGTGGGACCATACAGGCAAGATGGTCACCCTGGTCGCCGAGGGCGACGAGGTCATCGCCGGCTGGGCGCGTCTCCTGCCCTGGCGCCAGCGCGGCTTCGAGGTCGTGGAGGACCTGGTCTACGTCGACCCCCTCTACCACGGCCAGGGCGTGGGCCGGCAGCTCCTGTCCCGCCTGATCGAGGAGGCGCGCGGCGGCGGTTGTCGCACGATCGTGGCCTCGGTCGCGGCGGACAATCGCTCCGGCCTGCGGCTGCACGAGAGCCTCGGCTTCGAGGCGGTGGGGACGGTGCGGCAGGCCGCTTACAAGTTCGGCCGCTGGATGGACATCACGCTGGTCCAGCGCTCGCTCGAAGACTGAGCCGCCTGCGGCTCTCGAATTACTTGGCTGAACGTTGATTCGCCGGCGGGCGCACGTTTGCGGCAGCAATCGACAGGCTGATTGGCCGGCGGATGCCACCCAAGGTGGCGGCGCACCGCGCTCAGCCGGCCGGCGACCGGTCGCCCCCCAGGAGCGGCGCCGCCTCCGCGAACGGGCCCGGGTAGACGGTGCGCATCACCTCCAAGCCCTGCCACTGTCCGACAACGGAGGGGGCCAGCAGGTTCTGGCCGGCGTCCGGACGCCCGGGGCCGGCAAACCGCACGCCGCCGCCGTTGATGCTGGTGAACGGAGCCTCGTCGAGCCCGTAGGCGGCCGTGCGAACAGCGTCCGGGGTCACCCCGCCGCGGACCGCCGGCAACACGTCATGGAACAGCGTCCAGCCGCCGACGAAGCCGGCCACGGCCGGGATGGGCATGTCCGACGCGCCCGACATCCGGCCGTAGGCCGCCCGGGCGCGCGCCAGCAGCGCTCGCGCGGCCGGGCTGAGTGAGGTCGGGCTGACGCGGGCGTCGGGCTTGTCGGCGGCGAAGACGCCCACAGCCTGCTTTCCCAGCTGCTGCCCGAATGCACTCATGCACCAGGCGGAGCTGGTCCCGACCGCGCCTCGCAGGCGCACTCCCTGGCTCAGCGCCGCCCGCCAGATAGCCACGCCGTCGGCGATGTAGCTGACGTCCCAGAGGTAGTCCGGCCGGTCGGTCGCGAGGCGGCGGGCGACGGCGTCCGGGTCGTAGCCGGAGGGGTCGTACTGGATGCGGTCGACGACCGGGAGGCCGAGGCTCGCCGCCAGCTCCTGCTCTCCGTCAGCGACCGACCGGCCGTAGACGTCGTCCACGTTGGCGATCACGACCCGGGCCTGGGCCGGCGCCAGCCCCGCCGCGTGCAGGAGCACCTGGGCGGTGAAGCTGACGGCGGTGCGGCCGAGCGTGCTGCCGGTGGCGACCGTCCGGAAGACGTAGCGCCGGTCCTGGGTGACGGTGTCGGCCACCGCCCCGGTCTCCCAATAGACGGTGTGGCGCTGGTCGGCGCGGGCCGCCGAAGCCTCGGCCAGGGTGCTGCCGTACGTGCCCACGATGAGGGGCACGTGGTAGCGGTCGATGAGCCAGTCCACCGCCGCGCGCGCCGCGTCGGGCGTCTCGACCGAGACGACCTGCAGGTGTACGGGCCGGCCGGCCGCGAGCGCGAGCGCGGCCCGAACCCCGCCCAGTTCCTGCCGGCCGCCCTCGGCCTGGGGACCGCTGAGGGGATAGATCGCGCCTACCGTGAGCGCCCCCTGCTCAGCCGCCGGCCGGCCGGCCGAGCAGGCCGCCAGCAGGGTCAGCGCGGCGACCAGCGCCGCCAACCTCCTCACGCCGACAGGTTAGCGGCCGGGGGCGGGCCGACTCGCGACCCGCCCCACCGTCTGCGTAGCTACTTCTCGATCGGCACCCGGATGGCGCTGCCCCACTCGGTCCAGGAGCCGTCGTAGTTCCGCACGTCGTCGAAGCCGAGCAGCTCGCGGAGCACGAACCACGTGTGCGCGGAGCGCTCGCCTATGCGGCAGTACGCGATCACCGGCCGGTCGGCCGTGATCCCCTTGCCGCCGTAGATCTCGCGCAGGTCGGCCGCGCTTTTGAAGGTGCCGTCCTCTCGCACCGCGGTGGCCCAGGGGATGTTGGCGGCGGTCGGGATGTGGCCGCCGCGCTGGGCGCCCTCCTGAGGCAGGTTCTCGGGCGCCAGGAGAAGGCCCGAGTACTCCTGCGGCGAGCGCACGTCCACCAGGCCGACCTGGCCGATGGCCGCGAAGACCTGGTCCTTGTAGGCGCGCAGATCCTCCCTGGCCGGGCCCGGGAAGTGGAACTCCGTCGCGCTGACCTGGGGCGCCTCAGTCGAGTAGGGGCGGCCCTCCGCCTCCCACTTGACGCGGCCGCCGTTCACAAGCTTGACGCGGTCCAGGCCGTGGTATTTGAGCGCCCAGTAAGCGTAGGCGGCAAACCAGTTGTTGTTGTCGCCGTAGAGAAGCACGGTCGTGTCCGGGCCGACGCCGCTCTCGCCCAGCTTGGCCTCCAGCGCCTCCCTCGAGGCCAGGTCGCGAACGGTCTGGTCCTGCAGGTCTTTCTTCCAGTCCCAGCCGACGGCGCCCTCGATGTGGCCGCCCTCGTACGCGGCCGGGTTGACGTCCACCTCGACCAGGCGCAGGCCGGGATCGTGCAGGTGCTGAGCCAGCCACTCGGTGCTGACGAGCACGCCGTCGTTGGCATAGCCGTTGGCTTCGGACATGGTTCTTCCTCCTGTCTTGGCGCGCGCGGGACTGTTGCCGCGAGCGGATGAGGGGCCGCGCGACGAACGCGGCGGGGCGCCGGGGCCTACCTACAGAAGCAGGCCGGCGTGTGGACCAGGCGCTGGGCCGGCCAGCGAAACGAGCACCACATGGGAGAGGCGATGATTGTAGGCAACGCGTGCGCACCGCCCCCGATTCCTTGTTCCTGACCAAGTACCAGGCGCTGTCCAACGACTACCTGCTCTCCGACCGGCCGGGGGACCTGGAGCGGCTGCTGCCTCTCGTGCCCCGCCTCTGCGATCGCCACGTCGGTCTCGGCGCGGACGGCCTGCTCCTGCTCGACGCGCCCGGCCTTCACCTTCGCGTTTTCAATCCCGACCGCTCCGAGGCCGAGAAGAGCGGCAACGGCCTCCGGATCGCGGCCTGCCACCTGGTCCTGGAGCATGGCGCGCCGGACGCGTTCAGCCTCCGCACCGCCGACCGCGACAACCCTGTGCGAATCACCGACCGCCGGCCGGGCGGGATCGAATGCGAGCTGGACGTGGGCGTGCCCCGCTTCGATCCCGACGGGTGGCTGGACCTGGACACCGCCGCGGGCCGCGTCCGTTGCCGGGTCGTGGACATCGGCAACCCCCACCTTGTCGTCTTCGGCCAGGAGGTCACGGCCGAGCGCTGCCGGGAGCTCGGCCCGCTGCTGGAAACAGACCCACGCTTCCCCCGCCGGACCAACGTGCAGCTGGTCGAGCCGCAGGGCGAGGGTCGGGCCCGGATCGAGATCTGGGAGCGCGGAGCGGGCTATACGCTGGGTTCAGGCACCAGCGCCTGCGCCGTGGCGGCCGCTCTGCACCGCGTGGGTCTGGCCGGGCCGACGGTGGACGTGGTCATGCCTGGCGGGACGCTGCGCGTGCACGAGGAGGGTGATGGACACCTCGTGCAAACCGGCCCCGCGGACCGGGTCTATCGAGCCGAGGTGCGCCCCTCCGACCTCTCGTCCTGATCCGCCGGCAGTGCTGCCTCGGCGGCGAGCAGGGCCCGGATGGCCGAGAGGTGATCGTCGTAATGGGTGCTGGTGTTGAGGAGCAGGTCGGCGGCGAGCGTGGTCGGGTAGGCCGGGTGCCACGGCCGCCGCAGACGCCACTCGGGGAGCCGCAACAGCGCTTCGCGCAGCTCGGCGTGCCTTGCCTCGAGTCGCTCCCAGGCCCCCTGAGCGTCCGTGCGCGGGCGCACCCTCCGGCCGATCGCCTGTCCGACCAGGATCCAGGCCGCGGCTCCGCTGCGCCGCCCCTCGGCGCGGGCTCGCTCGACCTCGTCCCAGGCCGACAGGTGCTCCAGGTGGTCCGCCAACGACCAACCGCGGAGGCGCACGGTGAACGGCCTGTCGGACGGGAAGCCCAGACTCAGCTCGGCCGCCAGCCGGCCGAAGGCGATGTCCACCGCCGCCACCAGGCTCTCGGACGTAAGCGGCGAGTCAATAAGGTCCGAACCCTTTCGCGTCACCAGTGTCATCAGTTCAGTGGTTATTCTACCACGTTCAAAGCATCCGCCAGTGTCCTGGACGTTAGTCGTAGTGGATGTGGGCCGAGGCCCGCGGGCGGCTCACCGGCGCCCGCCCCTGAGCGCAGGCTTCGCAGACCCCGGTCACGACGACATCCACCCGCACGGGCTGGAAGTGGTGCCGCTCTTGCAGATGGCTCTCCAGCTCGGCGATCAGGCTGTGCTCGATGTGGAAGATGCCCTGGCAGGATTGGCAGATGGCGTGCTGGTGGATCTCGGCGGCGACCTCGTAGTGGATCGGGCCGGCGCCGAGGCGCACGGCGTGGATCGCGCCCGACGCGGCCAGCGCTTCCAGGGCCCGATAGACGGTGCTGCGCGAAAAGCCGGGATGGCCCTTCTGCAGGGCACCGGTGATCTCGTCCGCCGTGCAGTGGCCGCCCAGCCTCCGCACCGCCTCCCAGACCTCCCGGCGCTGTCGCGTATGGCGTAGCCCCGGCCGCAGCGGCGGCGTGCCGAGGATTGGCGTGCTACTCACCCCACCACCCGCAAAGAGCGGTCGGCGCTGGTGAGCAGCCTCGAGCCGGCCGCCTCCACGACGAGGTCATCCTCGATCCGCACCCCGCCCCAGCCGGGGATGTACACGCCCGGCTCGATCGTGATCACCATCCCCGCTTCCAGGACCGTCTTCGAGCCGGGGTCCAGGCTGGGGGCCTCGTGCGCCTCCAGGCCCAGGCCGTGGCCGACGCGGTGGATGAATCGCGCCCCGAGGCCCGCCTTCTCGATCACGGCGCGGGCGGCGGTGTCCACCTCGCCCGCTGTGATTCCGGCCCTGACGGTGGCGATCGCGGCGTCATGGGCTTCGAGGACCAGGGCGTGGATCTCACGCGCCCGCGGGTCCGCGCGCTCGATCGTCACAGTGCGGGTGATGTCGGCGCGATAGCCGCCGCAGGCCGCCCCGAAGTCGAGCAGCAAGAGGTCACCGGCTTCGACCGGCCGCGGGGTCGGGACCTGGTGGGGCAGCGCCGAGTTGGGACCGGACTGGACCAGGCTGGAAAACGCTGGGTCGGCCGCGGCCTCGGACATGAGGCGCGCCAGCAGGGCGGCCAGCTCGAGTTCCGTCTGACCGGAGCGGACCTGGTCCAGCAGGCGCTCGCTGACGACGTCGGTGATCTCTGCCGCCCGCGTCAGGAGGCCCAACTCAGCGGTCGACTTCCGCGCTCGTAGGCGGCGAAGCTCGGCGCCCACGTCGACCGGGCCGCCCTCCACCAGCGGATCGAGCCTTTCCCAGCCGGCGAGGGAGAGGTGCTCGGTCTCGACCGCCAGCCGGAGCCTGCCCCGGCCGAGAGCCGCCGCCACTTCGAGGTACGGGTCCTCGCCGTCACGCCAACCCGCCACCTCCACGCCGGCCACGGCCGCCCGCGCCTTCTCCTGGTCGAGGGCGGGCACGATCAGGGTGGCCGATTCGGGTCGGACCACCAGGGCCTGGAGTCGCTCGTGGGCTTCGCCCCGGTAGCCGGTGAGGTACGCGATGGCGACCGGACTGGTCACGAACGCGGCCTCGGCGGCGCCTCCGGCCAGCCACTCCCGGACGGGTTCGAGCATGCCTCGTCCGCTACTCGATGCGGAGGATCTTGACCGTGTAGGCGTCGCCGTTCGGGGTCTCGACGGGGACCTCGTCGCCCACTCGGTGGCCGCGGAGGGCACGCCCGATCGGCGATTCGTGGCTGACCTGGCCGGAGCCGGGATCGGCTTCCGCCGGCCCGACTATGCGGTATGTCTCCTCGGGCCCGTCCGCCTCCCTGATCGTCACCCTGCTGAGGAGGTCCACGGTGCCGTTCGGACCGCGGGCTTCGATCAACACGTGGTTCTTGACGATTGCATCCAGCTCCTGGATCCGGGTCTCGAGGAATGACTGCTCGTTGCGGGCGGCATGGTACTCGAAGTTCTCCGAGAGGTCGCCATGCTCCCGCGCGGCCTTGATTCGGGCCACGATCTCCGGCCTCCGGACCTGGATCAAGTGGTCGAGCTCTCGCCGCAGGACGGCCAGGCCCTCGGCCGTGATGGGCACGTCCGCCGGCATCATCCCAGCGCCCCCGGCATCAGCGTCTGCACTTCGCGGTAGAGGCGGCGCTGGATGAAGAACGTGATGCCGTAGGCGGCGCCCGCCAGCGCCGCGCCCGCCAGCAGGGCGACGAGCGCGTGCAACCAGTCGGCGCTGCGCAGGATGGGCAGGAACGCGACCACGTTGACCCCGATCACCGCCGAGCCGGCGAGAGCGATCGGAGTCACGATGGGCAGCAGGCGGAGGCGCTTCAAAACGGGCGGGATGGGCTGCTCGGGCCGCGGCACCAGCCTCTGGCCCATCACGCCCACGCTGCGCACGTGGCGGAGCCGGGGGGTGACGGTCAGCATCACGGTCACCTGGTTGCCGGGCACCTTGGCCAGCCGCTCGCCGGAGACCAGGTACTGCTCGTTACCCGCGCGGCTGCGCAGCATCAGCATGCCCAGGCCGTAGGAGGTGCTGACCTCGCTGGCTCCGACCAGCTGGCCCTGGACCAGCTTCGGTTCCGTCTTGACATCCTTCCGGGCCAGCCGGACCCCGGGCAGGATGAAGCTGGCGGCGAAGGCGATCGGCACGACCCAGACGATCGCGGCCACGATCCGCACGGGCCAGCCGTAGGGCAGGAACAGAAGGATGAGAACCATGATCACGAGGCAGGCCACCGCACCGCCCGCGGCAAAGTAGCCGAGGCGCATCACGGACTCGGGCGAGTAGCCCTGGAGCATGCCCCCCGACTCGACGTAGCGCTCGCGCTGCCGCTTCTGGGTGGCGGGCGTGGCCGCGGCCGCCTTGGGCGGCTTGGGCTTGACCACCCTCTGCACCTGCCTCGTCTGCTGGCGGGACTGCACCCGGCGCTTACCCATCGCTACGGCCGCCCGTCGGGGCGCGGACACCGCCGCCAAGGCGCGTTCTGGATTCGTTCGATCACTGCTGGAACCGAGTGTAGCGAGCACGTGTCGGGGGTCCTGCCGCAGGGTAGGCTTCGGCCAATGATGAGCGGTTCAGACGACCTTATGGAATCGATGCTGCGCTTCACGCGCTCCGTCTCTCGTGCCGTTCAGCGGGAGGCGCCCTACGTGCGTCGGGCCGCCGGCCGGATCGTACGCGACGACCTGCCGGCGGCGCAGCGGGCCGTCGAAAAGAACCTAGGCAAGGTCGTCGGCGACCTCCGCCGGCGCATCAAGTAGATCACACACTGGGGGAACCCAGGTTCCCCCCGTGTCCCCCCTTCCTGCCGCGGAACCCGGGGTCCCGCGTGTCCCCCCTTCCTGCCAGCGGAACCCGGGGTCCCGCGTGTCCCCCCTTCCTGCCGCGGTACCCGGGGTCCGCGTGTCCCCCCTTCCTGCCAGCGGAACCCGGGTTCCCCGCGTGTCCCCCTTCCTGCTTCGTCCGGTCCGCTAGCCGCGCAGTCGCTCAGCCTGAGTCCCCAGCCCGCCGCTTCGCGTCGCGAACGCCCAGCGAGATCGCCCCGGGCGTTCACCATGGCGGCGTGGTTCGGCTTATGTGACGCTGGGACCATTCGACTCCGCCTGGGTCCGTCGGCGAGGAGGTCTGGTGCCGAGTCGCGGTCGAGGAGTTGGTCATCGTCGGCCGCGAGCAGCACGGCTTGCTGGTCGAGATCATGCCCCCGACCACTAGACGAAGACCTGTAAAGCCGTGCATGAGGCGAGGCGATCGAAGTCCTCATCAGCATGCAGGAGCGGTGCGCCATCGCGAACACAGGGCGCGGCGATGAGACAATCCAGCGTATTGCGAATCGTCACGCCGGCCCGCCGAGCCTGCCGATAGAGCGCCGCCGCCCGGGCGAAGTCTTCGAGGGCTTCAAAGCGCAGGATCGGGAACTGCCTCAGATGGCCCTCGACAAGCGCGGCCTCTCGATCGCTGCGGAGACCCTGGAGAACCTCGGTGACCACGATGTCGGTGAGCGCGACCGGAGCGCCGTCGCGAATGAGGTCGATGCAGCGCATCGCCTGGAGGCTGTCGCGTCCGTTCAAGACGTCGATCCAGACGCTGGTGTCGACGACGATCAAAACCTACCGGCGCGGCTGGACCCGAGGTCGCCCTCCCATCGCACCTTGCCGCGGAGCTCGAGCAGCTCGACCCGTCGGTGGCGGGCGACCAAGTCGCGAAGGGCGAGGTCGACGGCCTCCCGCTTGGTCTTGGCTCCTGTAAGGGCCTGCACCTGGAGGATCACCGTCTCATCGATCTCGATGTTGGTGCGCATGCACCACACCGTACACCAAGAAAGGCGTCCGAATACACATGCACCTCTTGCGTCACCCACCGGTCCCTGGGCCCGGCAAAGCCGGGCCTGCGCCTGGCGCCGCCCATACCCATCGGCCGCGGCCGACCGGGCGGCTATGGTCAGGCGGTCAGGGTGCCGACGTACGTGCCCTTCACGCCGGCGTCCACCACGTTGCCCGGTTGGCTGAGGCGGATGAGCTCCAGGTTGCTCTCGCCCTGGTCGGTGAATTGGACGCCCACCACGGTGGCCGCGTCCACCCAGCCCTCGGGCTGGAACGCGGGTGGCAGCTGGAGCCGATGTCCGTCCTGGCCGAGGACGACGCTGCCGAGGGCGGCGTGGCGGCCGTCGGGGGCCAGAGCGGTGCCCTCCACGTTGGCGAGCGGGGTGCCCGTCAGCTCGAAGAGCCGGCGCCCAGCTTTGCTGCGCACGCTGGCGCTCCCACTCGCGGGGTCGTAGCAGAGGACGGTCTCGTCAGGCAGCACCGAGACGGCGTTGCAGTCGGAGCCCCCGATCTCGACGCCTGGCGAACCGGTCGCGGCGACCTCCACCAGCGGTCCCGAGAAGGGTTCGGGCAATGTCTCCTGAGTGCCGGGGAGGGCCGTGTCGACCACAGCCAGCGGCGCGGCTTTGGCCCAGCCCACGAGCTGCAAAACGGGCTGGGCCAGCTGGGGCGTGGGCCCCTGGCTCCACTCGTGATGGGCTACCAAAACGGCCGCCGCCGCGGGGGCGGCACTGTACACGTCGTAAGCCAGCGGCTGGTCTGCGGCGCCTGGCCCGGTCGCGGGTGGCGACCACGTGAATTCGGCCGCCATCAGCCTGCCGCCGTCACCGCTGACCGCGAACGACAGCATCTTCTGCGGCGAGTCGAGAGGGAATCGGGTCACCTCGACGACCTTCCCGGCGGCGTCCAGCGATCGGACCGACCCACCGCCGTCCACGAACCAGACCCGGCCCGCGGCCACCTGCGCCTCAGGGGCCATGACCGGAGCGGCGAGAGCGACGCGAGGCACGCTGCGGGCGGCGAACGTCTGCCGGGCCACCGCGCGGCCGGAGGCGCCGATCAGGGCCACGGACTCGTGGGCGTAGGCCACCTGGCTGAAGCTGCCCGGCTCCAGCACCGCCAGGAGCGCGCCCCGCGGCAATGGGGAAGAGGGCGATGGCGTGGCCGCCGAGCTCTGCAGGGAGCAGGCCGCCGCGGCCAGGGCGACGACCGCCAGCCGGGCCGCCCGCCTCGCCACGGGACTCAGCCCTCCCCGTCCACTATCAGCTCGAAGTCGTCATCTGCTCCAGGCCCCGGCCCGGCCCGCGACCGCCAGCGCTCGGCCACGACCGCCGCCCGGCGGCCGCCGGGTCCGGCAGCCCGCTCGAAGAGTCCGTCGACCCAGGCCTCAGCCAGCCCGAAGGCGAGGTGGCGGGCGCCGCGCTGCGCCCGCTCCGGGTCGTCAGAGATGTCCCGCAGCAGGCGGTCGGCGTGGTCCCGGCCCGGCGAGCCGAGGACCTCGAGCTCGGACAGGAACGCCTCGTCCACACCTGGCTTGGCGAGGACGCGGAGCACGTCGAGGCTCAGGACATTGGTCGTGCCCTCCCAGATCGGCAGCACCTGGGCGTCCCGCAGGAGGCGGGCGATGCCCGTGTCCTCCATGTAGCCTGCAGCTCCGAAGGCCTCGATTACCTCCGACGCCCCGGCCACCGCTTGCTTCGCCGTGTAGAGCTTTACCAGCGAGCCGCCCACTCGGCATACGAGGCGCTCCGCCTCCGTCGCCGCATCCTGCTCGACGCGCCCGAGAAGGGCGGCGAGGCGCATGGTCAGGTGAAGCGCGGCCTCAGCTTGAACAGCCAGGTCCGAGAGCACCTGGCGCTGGAGCGGCTGCTGGTCGAGCGGCCGGCCAAAGGCCGAGCGCTGGGCCGCGTAGGCCCGGGCCAGCGTGAGCCCGCGACGCAGGGCAGCGGCCGAGGCGATCGCGTTGTGAAGGCGGGTGATGTTGAGCATCGGCGTGATCTGGGCGAAGCCCCGTTCGAGGTCGCCCACCAGCTCGGCCTGGGCGGCCTGGAGGGTGACTTCGCCCGTGGCCATGGCCCGCGTGCCCAGCTTGTCCTTGAGCCGGTCGATGCGGTAGGAGTTGCGGCGGCCACCGGCCAACAATCGGGGGACCAAAAAAAGACCGAGACCGCGGGTGCCGGCCGCGCCGGACTCCGGCCGCGCGAGGGCCAGCACGACGTCCCCGCCGACGTTGGAGCAGAAGTACTTGCGGCCGAAGAGCCGCCATTCGCCCGCGACGCAGCGCGCCTCGACGGCGTTGGCGCCGACGTCCGAGCCGCCCTGCTGCTCGGTCATCCACTGCCCGGCCGTCCAGGCCTGGTCCGGGTCCCGGCTGACCAGTCGCGGCACGACGCGGTCCCGGAGGCCGGCCGGCCCCGACTCGAGGAGCACCCGCGCCGCCGCGTCGGTCATGGAGACCGGGCACATGTAGGTGGCGGTCTGGGGCTCGAAGAGATAGCAGAGCGCGCTGTGCACGACGCGGACGTCCGGCCCGGCCGCGCGCCGCGACTCGGCCTCGTGGGGCATGCCGGCCAGGCCGAAGCGGGCGGCCACGGCGCCCAGCCGCCGCCACGCATCCGGGTAGACGACCTGGTCCACCCGCTCACCCCAGGGATCGATCGGCACGAGGCGGGCCGGCTGGCGCTCGCACTCGTCGCCGAGTGTCGACAGCTCAGACCCCGCCAGCCGCCCGAGCTCGGTCAGCTGCGGCTCGGCCCAGGCCAGTGTCTCCGGCGGCAGATACGCGCGCAGGAGCGATCGCAGAGCAGGGTCGGAAAGGAAGGTGTCGGCCGGGAGCAGCCGCATGCGCGGCTGATTGTACGGAGGCCCGGCCGCGGCGCCCGGGTCCTAGACCATGGGACCCAGAGAATAGCCGCGAGCGGTGGAGAGCAGGAACCGGCCGCCCAGGTCGGGCTCCAGCTCGTCCAGCTTGCGCCGCAGTGTCAGCAGCGCCGAATGCACGGTCGAGCGGGCGGCATTGGGGCGGAAGAGCCCGGCCGCGATCAGGTCACCGGCGCTTGCCGGCTTCGAGCCCTGGGCCAGGTGCACGACCAGCGCCGTCTGCTGTGACGTCAGCCGGATGTGCTGCGAGCCCAGGCTGGCGGTACGGCGCACGGGATCGAAATCGAGGCGCCCGAAGCGGTAGGTGCCCGCGCGCCCGGTCCCACCCTCGACCAGCCGCGCCGCGAGGTCCGAGTAGATGTGAGCCATGGGCACGCTGCCCTTCACGAAGTAGCTGCTCGCCCCCAGCCCATAGGCGCGGGCGATGGCGGCCGAGCTGACCTGGGCGGCCGAGATGACGATCACGGGCAGGCCGGGATGGTTCTGGCGGATCCACTGCAGGAGCTCGAAGCCCGCCTCCTCGCCCTCATCCAGCACGAGGTCGAGCAGGATCCCAGCCAGCCTCTCATGGGTGAGGACCTCCATCGCCTCCGGCGCCCCCGACGCCACGAGCGCGCGGTAGCCGAGATCGGCCAGGTCCACGCGCAGCTGGGCCCGCATCGGAGCCTCGTCCTCCACCACCAGGACCGCCGACCCGAGCACCTCCGCCGGCCGGTAGACCTCCAGGCCGGGAGGCAGAGGGGGAACCGGCCTCGTTCTCAGCATCCGCCCACATCATATTGGCGACGCTTTGGAGATCCAAGCCGTCTGCGCGGGTTCGATGTGGCGGGAGCGTCAGCCCTTGGCGCCGTTGCGCGTGCGCTCGATGGCCGGCGGCAGCAGGGCATACAGATCGGCGCCGTCCACAGCCTTGCTCACGTATCCGACGACGTCGGGGTCGCGGCTCTCTCGCGGAAATTCCGGATAGGCCGTGTAGAAGATGATCGGCAGGGCCCAGCCCCGGGCCCGAAACTCACTCAGCAAGCCGAGGCCGTCCATCGGTTCGGGCAGCATCAGGTCGACGATGGCTATGTCCGGCCGGCTCTCCGCGGCTCGGGCCAGCGCCTCGTTCGCGTCGCCCGCAAGAGCCACCCGGTAACCCAGCAGGCGGAGGTCGGTCTCCAGGATGACGCGCCAAACGCGCTCGTCATCGACAACAAGGACGGTCGCGCCGCGCACCGCTTCCGGGGGTGGCGCCAGCGGCTTCGGCGGCGTGAAGGGCAAGGCTCTGCCGCGAGTATACGAAGGCTCCGGCCGCGGCACGCCGGGCCTGAGAGGCCGATCCCACGGCAAACCGTCAGACTCAGCTGTGGGTGATGGACGAGCGCGCTGAGGGCCGGCCGGAGTGCCTCTGGGTCAGGGTCGGGGGCGGCTTCGAGGAGGTGCCGGGCGGCCGCCACCACGGCCCCGCCGGGTTCGACCTGCCGCCTCCCGGCGGTCCCTGGGAGGCCGTTCGCTCGGGTGAGCGACTCGTCGCCTGGGCGATGCCCGGTGCGCCCGCCCGAGGTGCGGTGCGGCGAGCCGAGGAAGAATCGATCCGCGTCGCCGCGGCCCGCCGCTCGCGGCTGCTGCGCCGGCTCGGCCACAAGCTTCGATCATCCACGCTGGCCCTCCAGGAGTCGGCCCGGCAGGCGGCCTTCGGGCGAGAGGGCCTGCTGGAGGAAATCTACGAGCAGGCGCTGGAGGTGGCGCGGCGCGCGGCCAGCCTGGAGGCCGTTGCCCTGGAGTCTCAGGACCCGGCCCGCGCGGTCGTCCTCGGCGCGGTCCTCAACCTGGCCGCACCGGGCGCCGTGCGAACTGTGCCGGCAGAGGCCGTGGTTCGCGCCCCCGAGCCGGCGCTGGTCGAGGCGCTGACGCGGGCGTACGAGTGGCTGGGCGGTCCCGGTTCGCGCATCTCGAGTCAGCGCCTGGACGGTTGGTGGTGCCTGGAGATGGTGCCCGCCGCCGGCGGTCCCAACCTGGCGCTGCCCGAGCTCGGCGAGCCGCTGGTGCGGATTCTCGTGGATGGCCGGCTGGACGGCTTCCTGGATGCGGCCGACCTGGGTCGCGTGCGCGTCTACCTGCCCGCGGAGTAGTTGGCGCCGGGCCCACTCGGGCAGCTCGCCGGGCGCCAGCGCAGCGCACTCCAGGTCTCGTCGGCCGCGATCTCCGTGACCGGGCGCACGCCCGTGCCCGGCACCCGGCGCATCTGTGATTCGCCTCATCTTCGGGCATCAAGCGAAAGCCACGGTCTTGGCTCCGGCCACGACCTCCTCGACCACTTTGGCGGCGCCCACAATGCTGACGCCATCAATCAGCTGATCCTCCATGATGCCCCGTGGCTTGACACAGGCGCCGCATAGCCACACCCGGCCACCGTTGGTGACGAACTCCGCCAGCAGTGCGCATAGCTTCGGGAGCCCGGTCGCCTCCACGCCCTCGGCACCGCCCAAGGTGCCGAGCCGCACGGGCTCGATGGTGCAGAGCACGACCGCCTGCTGGCCGGCCGCGGCCGCGATGTTGGCGGCCACGAAGGGTAGGGTCGCCCGCTCGGGCTCCTCGCCGCCCCAACTGCAGTTGAATATCAGCTTCTCAGTCATCTGCGTTTCTCCACTGTGATGGTGAGGCGGCCGTCCTCGTGCTCCTCGGTCGACCTGACGGCATGGCCGAGCATCCTCGCCAGCGCGGGCAGGTCTGCCTTGGCGGCCGGGTCAGCGACCACGACGGCGAGCACTCCGCCCACCGACACTCCGGCCAACCGACGGCGGAATTCGGGGGCCAGGCCGTCGGCACAACCCAGGCCCCCGGCATCGAAGACCGTGACGGAATCTGACGCTTCCGCGCTCTGTTCGGGCTGAAAGCCCGAGCAAAGCAGGTCCAGGCGTTCGATACCGCCTGGTCCCAGGTCGAGGATCGCGACCTGTTCGACCAGGTCCCGACGCCCGTCATCATGCACCACGCGGAAGCGCCAGTCGACCCGGCGGCGGGAGCCGATCTGCTCCTTGTGGAGATCGGCTCGAAAACCGTGGCGCTCGCGAACCAGCTTCGGAAGCGCATCCCGATCGCCTCTCGGCCAGACAGCTCCTCCAGCCCACGGGGCAGCAGCAGCCGCGCCTGCGCGTCGGGCGCCATGTCTGCCGCAAGCCCGTCGAAGTCGCGGGCCGCCAGGTGCTCCAGGAACAGCTCTGTTGGGTTAGGCATCGCCGCACCGTAAACGCAGCTGCGCCTCGGCACATCAACCGTTCGGTCGATTTATCTGATGGTCAGAGCTGGATCAGGTCGCGCTCGAGCGCGAAGAGCGCGGCTCCCGCCCTCGTGTTCACCTCGATCTTTCCGTAGAGGTTGATCACGTGCGAGTGGACGGTCGCCTCCGCGAGATGAAGTTCGCGCGCGATTTCCTTGTTGGACCGCCCGCGAGCCAGCCTGCGCAGCACCTCCACCTCGCGATCGGTCAGCCCGGCCGGCCAGGTGCGGGCTTCCCGGCGACGGGCAAGCGGCTGGCCCGCAACCACGAGCACGGCTTCGGCAGCGTGGCGGTCCAGGCGCCCTTCGCGCGCCTCTCGCCGCAGCTCCGCCGCCGCCTCGGTGGGACTCAACGCGGCGCGCCAGGGTCGCTCTTCCACCATCGATTGATAGGCCTCGGCGGTCGCCAGGACGCGTGCCGAAAACGGGATCGCAGCGGCCGGAAGTCCCCGGTGGTAGCCGGAGCCGTCCAGCCGCTCGTGGTGCATGCCGGCCAGCTCGCCGATCTCCCGTAGCGGCTCAGCCACCGCCAGGACGCGCTGGGAGTGGTACGAATGCTGACGGATCCGCTCCCACTCCGAGCGGTCTAGCCGGCCGTTCTTGGTGAGGATCCGATTGGGGACGCTGGCATTGCCGAGGTCGTGCGTAAGCGCGGCGCGGCGCAGCGCGGTGACCTCCCCTGCCGCGAATCCGACGCCGCCCCCGGCGGCCACCGCCAGCTCGGCCACACGCGACGAGTGCCCGACGGTGAACGATGCCTTCAGGTCGACGAAGTCGGCAAAGGCTGCCGTCACAACGTCAATGTGCGAGGGCTGGACGAAGCGGTGGGGATGCGGCTCAGCGTCGACGGCGAGGTCCCATGGCGATTCGCGACCCCGCGGTTGCAGCAGCTCCTCGCTATGCCCCAGCCACAAGTCGCACAGCGTCGGATCCAGCTCAGTGCCGCTGCGGGTCCGTACCACCGCGTCTGCCGCTTCGCGCCCGCCCGCACGACCAAAGGCTCGGGCGACACGGACTACATGCACGACCCGCGCCAGGCCTGAAATGGACTGGCCGCTGGGAAGATTGGCGAATATCTTGCCGTCCCACCGCGCATAGGCGTGCTCCAGGGCTTCGGTGACTCGGGGCCCCGCGCCGAGGCGCGTCCCGAGGCGCGCACCGACCTCGCAGATCCCCCCAATCGCTTCCGCAATGAAGCCCTTAGGCGCGGTCACCAGGCCCAGCACGGCTTGTGCCCGGACCTGAGCCCCCCAGTCGCGCCCCACCCTGGTGGCAGCGAGGCGAAGGAGTTGCCCACGATCGGTGTAGTCGGCCTCGGAGAACCAGCGCCGCGCGCTGACGTCGTCGCCGCCCCCCACTCGCGCCTGCGATGCGGCCGCCGCCGTGCAGCCGACGTGGTAAAGCAAGGCAAGGTAGTAGACGTCACTAACGTCTTCAGAACCGAGGCCGGCAAGCCGCGCGAACTGCACGGCGGTTACGGCGTCGCCCAGTGCGCTCTCAGCTGGGGCGTCGTCGGCTAGGTCGGTGGCGAGCGAGACGGCCGCGAGCAGCTCCGCAAGCCGGAGCATCGGCGCGGGTCGCCCCACACTAGGTCTCTCCATCGCTAGCCGCTACTCTCAATTCCACTGGAAATGGTGCACCGTGGCCAAATCGTGCGCTGGTGTTCGGGCGCCGCGCCGGCGGCGTATGCGCGCACCGGCCACGACTTCGCCGTTCCTGGTGTCCGCGCTCCAAGCCAGTCGAAGGGTGCGATCTACCCTGACCGTCCGGCGTTACCTAACCTAGTGTCCTGGAAGCGAAGTTCGTTCGCAAAATCGGCGAAGGCTGGCGAGGATCTGGTCGGCCGTCTTGACCCAGACGAAGGGCTTGGGATCCGCGTTGTGAATGCTGAGGTAGAGACGGATCGC
>JALYZG010000167.1 GCA_030948965.1 Candidatus Dormiibacterota bacterium | reverse complement strand
CCCCTCAGTTGGGCCCCGGCGACAGCTTCGGCTGGGAGGCGATGTGGGTGCAGGGCCGCAGCCCGGCGAGCCTTTTTGCCGAGTCGGATGCGCGCCTCCTGGTCATGGGCCACGCCCAGTTTCGCGCCGTCAAGGCCCTCGCCGCGCCTCGGTTGACGCCCGACCGCGAGGGCGTGGCCAGGGCAGCCGTCAGATCCTGATCACGTCCAGCCGCGCCCACGCGTCCGCCACCGTGGCATCGATCGGCAGCGGGCTGGAGGGCCTGGCCGCGATCACCGCCGCCGCTGGGCGACATCCTCAGTCGTCTCGCCACCCGTCAGATCGCGCAGGACGTCGGCCGGGCCGGGGTCGGCCGTGGGCACCGTCTCGAACCACTCCCGGGGCAGGAAGCCAGTCCTTGAGTCTCAGGTCGAGCGAAACAATTCGGGCCGTTGGAACCGTTGCATATGACGTAGATGGATTCCTCCCGAGCCTTCGATCGCGGCGATGCCGCGGGGAAGGGGAGGGGTGGCTCCGTAGGCGCCGCCCAGTGGCGCCGAAATCTCGCCGCCCTCTGGGTGGCCGAGTTCATGGCGATCTTCGGGTTCTCGTTCGCGCTGCCGTTCCTGCCCGTCTACCTGAGCCGCGACCTGGGCATCACCTCGACCTCGGAGCTGGCGCTCTGGACCGGCATCGCCGGCGGTGTCAGTGGCGCCACGATGGCGCTGGCCAGCCCCATCTGGGGCGCCTTGGCCGATCGCCAGGGGCGCAAGGCGATGCTCGTGCGGGCCATGGTCGGAGGGGCGCTGGCGGTGGGCCTGATGGCGTTCGCGCACTCGGCCCTGCAGCTGGTCGTCCTCCGCGCGGTTCAGGGCGCCACCTCCGGCACCGTGGCCGCCGCGACATCGCTCGTCGGCGCCGAGACGCCCCGCCGTCGCGTCGCCTGGTCGCTCGGCGTTCTCAGCTCCTCGGTCGCCCTGGGCGGAGCCCTGGGACCCGTCCTCGGGGGCCTCGCGGCCCAGTTCTTGGGGCTGCGTGTGGTCTTCGCGGGCGCCGGCCTGCTGCTCCTCTTGGCGGCCGTGCCTGTGCTCATCGTGGTGCGCGAGAGCCCGCGGACCAAGAGCGGTGAGGCTCGGGCCCCCGGACCTGTCGCGGCGGTGCGCTCATTGGGCCGCCCAGTTCTACTGGCGCTGGCGGTGCTGATCGGAGGCCAGGCGCTGATGCAGTTCGCGTACGCGTCCACCCAGCAGCTTTCGGTCCTGCGCTTGCTGCAACTGAACCCTGCCGCGGCGGGCCGGGCCACCGGGTTGGCCTTCGGCCTCGCCGGGCTGTCCACCACCCTGGCCTCGGTGCTCTCCGCCCGGATCGCCCGCCGGGCCGGCTACCGCTGGGTCGGCGCCGGCGCCGCGCTGGCCATGGCAGGGGCGATCGCAGCCGCCGCGTTGAGCGGAGGCGTCCTCGGCATCGTCGTGGCGGTGGCCGTGTTCGGCCTCTTCTACGGCACCTTGAGCCCGGTACTGGCGAGCCTGATCGGCTTGCGGGCGCCGCGCGCCGTGCAGTCCACGGTGTTCGGCATCAGCGCCAGCGCCATCGCGGTCGGGTTTGGCGCGGGTCCGCTGGTCGGTGGAGGGGTCGCAGCCGTCAGCGACGCGCGTGCCGCCCTCTGGGTGGCGGCCGTGGTGGCGGCCGCCCTGGCCGTGCTCCTCGCGTTCAAGCTCCGCGAGCCGGAACCGCCGCCCGCGCCCACGTCTCCCGGCTGACCTCGGTATACCAGCCCGTATACTTGCTTTGATGTCCACAACCGTCCGACGTACGCCACAGATCACCGGCTCGCTCCCGGGCCCTCGGGCGGTGGCGCTCATCGAGCGCGATCGGAGCGCTCTGTCACCGAGCTTCACCCGGCCGTACCCGTTCGTGATGGAGCGGGGCGAGGGCTGCTGGGCGACCGATGTTGACGGCAACCAGCTCTTGGACTTCACGGCGGGCATCGCGGTCAACGCCACCGGCTTCTCGCATCCTCGGGTGGTGGCGGCGGTGACCGAGCAGGCAGGCCGGTTCCTGCACATGTCCGGCACCGACTTCTACTACCGGCCGGAGATCGAGCTCGCCGAACGCCTGGGCCGCCGGGTCCTGCCGGGCGCCACGGCGCGGGTCTTCTTCACCAACTCCGGCGCCGAGGCCATCGAGGGGGCGATGAAGCTGGCTCGATTCGCCACCGGCCGGCCCAACTTCATCGCTTTCCACGGCGGGTTCCACGGCCGCACCATGGGCGCGCTCTCGCTGACTGCCAGCAAGGCCGTCCAGCGGCGTGGGTTCGGGCCCTTTCTGCCGGCCGTGTTCCACGCCCCCTTCGCCAGCGCGGCGCGGGGCGTCAGCACGGCCGAGTCGCTCGGGCGGATCGAGGAGCTGCTGGCGACCGTCGCTCCAGCTGACACCGTGGCCGCGGTGGTCGTGGAGCCGATCCAGGGCGAGGGCGGCTACGTCCTCCCGCATGACGACTTCCTACCCCGCCTGCGCGAGCTCACGCAGCGGCACGGGATTCTCCTCGTGCACGACGAGGTGCAGTCTGGGATGGGGCGGACGGGGCGATTCCTGGCCGCGGAGCACTGGGGGGTCGAGCCGGACATCGTGGTCCTGGCCAAGGGCATCGCCTCCGGCCTGCCGCTGGGCGCCTTTGCGGCCCGCAGCGAGGCCATGAGCTGGGCGCCCGGGTCACACGGCAGCACGTTCGGCGGGAATCCGGTGGCGTGCGCGGCGGCCCTGGCCACCCTCGACCTGCTGGACGAGGGCCTGATGGAGAACGCGGCCGAGGTCGGCGCCCACCTGCTCGACGGACTCCGCAATCTGGCCGGCCGTCACCCCGCGCGCATCGTGGAGGCGAGGGGCCTGGGCCTCATGCTGGCGCTGGAGATGGCAACGCCCGAGCTGGCGGCGGCGGTCGTCGACAGAGCCTACCGGCGGGGCTTGCTACTGCTGACCTGCGGCGCGCAAGCGGTGCGGTTCTGCCCGCCGCTGATCCTCAGCCGAGAGGAGGCCGACACCGGCCTTTCCATCGTCGGCCGGGTGCTGGGCGAGATCGGGTAAGGCGGCACACGACGTGGCCTCGACCGCCATCGACCGGACGCCGCAAGATGCGCGCGGTTCGCGGTTGGCGGACGCGCTGTACGAGAGCCTTCGCGGCGCCGTCGTGCGGGGGGAGCTGCGGCCCAATCAGCGCCTGATCGAGACCGAGCTCGCGGCGCGACTTGGCGTCAGCCGCACCCCGGTTCGGGAGGTCCTCCAGCGCCTGGCCGGCGACGGCCTGGTGGTGGCGGAGCGCCGAAGCTGGCTCGTGCGCGAGCACACCCCGGCCGAGATCCGAGAGATCTTCGAGTGCCGGTCGGGCCTCGAGGCTTGTGCGGCCCGCCTGGCGGCGGCGCGCCGCACCGCCGAGGCGGCAAGGGCGATCTCGGCGATGGCACACGATGACTCTCTCTTGGCCCCGGACCGCGGCCGTCGGGTCGAGGCCAACGACCGCTTCCATCAATTGGTGGTGGCCGCGGCGGCCAACCGGATGCTGGCGGAGCTGATCGAGCGCAGCCGCCTCTTCCACTTCAACCACCGTCTGGCGGCCGCCTACTCCGAACCGGAGATGGTCCAGTCCCAGCGCGAGCACGCGGCGATAGCCGAAGCCATCGCCGGCGGCGACGAGGACGCGGCGGAGGAGGCCGCGCGCCGGCACGTCGAGACCGCACTGGCCGCGGCCCTGGCCAAGCTCGACCTCATCGCGGCCACGGAACCGCCGCCGCCCCAGGCGTGTTGAGACCGCCGAGCCGAACGTTGGACGTCCCGCGGCCGGCATGAAGGTCCTGGTGACCGGCGGCACCGGGGCCCTCGGGCAGCAGGTCGTAGCCAGGCTGCGCGATACCGGCCACCGCGCTCGAATCCTGAGCCGGCGGCCAGGCTCCGGCGACGATTGGGCCCAGGGCGACCTTGCCTCCGGACTGGGACTGGCGGAGGCGGTGCGAGGCATGGACGGCATCATCCATGCCGGCTCCGCCACGACCAACCCGATGCGCTACCGCCAGACGGACGTGCTCGGGACGCGGCGGCTGCTCGAGCAGGCTCGCGTCGCCGATGTCAGCCACGTCGTCTTCGTCTCCATCGTCGGCATGGAGGGCGTGCACTACCCCTACTACAAGCACAAGCTGGCGGCTGAGGCGGTGATCCGCGAGGGTATCGCGCCCTGGTCGATTCTGCGGGCGACGCAGTTCCACACGTTGCTGGAGCTCTTTCTCGGACTCGGAGCCAAGCTGCCGAGACTGGCGTTCGTGCCCTTCGCCTGGCAGTTCCAGCCCGTCGATCCAGGCGACGTCGCGAACCGATTGGTGGCCGCGGTGACCGGCGCGCCGGCGGGGCTGCTGCCCGACTTCGGCGGACCCGAGGTGAGGACCTTCCGGAGTCTCGCCGACTCCTGGCTTAAAGCGCGGGGGCAGCGGCGGCGGCTCGTCAACCTGTTGGTCCCGACGCGGTTCAGCCGCCAGTGGGCGGCTGGTCGGCTCCTGGCCCCAGACCACCGCGATGGCCAGGTCACGTGGGAGCAGTACCTCGAGACGCGGTACCAAAGGCCGGCCGGATAGCGACTATGCTTCGCTCGGCGCCGCGTCGAAACCGCGGCCACGCCTGCGCGAAGAGCGAGGAGGACCATCATGGCTGACCACCCGAACGCCGAGCTGATGCGGAGCGGCTACGCCGCCTTCCAGGCCGCCGACATGGAGGGCCTCCGAGCTCTCTTCGCCCCCGACATCGTGTGGCACGATCCCGGCCACAACCGTTTTTCAGGGACGGTCTCCGGCGTGGACGAGGTGCTCGCGCACTTTCTCGCATTCGCTACCGAGACAGGCGGCACCTTCCATGTCGACTTGCACGATGCCCTCGCCAATGACGAGCACGCGGTCGCGTTGGCGACCGTCTCCGGCGAGCGTAACGGCAAGCGCCTCAGCGAGCGCTACACGCAGATCGCTCATTTCAAGGACGGCCGGCTGGCGGAGTCCTGGATCTTCGACGAGAACCCGGACGTGGTCGACGACTTCTGGGCGTAAACCCCGTCAGGAGGACGGGGGGAATGCGGGGGTTGACCCCCGCATGTTGTCGATCTGCGCCCGCTGCAGCCGCGCTGAGTAATCCACGTAGATCGACTTCCACTCGGTGAACTCGTCCAGAGCGGTGGTGCCCGCCTCGCGGTGGCCGTTGCCCGTGCCTTTGACGCCACCGAACGGGAGCTGGATCTCGGCTCCGATCGTGGGCGCGTTGACGTAGACGATCCCTGACTCCAGCTCGCGCATGGCCCGGAAGGCATTGTTCACGTCCCGGGTGTAGATGGAGAGCGAGAGGCCGTAGGCTGTCGAGTTGGCGTATTCCAGGGCCTGGTCCAGCGATTCCACGGCCATCACGGCCGTGGTTGGGCCGAAGATCTCCTCTTGGGCCACGCGCATCCCTGGCTCCACTCCCACGAGCACGGTGGGGGCGTAGAAGAAGCCCTCGCCGAGTGAACCTTCGGCCAGCACCCGGCCTCCGGTCAGGACCGTGGCCCGCTCATCGCGCGCGATCTGCGTGTAGCCGTCCACGCGGCGCAGCTGGCGCTCGTTGACGACGGGCCCGACCTGCACGCCTTCCTCCAGGCCGTCGCCGATCCTGAGCCCCTCCGCGCGCTCGCGCAGCAGGTCCGTGAAGTCGGCCAGGAGGCGGTGGTGGACGATCATCCGCGAGGCGGCGGTGCAGCGCTGGCCCGAGGTCCCGAACGCGGCCCAGGTGGCGCCTTCGACGGCCAGCTCCACGTCCGCGTCATCCATGACGACGATCGCGTTCTTGCCTCCCAGCTCCAGCCCGACCCGCCGGAGAGAGCGCCCGCACTCGGCCGCGATCTCGCGGCCGACAGCGGTCGAGCCCGTGAAGCTGATGCCGTTGACGTCGGGGTGAGCGACGAGGGGCGCGCCCGCCTCGGCGCCGAGGCCATGCACCACGTTCACGACCCCGTCCGGCAGGCCGGCCTCGAGCAGCGCCTCGACGAAGCGCTGGGCGGTCAGGGGGGTGTCCTCAGCCGGCTTCCACACGATGGTGTTGCCGGCGACCAGGGCCGGCAGCATCTTCCAGCTGGGGACGGCGACAGGGAAGTTCCAGGGCGTGACCAGGCCGACCACGCCCAGCGGCTCGCGCATGGTAAAGCAGATCTTGTCCGGCAGTTCGGAGGGCACCGTCTCGCCGAATGGTCGCCGGCCGAAGCCGGCCGCGTACTCGGCCATGTCAATCGCCTCCTGGACGTCGCCGCGGGCCTCGAGCAGGACCTTGCCCATCTCCCGCGTCATGCAGCGCGCCAGCTCTTCCTTGCGCTGCCGGAGGACGCCGGCCGCGCGCAGGATAAGCTCACCCCGGGCCGGCGCCGGAGTTGCGCGCCAGACCCGGAAAGCGGCCCGCGCGGCCCTCACGGCCGCGTCCACGTCCGCCGCCTCGGACCGAGGGAAGACGCCGAGGACGTCGTCCCGGTGGGCCGGGTTCAGGCTCTGGAACGTCCGCCCGGAACGGGCCGGCACGCGCTCGCCGCCGACCAGGTTGTAGAACTGCTCACTCATCCGCGCCCCACCCTCCCGATTGTTGGTATACGACGCAGTATACCGACCGGCATGCCGTCGGGCACGGCCGTTCCGGCTGCTGCCCGCGCGCAGCCGCCCGCTAGGCTTCGCCCGAGGTGGACTACCGGCGCCTGTTCGATCTCAGTGAGCGCTCGGCCGCCGTGGTGGGCGCGGGCAGCGGCATCGGCCGCGCCTCCGCCCTGGGCCTGGCTGCATTCGGGGCCACGGTCGTCTGTGCCGACCTCGACGTCGACGCAGCCGGGGCGACAGCCGCCGCCATCGAAAAGAACGGGGGCGCCGCCACCGCGCTGGCACTCGACCTCGGCCGCCGTGAGGCCGGCGCCGAGTTGCTCGCCGCCGTGACCCCGGACGTGCTCGTGGTCACGCCCGCCATCAACGTCCGCCGTCCAATCCTCGAGATCGACGACGACGCCCTCGACCGGGTGATCGACCTGAACCTCAAGGGCACCTTCCGGATGCTGCGCGCCGTCGGCGGCGCGATGGCCGGGCAGGGCCGCGGCAGCATCATCTGCTTTTCGAGCATCCGCAGCCAGGTGACCGAGCCCGGCCAGGGCGTCTACGCGGCGACCAAGGCCGGGATCGTGATGCTGGTGCGCACGCTGGCCGCGGAGCTGGGTCCGCGCGGGGTACGCGTCAACGCGGTGGCGCCGGGCGTGGTGGAGACGGGGCTCACCGCCCCCATCAAGGCCCAGCCGGACTGGTACCGCGCCTACGCCGACCGCAATGCACTGGGCCGCTGGGCGCAGCCGTCGGAGATGGTGGGGGCGGTGCTCTTCCTGGCCTCGGACGCGGGCTCTTACGTGACGGGCTCGAATCTCTTCGTGGACGGGGGCTGGACGGCCGTGGACGGTCGCTTCACGCCGCCGCTCTGAGGCCCGAGGCGGTCATCATTGGCGGACAGAGAGCATGGCCAGTGGAGGTGGTAGGGCGGTGACGGTGAAGCGCGCGGCGGCGATGATGGCGGCGCTGCTGGCCGGGATCCTGGCGGTGGCGTCGTGCGGCGGCAGCACCTCTGGCGGCACGCCGGCCAAGACGACGCTAACGGTCGGCATCATCCAGGTGCCGACATCTCTCGACATCACCTCGGACGCCACCGCCTCGATCGCGTTGATGCTGCGCGACAACCTTTACGAGGGCCTGGTCCGCGCGGACCCGGCAGGCGGCAAGGTCCTGCCCGAGCTGGCCAAGTCCTGGGACGAGAGCCGGGACGGCACCGTGTGGAGATTCCACCTGGTGACGGCCAAGTGGTCGGACGGCACGGACTTCACCGCCGACGACGTCAAGTTCTCCTGGGACAGGGCTCGGGACAAGACGACCGTGCCCGCCAACCCGCATCCCGACTACTTCGCGCCGATCGCCTCGATCGCGGTGGTCGACCCGCACACGGTCACCGTGACGCTGAAGCAGTTCAGCTGGAACTGGCTCTTCCACATGGCCCAGGGCTCCGCCGCGATCGTGCCCAAGAGCACCCACCTGGTCTCCGCCGCCGGCGCTCCGCCGGCCACGGAACTCGCGACCAAGCCCGTCGGCACCGGGCCTTTCAAGCTCGAGGCCTACACGCCGAACGTCAGCCTGACCCTCACCCGCAACGATTCCTACTGGGGCTCCCAGCCGAAGCTGAAGCAGGTCGTCTTCCGCTTCATCAGTGACCCCAACGCCATGAACAACGCCCTGAAATCGGGGAGCATCGACGCCATTGCCCAGGTCGGCGGCCCCGAGCAGCTGGGCGAGTTCAAGGCGGACGCCAACTTCCGTGTCCTCATCGGCGCGCCGGGGGGCAAGGTGATCGTCGGCATCAACAACCTGGGCGGCCCTCTCTCCGACGTGCGCGTGCGACGCGCGCTCGCCCTGGCGGTGGACCGCAAGGCCTGGATCCAGGGGGTCTTCAGCGGCTATGCCGTGCCCATTGGGAGCCACTCGACGCCGAACGACACCGAGCCCTACTACGTCGACACGACCGGCGTCAACGCCTACGACCCGGCGCAGGCCAAGCAGCTCCTGGCGGAGGCCGGCCACGCCACCGGCTTGACGCTGCACCTGGCCGAGATCACGGAGTTCCCCTACGCGGTCCGCGGCGGCGACATCCTGGCGAGCGAGCTGAGGGCCGTGGGCGTGAACCTGCAGATCGACACGATGACCTTCAACACCTGGCTGCACACGGTCTTCCTGGCTCCGCAGAACTACGAGCTGACGATCATCAACCACGTCGAGCCCCGGGACATCGGCAACTACGCCAACCCCAAGTACTACTGGCACTACGACAATCCGACCGTCGCCCAGGACCTGACCCAGGCGGACGCGCAGTTGGACGCTACCCAGCGGAACGCGCTGTACGCCACGGTGCAGAAGCAGCTGGCGACCGACGCGGCCAACATTTTCGTCATGTCGCCGGAGCAGCTGGACGTGATCCGCGCCAATCTCAAGGGCTACCCCGAGCATCGGGTGTCCACCGCCCTCTTCCTGGCGGGCACCTATTTCGGCTGAGCTGGGCTGAGCCCGCGTTGAGCCCCTGAGCGCTTGGCGGCGCTGGTCCTGTCCCGGCTGGGCCTGCTCGTGCTCAGCCTGGCCCTGGCGTCGGTGCTCGTGTTCCTGGCCGTGAACGTGCTGCCGGGGGATCCGGCGGCGGTCATCCTGGGCACTTCGGCGACCCCTGAGCTGGTCCGCCAGCTGCATGCGGAGCTAGGCCTCGACCGGCCCGGCTGGCAACGCTACCTGGAGTGGCTCGGTGGTCTGGTCACGGGCAACCTGGGCATCTCGGTCATCTCCAAGGAGCCGATCGGGCCGGAGCTTGTGCGTCGGCTCTCGGTCAGCGCTCCGCTGGCCTCGCTGGGCACGCTCGTGGCCCTCCTCATCGGCCTTCCACTGGGTGTGGCAGCCGGCGTGCGCCAGGGCCGCCTCAGCGGCACCGTCATCTCCGGCCTCAGCTTGATCGGCCTGTCGGTACCCGCCTTCTGGGCGGGGCTGCTGCTCATCACCGTCTTCGCCATCCGGCTGCGCCTCCTGCCGGCGGGCGACTTCGTCCCCTGGACCGACGACCCGGCGGCCGCCCTGCGCTCCCTGATCCTGCCCGCGATCGCCTTGGGCCTGGTCCAGGGCGCGGTGCTCACGCGTTTTGTGCGCTCCGCGGTGATCGAGGTCCGGCGCGAGGACTTCATCCGCACCGCACGGGCCAAGGGCCTGACACGGTGGCAGGCGCTGAGCCGCCACGGGTTTCGCAACGCGGCCATCCCGGTGGTGACCGTGCTCGGCATCCAGCTCACCTCACTGATCGTGGGCGCGATCGTGATCGAGAACGTCTTCGTGCTGCCCGGCCTGGGCGTGATGCTGTTCGCCGCAGTGCAGAATCGCGACCTGATCGAGATTCAGGACCTGGTCATGCTGCTGACGGCCGTCGTTCTCGTCGTGAACATGTTCACGGACGTCTCCTACCGCCTTCTCGACCCGCGCATCCGGGCGGCCCGATGAGGCGCCGGCTGCCGCCAGCGCTCGGGGCGGGGGCCGTGATCGTCGCCCTCGTCATTGTCACCGCCCTCGTCTCGATCGTCTGGACGCCGCACGACCCGACCCAGGTCTCGGTGCCCGACCGCTTCCTCCCGCCCGGCTCGTCCGGTCACCCGCTGGGCACGGACCAACTGGGCCGAGACATCCTCAGCCAGATCATGGCCGGGGCCCGGAACACCCTTTTCGTGGGCATCGTCACGGTCGCCATCGCCATGCTGGCGGGTATCCCGCTGGGCGGCCTGGCGGCGCTGCGCGGCGGAGCGCTGGAGGAGGTGGTGATGCGCCTCAGCGACGTCCTGCTGGCCTTCCCGGCCCTGCTCCTGGCCTTCCTGTTCGCGGCCTTGTTCCGGCCCAGCACGGTCTCAGCGATGGCGGCGATCGGGCTGGCTTTCGTGCCTGTATTCGCCCGCGTCGTCCGCGGCGCCGGGCTGACGGTCATGGAGAAGGACTACGTCACCGTCGCCCGCACCTTCGGCTCGTCCAGACGCTGGATCTTCTGGCGCCATCTCCTGCCCAACGTGGTGCCCGTGGTCGTCGTGCAGGCCACCGTGGCCTTCGCCATCGCCATCCTGGCCGAGGCGGCGCTGAGCTACCTGGGCCTGGGCACGCCCCCGCCGACCCCGTCCTGGGGCCGGATGCTGAGCCAGTCCCAGACCTACTTCAGCCAGGCGCCGCTACTGGCGGTGTGGCCGGGCCTGGCCATCGCGCTGACCGTCCTGGGCTTCAATCTCCTCGGTGACGGCCTCCGCGATGTGCTGGATCCGAGGCTGGAATCCGCGGCCGACGTCACAGCCGCGCCCCGATGAGCGCGGCGCCGGTGCTCCAGGTCCTCGACCTGGGTGTCACCGTGAACGGAGTGCCGGCGGTGCGCGGGGTCTCCTTCACGCTGGATTCGGGCCGGCGCACGGGCCTGATCGGGGAATCGGGATCGGGCAAGTCGCTCACTGCCCTGGCCGTCATGGGCTTGCTCCCGGACGGGCTCCAGGCCTCCGGCTCGGTTCTCTTCGACGATCCGCCGGTGGACCTCCTCCGCCTGCCGGAGAAGGACCTCGTGCGCCTCCGCGGCGACCGCCTGGCGATGGTCTTCCAGGAGCCGATGACCGCCCTCAACCCGGTCATGCGAGTGGGGGAGCAGGTGGCCGAGCCCCTCCGCCTCCACGCCGGCCTCGGCCGGGGCGCGGCCCGGGCCCAGGCGCGGGCATTGCTGGAGCGGGTGCAGGTGCCGGAGCCCGCGGCCCGCATGCGCGCCTACCCGCACCAGCTCTCGGGCGGCCAGCGGCAGCGGGTCATGATCGCCATCGCCACCGCTTGCCGACCGCGGCTCTTGATCGCGGACGAGCCCACGACCGCGCTCGACGTGACGGTCCAGGCCCAGGTCCTGGCCCTCCTGAGCCGGCTGGTCGACGAGGACGGCTCGACGCTCCTGCTCATCGCCCACGACCTGGCGGTGGTCTCCCAGGTATGCGACGAGGTGCTCGTGATGTACGGCGGCCGGCTGGTCGAGACGGGGCCCGCCGTCGGTGTGCTGGCCGAGCCGCGCCACCCGTATACGGACGGGCTGCTGGCGGCCATCCCGCCGCTCGACCGCGACCTGCCCGGGCGCCGCCTGCCCGCCATCCCGGGCAACGTGCCGGGGCTGGGCCAATTCCCTGATGGCTGCCCCTTCCGCAACCGCTGCTTGCGTGCGGACGCGCGGTGCGCCGAGATGCCGCCGCTGGAGGGCTCTCCGCACGCGGTGGCGTGCTGGCACCCGGTGGGGTGAGCGAAGCCGCCCCGGCGGTTTTCGAGGTGGACGGAGCGATCCGTCGCTACCGCCTGGCCCGGACTTCGCTCTTCGGCCCGCGGCGGTCGCTGGCGGCGGTGGCAGGGGTCAGCTTCGCCGTGCGCGCGGGCGAAAGCCTGGGCGTGGTCGGGGAGTCGGGCTCGGGCAAGTCGACGCTGATGCGCCTGTTGCTCGGCCTGGAGCGGCCGGACGCCGGTCGCGTGGAGTACTGTGGCGGCTCTCTACAGCGCGAGGTGCAGGTCGTCTTCCAGGACCCGGCAGGCGCCCTAGACCCACGGATGCGAGTGGGCGAGATCGTGCTCGAGCCGCTGCGCGTGATGCGCCTACCCGGCGACCGCGCTGGGCGCCTGGCCGAGCTGCTGGAGGCCGTCGGCCTGCCCGAGACAGCCGCGCGTCTCTACCCGCACCAGTTCTCGGGCGGCCAGCGGCAGCGCATCGCCATCGCCCGGGCGCTGGCTCCACGGCCCCAGGTGTTGCTGGCCGATGAGCCGGTAAGCGCGCTCGACGTGTCCGTCCGGGCCCAGATCCTGAATCTCCTCCAGGACCTGCGCGAGGCCTACGGCCTGACTCTGGTGCTGGTCTCGCACGACCTGGCAGTCGTCCGCCACCTCTGCGACCGAGTGTTGGTCATGCGCCGGGGCGAGATCGTGGAGGCGGGCGAGACGCGGCAGATCTTCCGCGCCCCCCAACACGAGTACACGCGCCTCCTTCTGGCCTCGATTCCGACCCTCAAGCCGCGCCGGTTAACCTGATGCGCTCAGCGGAGTAGCTTCTCCATCAGGATCACGTCCACCCAGCGCCCCTCAATCAGGCCCTGCTCGTGGTAGGTGCCGACGGTCTGGAAGCCGTGGCGCTCGTAGAGGCGCATGCCGGGCGCGTTGGTCGGGAAAGCGGCCAGCACCAACTTGTGGTAGCCGAGGCGGCCGGCCCGAGCTTCCAGTGCGGCCAGCAGGGTATCCCCGACCCCGGTACCCCGCCGCTCGCGGGCGACGTACACGGAGAAGTCGGCCACGTGGTCGTACGCCGGGCGCGGATTGAAAGCGTTGAGTGAGCCCCAGCCGACGATCGCCTCGGCGGCGTCGATCGCGACCAAGACCGGATGCCGGGGCCCGCGCGCGGCGAGCCAGGCCTCTCTCTCGGCGGCCGAGCGAGTCTGTGTCTCCAGGGTCGCCACGCGGTCCTCGATGCCCTGGTTGTAGATGTGGGTGATCGCCGAGGCGTCAGCGGTTGTGGCGTCGCGAATCATCACAGTCACGGAGCCGGCCCTTCGACTGTATCGCCCTCGCCCGGCCGGCGGCGGTGGAGCTCGGTGTCTGAGCTGTACCTCGTTGACAGACCTAGTCTGAACGTGCCTTTTGAAACGTCAGTCGTCAGGACCGAGGCCGACCAGCATGAAGCTGTTACTGTCAGCATCGGGCCGCAGCCGGTCGGCAGGCTCCTGGCGGACGGCCATGAGGCTGGGCAGCACTGTCAGCCCGCTGACTGAGCCGGTCAGAGCCACCTCGTTCCAGTCCATATCCTCAGCTCGGCCGTAGCGATCGATGATGAGGGCCTGCGACACGGCGAGGTTACGCCGGAACGCCGACCACAGCAATGTGGCGTGACTGTCACGGTCTTCGCCAAAGCCAGCCAGGCTGTAAAGCTGGACTTGAAGCTGAGAGCTGATCCGGCGAAACGTACAGACGAGGTCTGTGTCTCGACGCAGCCAAAATTGTGTGATCACCTCGTCTACCGTCGCAATGTCGGCCTGCAGAGGCGCCACGGCCGTCTCGATGCGCTCGCCCTCCGGGCCGAGGCGGATCACCTTTCCCGTTCCGGGGTTAGTGAGCGAGTAACCGTTCTCCCGGAAGAAAGCGATTTGGGCGCTGACCTCCGCCTCGGACATCGGCAGGCGATACCAGTAGATGGTTCCTTGTGCCAAGTGCTATTCCTCAAACACAAACACGTTCTCGGAGCCCAGCTGCTTGGCGGCGAGGTCCAGTACCGCATGCGGCGTCCCTTTGGCAAAGTAGTATTGCGCTGGCACACCAGCCTGATCCGCAGCGTATCTCAAGATGCGCAGTTTGCCGCCAAAGTCTCCCACGTTGATTGCCTTGGCCGGGCCACCAACGGCAATGTACTCACCATTCGGGCCGAGAACGTCCACGTCGGTCGTGCCGACATTCGGCTCGGTGACCCTCAGCCCGAGCTTGCCCGGGTCGCCCATCACCTTGCCGCCGGTCAGGTCGGCCACCTTCTGCTCCCGGGTGGCGCCGACCGCGTTGGAGTCGCGACCGGAGGTGTTCTTCGTCAGGGTGAGCAGGTCCGAGCCGAACCTGCCGGCGCCGTAGATGGCCAAGCCCGCTGAGGCTCCCGCCAGCGCGGTGCCCGCGACATCGGCCGGAACCCCGAGCACGGCACCCACGCCGGTCCCATCCAGTGCTAAGCCACCGGCATCTAGGCCCACCCCCAACTCCACGCCCTGGGCGCCGACGACCATCATGCCGGCATCGATGGCCAGCTGGGTCAGCTGCTCGTTGTTGGCGCCGATCCAGCCGGCCGCGTTCGCATACCACGCCGGGTCGGGCGGCAGGGGAGCGATCGACTCGGCCCACGTCTGCGCGGCCGAGAGGTTGACCGTGGGCTTGATGGCCGGCACGGTCAGACCCTGGAGGTCGGCGCGTGCCGCCTCGCGGGCACCGTCAGCGCGCCGGCGCGCCTGGTCGAGCAGGTCTTGGGCCTGGGCCATGGCTTGGGTGACCACCGGGCTGGCCAGGCGGATGGCGGAACCCAGGCCGACCTGGCCGCCGTCGGTCACGGGCAGCCCCGCTCCGGCTGCGACCCGCCTCCCTTCGTCGGCCAGCCGCTGGGCGGTGTCCAGCTCGGCGGCCAGCGTCTCCAGGGTGGTCGCTATCGCCTGGGTCACCCGGGCGAGGTCTGAGAGTTGCCTCGATTCAGCGCTCCAGTGAGCGGCGAAGGCGTCAGCGGCGCTTCCGCTCCAGCTCTCGCCGAGCAGGCCGCGCAACTGGCCTGAGAGCACGCTTTCCAGACCTTCGACGCTCTGACCCGCCTGCTGCAGAGCCGTCGCCTGGCGGCGGACGCTGCCGGGATCGCCGAGTAAGCTCACGGGCCGAGGCCGAATCCGGCCTGGCTGGACGAGTCGCTGGCCTCATAGTTCCGGGCGGTCGCGAGGAGGCCGTCAGCATCGCCCTGCAGCGCCTGGCCGGCACCGGCCAGGGCGGACGCGACCTGGCCCACCAGCCCTCCGACCATGGCGTCCAAGCCCCCATCGCCGGTGTCGACGGCGCCGCCGTTGACGATCTCCACCAGCCGCGCAACCATCGGCACCTCGGCCGCCAACAGCCCGGACTTGGCCGCGAGCGCGTCAGGCTCGACTCTGAAAACCCCGCTGCTCATCCAGTCTGCTGCAGAGCCTAGCAAAGCCAGCATCGGCCGGCGGATAGACTGAATTCGGCGAAGTCAAAGGTGCCAGTGGCGGCGAATGCACCGAATGCTCGGGCGTTTGGAGCGCCGTTCGAGGCCTATCAAGGCGACTCAGTAGCCGCCGCCCGCGCCCAGGCCGAGGAAGAGGCGTGCTGCCTCCAAGTACACATCCGCCGCCCGGGCCAGATCGGACACCTCGACGTACTCATCCACCTGGTGGGCGATCCACTTGCCGCCGGGTCCGTAGATGACGATTGGAACCCGAGCGTCGCGCCAGAGGATGGTGCCGTCCGTGGCCCCCGGAACGCCGCCCAGGACAGGTTCCAAACCCGTCACGCGGCGGTGCGCCTCCATCACGGCCTGGACCACCGGATGTGAGGGCGACGTCTCGGTCGGCGGGCGGTCCTCGACGACCTCCACCTCCAGCCCCGGGGCCTGGGCCCGGAGCCGGGCCACGAGCGCCCGGTGGTCCAGGCCGGGCGTAGTGCGCACGTCCAGAGCAGCCCAGGCTGAGGCAGGGATGACGTTGGCCTGCCCGGCGGTGCCGGCAGCCAAGACCGTCGGGGTGATGTAGTCCCAACCGAGCTGCGGGTGCTCGCCCCGCTCCCGCTGCAATTCCGCCTCCACCGCGGCGGCGCGCTCCACGAACCGGGCCAGGGGCGGGATCGGGTTGTGGCCGTGCTGCGGCATGGCGCCGTGCGCCATCTTGCCGGCCGCCGTGACCCGGAGCCGCAGGGCGCCTTTCTGCGTGACACAGACCTCGCCGCCCTCGGGCTCGCAGACGATGGCTGCGTCCACTCCGGCGGCGTGGCCGGCGCGCACGAAAGCCTTGACGCCGAGCATCAGGCCCTCCTCGTCGCAGAGGGCGGCCACGACCACCCGGCCCGGGAACGGCCCCCCCGAGGCCAAAGCCTGGATCGCGTAGAGCATGGCCCCGACCCCTGCCTTCATGTCTGCTGCGCCCCGGCCGTAGAGGCGCCCGGCCACGATCTCAGCCCCGAACGGCGGGTGCGACCACGCGGCTGGATCACCTTCGGTGACCACGTCGGTGTGGCCCTCGAACAGGAGTGTCGGGCCAGTCCTGCCGCCCTCTATGACCGCGTGTACGTTGGGCCGGCCGGGCGCCACCTCCTGCACGACAGGGGTCCAGCCGAAACCGCGCATCCGCTCCGCGACCAGGTCTGCAGCCGGCGCCTCATTCAAACCGCGGGAAGGGTCGAAGACACTGGGGATGCGGACCAGCGCGCGCGTGAAGTCGAGCAGGCCGGCGCGATCAATGCCCGCCATCCTTTTCCGAGTCTAGACGCCGCTACGCTCTCGGTAGGTGCTGATCACAGACGTCCCCGGCATCCGCGTCGGCCACTGGACGGACACGGCCGCGGGCACCGGGTGCACCGTGGTCCTCGCCCCACCGGGGGGCGCCCGGGCCGGCGTGGACGTACGCGGCTCGGCGCCAGGCTCGCGTGAGATCGAGCTACTGCGCCCAGGGATGCTGGTGGACCGCGTCGACGCGCTCGCCCTATGCGGCGGTTCCGCCTTCGGCCTCGGTGCGGCGGACGGCGTGATGCGGTACCTACGCGAGCGCGGGGCCGGCTTCCCGGTGGGCCGACTGCGTATTCCGATCGTGCCGGCGGCGGTGGTCTTCGACCAGTCGGCCGCGGAGGCCGGAAAGGCTCCGAGCGCGGACGCAGGCTACGCCGCCGCTTTGGAGGCTGAGCGCGGCGCGCCCTGCGTCGAGGGCCGCGTCGGGGCCGGAACCGGGGCCACGGTGGGCAAGATCCTCGGCTTCGAGAGGCGCTCACCCGGCGGCCTCGGCAGCAGCGCTCGCGCGGCGCCCGGCGGGGCCATGGTGGGGGCACTGGCCGTGGTCAATGCCGTCGGCGACGTGATGGCGGCCGATGGCTCCGTGCTGGCCGGGGCCCGGGACGATGCGGGCGCGTTCGCTGGGGCGTGGTCATGGCTCCTGGAGCGGCCCCCGCCCGCCCCGGTCGAGCCCGGCGCGGCGACGACTCTCGGCGTGGTCGCGACGGATGCGCTTCTCAGCCGCGAGCAGTGCCAGAAGTTGGCGCAGGTCGCCCACGACGCGCTGGCCCAGACCATCCGACCCGTGCACACGATGTTCGATGGCGACGTCGTCTTCGCGCTCAGCGTCGGGGACACCCCGGCCGACCTGACGAACGTCTGCGTGGCCGCGGTCGAGAGTCTGGATCTGGCCATCCGGCGGGCGGTGTCCGTGGGAGCAAGTGACTGAGCGAGGTGCCATGACGGAACGGCACACCGCCTTCCTCAACATGCTCGACCAGCTCCACCAGCGTCACCTGGTGGGCGTGGACGGTGTCCGCGAGGTCTGGCTGATCCGCCACGCCGACGCCTACTCCGGCCTCGACCAGCTCCAGGAGGGTCTCCAGGACCCACCGCTGAGCCAGGTCGGCCGGCAGCAGGCGAAGCTGCTCGCCGCGCGCCTGAAGCTGGTTCGATTGGATGCCGTCTGGGCCAGCGACCTGGCCCGCGCCGGCCAGACCGCCAGGCCCGCCGCCGAAGCGCACGGGTTGCAGGTGCGCGTGGAGCCGCTGCTGCGCGAAGTGAGGACGTGGTGGGACGAGGGGCGGATCGACGCCGTCGGGGAGCCGGGCGTCTACCCCTTCCCGGAGCCCGAGGCAGACGTCGCGGCCCGGATGAGCGAGGCGATCGCGAAGGTACTGCATGCGCTCGAGGCCGGGTCGGGTACGCCCCGGGCGGCCGTCTTCTCCCACAACGCGGCCATCACCATCTACCTCTCCAGGCTCCTCGGCCTGACGTGGGGCCAGCTCGGCCTCATGCCCCACTTCACGAGCGTCAGCGTGGTCGCCTTCCTCGGCGACCGGGCGGTGGTGCGCTCGATCGCCGACGCGACCCACCTCAGCGCCGCCCAGATGCCTGACTAGACGCCCTGGTTTAAGTCCCGAATTGCGAGGTAATGTTGTAAGCATGGAACAGGAACGACTCGACGAGATATCAGGCTGGTTTGCCGCCCGGGTGCCGGGCGACTGGTTCACGGGGGCCCCGACCGTGGCCCTGGACGGAGAGCAGGTGGTGGTCACCGGCGCCCTGGCCGCGCCTTCGCTGCCGGACGGGGCCTCGGCCGGTTTCAGGGCGGGCTACGAAGCCGCTCAGATCCACAGCTTCCGGGAGCACACACGCCGGCACCGGATCGGCCTCGCCCGTGAGGTCGAGCACCGCTACGAGGTACCGGTCACCTGGGCCGCGACGTGCGGCGCAACGACGACCACCTTCAACCCGGGCGGCTCCCGTGGGAGCCGGCAAGCCGAGGGCGGGGAGGACGCCCGCAAGGTCATGATCGACGCCCGGCGCCGCGCTGTTCGCGCCTGGAGAAAGCGCTACGCATTCGGCGGCCCGCCCGCGTGGCGGCGCGGCTCGGGGAGCGGTGGCGGCTCCCCTCGTGACATCCGGGAACTCTGAGCCCGTGGCCGTCTCGCGGCTCTTCGAGACTTCGCTGGACGGTGGGGAGGAGGCGCTCGACGCCTACTCCGCCACCGTCTCTGGCGTCGCCGAGCGCCTGCTGCCGAGCGTCGTCAGCCTGCGTGTGGGCCGCGGCCCGGGCGGGCGCCGGCAGCAGGGCGGCGGCTCGGCCGTCGTCCTTTCGGCGGACGGGTTGCTCATTACGTCCGCCCACGTCGTGGACGGGGCCGACCAGGGAGCGGTCGTCCTGGCCGACGCCACCGAGCACAGGTTCGACCTCCTGGGCTCCGATCCCCTCGCCGACCTGGCCCTGGTGCGGTCCGCCGTCCAGCACCTGCGGCCGGTCGAGGTGGGCGACGCGGACCGCCTTCGGGTCGGTCAGCTGGTGGTCGCGGTGGGCAGCCCGCTCGGATATTCGGGCTCGGTCACGGCCGGGGTCGTGAGCGCCCTCGGCCGCTCCCTGCCGACCCGCTCCGGCAATGCCCGCCGGATCGTGGATAACGTGATCCAGACGGACGCCGCCCTCAACCCTGGAAACTCGGGTGGGGCGCTGGCCGACGGCCGCGGCCGCCTGGTCGGCATCAACACCGCAGTGGCCGGCGTGGGCCTAGGCCTGGCCGTGCCCATCAACGCCGTCACCCGCCGGATCCTGGACGCTCTGCACCGGGAGGGTCGCGTCCGTCGCGGCTACCTCGGCATCGCCGGAGGAACTCAGCCGCTGCCCACCGCGGACGCCGACCGGTTGGGCCGGCCGGCGGCGATCGCCGTGCTCGAGGTGGTGGAGGGCAGTCCCGCCGCCGGCGCGGGGCTGCGGCCGGGCGACCTCATCGTCAGCGTCGACGGCAGCCCCATGACCAAGGCGGGCGACCTCCAGGGCCACATGATCGGCCTGCCCGCCGGCCGGCCCGTGGAGTTCGAGGTGCTGCGAGAGGGACGCCTCCGGCGCCTGACCGCGGTTCCCGCCGACCTGCCCTGACCACTTGACCTGACGCCGGGCCTGCGGGCCGCCCGCGGCCC
>JALYZG010000139.1 GCA_030948965.1 Candidatus Dormiibacterota bacterium | reverse complement strand
GCCCTCCCCTTGCAAATTCATTTCGCACCTTTGCCGGCTTTGCCGGCTTTGCGGCGGATGCGCTCGCCCTGGTACATCAGGCCTTTGCCCTTGTAGGGTTCCGGCGGCCGGAGCTTGCGCAGGTCGGCGGCCACCTGGCCGACGCGCTCCTTGGAGTTGCCGATGACGGCGAACTTGGTCGGGTCGGCGACCTCGATGTCGATCCCCTCGGGCGGGGTGAAGCGGACCGGGTGCGAGAAGCCAAGGCTGAGCACGAGCTCCTGGCCCTGTTTTTGAGCCCTGTAGCCGACCCCGACCAGTTCCAGGTTCTTGCGGAAGCCGGTGGAGACCCCGGTCACCATGTTCGCCACCAGCGTGCGCGTGAGCCCGTGCAGCGAACGATGCTCGCGCCCGTCGCTGGGCCGCTCCACGAGGATGGTCGAATCCTCCACGCGCACGCCGATCTGGGACGGGAGGCTGCGCTCCAATTTGCCGTTTGGGCCCTCCACGGTCACGTGGTTGTGATCGACCGTGACCGTGACCCCGGTGGGCACCGGGATGGGCAGCTTACCGATTCTCGACATAGTCTTCTCTCAGTCCTTCCCTGCTCACCAGATGTAGGCGAGCACCTCCCCGCCCACGCCGGCCCGAAGGGCCTGGCTGCCGCTCATCACGCCCTGGCTGGTGGAGAGTATCGCCACCCCGAGGCCGCCGAGCACGCGCGGGATCTCGGTCTTGCGAGCGTAGACGCGTAGGCCCGGACGGCTGATGCGCTTCACGCCGGAGATCACGCGCTTGCGGTCGGGCCGCGCCTTGAACGTGATGAGCAGCGTTTCGCCCGCCCCCTCGACGTTCTTCTCCACCTCGAAGCCGGTGATATAGCCCTCGTCCTTCAGGACCCTGGCCAGCTCCAGCTTGAGGCGCGACGAGGGCACGCGCACGTCGCCATGACGGGCCGAGTTCGCGTTCCGGACGCGGGTCAGCATGTCTGCGATGGGGTCCGAGACGACCCCCACTCCACGCCCCGCCATCACCAGCTCGACTTGGTCACGCCGGGGATGCGACCCTCGGCGGCGAGCGTGCGGAAGCAGATCCTGCACATTCCGAACTTCCTCATGTAGGCGCGCGGGCGACCACAGACTCGGCAGCGGTTGTGGAACCGCACCTGGAACTTCGGGGACCGCTTCCAGCGCTCGATGGATGACTTCTTGGCCAAGTGCCTTACCTTCCTTCCCTCTTCCGGAATGGCATGCCCAGCTGCGCGAGCAGCGAGCGCGCCTCGTCGTCGGTCTTCGCCGTCGTCACGATCGACACCTCGAGCCCGCGGAGCTTGTCGATGTGGTCGTAGTCCACCTCGGGAAAGATGATCTGCTCGCGCAGCCCGAGGGAGTAGTTGCCGCGCCCGTCGAAGCCGCCCTGGCCGACGCCGCGGAAGTCGCGGATGCGGGGCAGCGCCACGCCGATCAGCTTCTCCAGGAAATACCACATGCGCCGGCCCCGGAGCGTGGCCTTGATGCCGACCGGCATGCCCGTGCGGAGCTTGAATGCGGCCACCGACTTGCGGGCCTTGACCACGATCGGCTGCTGGCCGGTGATCAGGCGCACGTCGCCCACAGCCGATTCCAGGGCCTTGGGGTTGTCCTTGGCCTCGCCGATGCCGATGTTGATCACGACCTTGGCGACGCGCGGCACCTCCATGGGGTTGTCGTAGTCGAACTCCTTGAGCAGAGCCGCCACGGCTCGTTCCCGATAGACCTTTTCCAGGTTCGGCACCGTCCGCGGCGGGGCTTGGCTCATTGCGTCTCCACCCGCCGCACGCGCTCGTACGGCTCGCCGCAGTGCACGCAGACCAGGGCCTTCGACCCGTTCTCGAGCACGGTGTGGCGGATGCGCGTGGGCCGGTCGCACGACGGGCAGACGAGCATCACGTTGCTGTAGTTGAGGGGCGCCTCGAAGTCAACGATGCCGCCCTGCTGCACGACGTTGCCCGCCACACGCCGGCCCGCCTTCGTGTGGCGCTTCAGCACGTTGACTCCGCGGACCACGATCCGGCCCTCGCCGGGCAGGGTGCGCAGGACCTCGCCTCGCTTGCCCCGGTCCCGGCCGGCCACGACGATCACGGTGTCGCCGGCGGCCAGGTCGGGGTGGCGCAGCGTGGGCGCCATCGGCTTGTTCTTCAGCATCTAAAGGACCTCCGGCGCGAGGGACACGATCTTCATGAAGTTGCGTTCGCGCAGCTCGCGGGCCACAGGTCCGAAGATGCGGGTGCCGCGCGGGTTGTTCTGGTTGTTGATGAGTACAGCCGCGTTGTCGTCAAAGCGAATGTTCGACCCGTCTGGGCGCCGGTATTCCTTGGCCACCCGGACCACGACGGCCTTGACCACCTCGCCCTTCTTGACCTGACCGTTGGGCTGCGCCGACTTGACTGCTGCGGTGATCACGTCGCCCACCGAGGCGTACTTGCGGTAGTGCCCGCCATGCACGCGGATGCACAGCAGCTCACGAGCGCCGCTGTTGTCCGCCACCCGCAGTCGGGTCTCCTGCTGGACCATCTACTCGCCTTCTACCTCGCCTTCTCCACGACCTCGAGGACGCGCCAGCGCTTGTCCTTCGACAGAGGGCGCGTCTCCATGATCCGGACCAGGTCTCCGACCTTGCATTGATTGACCTCGTCGTGGGCCTTGAAGCGCACCTGGTGGCGCATCACCTTCTTGTAGAGCGGGTGCGACTTGAGGCCGGCAACCTGCACGATCACCGTTTTGTCCATCTTGTCCGACACCACGCGGCCGGTCCGCACCTTGCGGAAGCCACGGGTGCGCACCTCCGAGCCCGTATCCCTCATTCGCCCTCCTCACTGTCTGCCCGGCGGCCGCGCCGGCGCCCGGCCGGGGCCTCGGAGGGCTCCTTCACCGCAGCCGCCGCGGGGGGAGCGGTCTCCACCTCGTCGCTCGCCACGGTCTCGGTGTCGGCCGCGGTCGCGGCCACCACCTCGGTGCCGGTCGCGTCGACGTCCGCGGCTTCCGGAGCGTCGGCGACCTCGGGCGACGGACCCGGCTCCAGTGCCATGTCCCACCGGCGCTGGTGGACGACCGTGAGGATGCGCGCGATGTCCTTGCGGACGCGTCGGATCTGGCGGTTGTTCTCCAGCTGGCCGACCGCCAGCTTGAAGCGCAGCTCATAGAGCTCTCGCCGCGACTCCTTCAGCTTCGCCGTCAGCTCCTCGCCGTCCAGCACCATCAGCTCGGCCGCCTTCACGCGTGGGCCTCCACGGCGTGCGCCGCCTGCGGCTCCTCGAGGCTCAGGAAGCGGGTCTTGATGGGCAGCTTGGCCGCCGCCAGCCGCATCGCCTCCTTGGCCACGTCGTGGTCGACGCCACCCATCTCGAACAGCATCCGGCCCGGTTTGACGACGGCCACCCAGCCCTCGGGGTTGCCCTTGCCGGAGCCCATACGGGTTTCGGCCGGCTTCTTCGTGACCGGCTTGTCCGGGAAGATCCGGATCCAGATCTGACCGCCGCGCTTCACGTGCCGGGTCATCGCCCGCCTGGCGGCCTCGATCTGCCGGTTGGTCATCCAGCACGCTTCCACGGCCTGGAGCCCGTACTGGCCAAACGCGATGGTGGCTCCGCGCGTGGCCACGCCGGTGCGCCGGCCTTTGTGCTGCTTGCGGTGCTTGACGCGCTTAGGCAGAAGCATCGTCAGCCTCCGGGGGGCTCTGGGCCGCCGGCTTGTCGGCGTCGGGCGCGGGCGCCTCGCTCACCGGGCCTGTCACCTGGGCTTCGGCCCTCGGGGCCACCGGCGCCTCCGGCTCTGCCGCCGGGGGGCGGGGCGCAACGGGCGGCACGGCTGGGG
>JALYZG010000085.1 GCA_030948965.1 Candidatus Dormiibacterota bacterium | reverse complement strand
GCAGTGGGCCCACGACCTGCTCGGCATGCGCCGGGTGACGGAGAAGACGCGGACGATCTTCTTCAGTCTGGCACGGGTGGCGCTGGAGGCGCTGGATCTGCCCTCGGTGCTGGAGAATTCGCTCGCCTCCGACTTCGATCTGGATCACTTCCTGCGCACCTCCTCCACCCTCTACGTGGTCTCGCCGAGCCGGCACCAGAAGCTGGTCGCGCCTTTGATCTCGGCGCTGATCGAGGCGATCAAGGACCGCGCCTACGAGCTCTGGCAGGCGGGCGAGCTGGGCGGCCGCCGACTCCTGCTCCAGCTCGACGAGCTGGCCAACATCGCCCCCCTCCCCTCCTTGGAGTCGATCGTCACCCAGGGCGCCGATCAGGGCGTGCTGGTCTCCTTCGCCGTCCAGTCGATGATGCAGCTGAGCGGCCGCTACGGTCAGGAGACGGCGGAGTCGGTGGTCTCCAGCGCCCGCGCCAAGCTCGTCTTCGGCGGTCTCGGCGAGTCGGAGCGGCTCGACCGCCTGGCCCGCCTGCTCGGTGAGCGCGAGGTCCGCC
This sequence comes from Candidatus Dormiibacterota bacterium, assembly GCA_030948965.1. Classification (GTDB taxonomy): domain Bacteria; phylum Chloroflexota; class Dormibacteria; order Dormibacterales; family Dormibacteraceae; genus JALYZG01. The sequence goes on along the minus strand of JALYZG010000085.1, from coordinate 9,366 downwards.
GCCGCTCCCGCTCCCGCGACCAAAAGGGCCAGGTCACGGAGACCAGCAGCGAGGTCCGCGAACCCCGCGTCAGCGCCGGCGAGCTGCGCGCGATCCCGCCCGGCCGGGCGCTGCTCATCTACCACACCTACCGGCCGGAGCTGGTCCGGGTCAAGGACGGGCCCAGCGCCGCCCCCTTCCGAGCCCTGGTCGGCTGGGACCCAAAGACGCACCGAGAAGAATCAGCCCCGCCTTCGGAGGCCGTGGACCGGGAGCCGGCGGAGGTCAGCTGCTGATGGCGGAGAAGGAGAAGCAGGAGCCGAAAAAGCCGCCGCCCTGGGATTGGCGCGCCTTCGGCGCCGATCAGATCGAAGCCGAGATGGAGGAGCTGGCGGAGTGGGTGGATCGCCTCCAGCAGCGCTACCGGATGGTCAAGCTGCCGCCCTGCTGGCCCTGCCATGACGGCCTGCGCTTCGAGCTGATCTTCTTCTGGTACTGGGAGGAGCAGATCGTGGAGGCGGCGGTCAGCGCCGAAGAGGGCGTGCGCTGGCACGACCAGCTGCGCCGGGCGGCGCCGGCCTGGGCCGAGACCTACCTCGGCTGCGACCACCAGGGCCGCAAGCTCGACGAGGAGGCGCAGCCGCTGACGACCCTGGCCCAAGAGCGCGCTGCCCACAGCCGGAATGCCTTGGAGCGCCAGCTCCGGCTGGGGGTGAGCTGGCCTTGAGCCCGCAGGCGCCCGACGCCACCCCGACGGCGAGCCAGGAGGGGCAGGTGGCGGCCAGTCCAGACACCGATTCACCCTGGAGCTTGGTCCCGCCCCACGACCTCCAGGCCGAGGCGGCGGTGCTGGGCAGCTTCCTACTCCAGCCGCGGATGCTGGACGAGATCGCTCTCATCCTTCAGCCAGAGGACTTCTACCGCTCCACCCATGCCGAGACGTATCGCGCCGGGCTGGCCCTGAGTTCTCGCGCCGAGCCGATCGACAACGTCACCCTCGCCGCCGAGCTGGAGGCTAGGGGCGTGCTTGAGCGCGTCGGCGGTCGCTCTCAGCTGGCGCTGCTGATGGACACGACACCGACCGCCGCCAACGCCGCATACTACGCCCGCCTGGTCAAAGCCGCCGCCGGCCGGCGGTCGCTGCTCCAGCTGGGCAAGGAGCTGTGTCGGCTCAGCCAGGAGGCCGGCCTCGAGGTGGCGGAGCTCATTGACCGCGTCTCGGCTCAGCTGGAAGCGATCAGGCCGGCTGCGTCCGAGCCGCAGTTGGTGGCCATGCCGGCACTGCTTGACGATGCCCTGGCCCGTCTCCGCGATCGCCAGGCCACCCAGGACGGGCTCGCCGGGCTGCCCAGTGGCGTCGCCGAGCTGGACGGATTCACCGGCGGCTGGGACCCGGGTGAGCTGGTCGTGATCGCCGGCCGCGGTGCCAGCGAGACCTCCAGCTTCGCTCTCCAGGTAGCTCGCCACGCGGCGCTGGAGCAGCGAGTCGCCATCGTCCTCTTCAGTCTGCAGACTTCGAGGCAGACGGTGGCCGACCGGCTGCTCTGCGCTGCTGCCAGGGTCGACCACGAGCAATATCGCCGTGGCCAGGTAACGGCCGACGAGCTCGGCCGGCTGGATCAGGTCGCAGCCACATTGAGGGACGCGCCACTCGCCATCGACGACCGCTCCTGGCTCGACCCGGTCGCACTGGCGGCGGAGTCACGAAAGCTGCGGCGCACGATGAACCTGGGACTGGTTCTGGTTGACGGCATTCAGCCGTCAAGGCTGGATCGGCCTCGCCGTTCGGACGTCGTCAGCGAGGATGGCGAGCGCAGTTCGGCAGCATTGAAAGCGCTCGCTCGCGAGCTCCAACTTCCGGTTGTCGTGACCTGTCCTCTCGAAGGCGGGGGCGCCGATCGGATGCCGTCCCTGACCGAGCGCGACGAGGGTCTGGAGCGGCACGCGGACATGGTCCTGTTCCTGGACCGGATTGATCACAATCCAGGCGCGAACGGTTTGGACAAGCTCGCGATCCAGATCGCAAAGAACCGGAGAGGGCGGACCGCGGACTTTGTCGTCTCGCTCGAAGCCGATCCCGGTCGCACCGATGAAGGCGCTGAAGCAGCCACGACTCGAATCGAGATCGACAGCCCCTCGGCCGTCGTTGGCCCAAGCGTTGGGCCAACTCTGGCACCGTTCGCGGCGACGGCCCAGCCGACGCCCGAGGGGGCGCCACCCAGGGACGACCGCCGCAGCCAGCGCCTCGCCTACTACCAGAGCGCCCTGGGCTCGTTCGCCTCTACCGTGCCCTCGCCCCCGGTCGAGGCGCCGGGGTGGAGCCCGACCAGTGGCTGAGAAAGACGCCCGCACGTCGCTCCTGGCCCACACCGACAGCCTGCTCGAGCGCGTCGAGCTGCTACGGCTGCAGGGCGTCTTGCGCGTGCCCGAGCAGCTTCAGTACGAACTCGAGGCCATCGCGCCCGAAAGCGGCGATGAGCATCGAGCGAGGCGGCCGAGAACACTCGCCGCCGCCCACCGCTACCTCTTCGATCTGCAAATTCCACTCCTCTCTGGCGAGGGGTCGCGCCGAATCCGGCGTCAGGCGGTCGCTCCCGACCTGAGCGAGGGCGGACAGACGGTGCGCCGATTCGCGCTGCCAGCACGTGAAAGCGTGGCGAATGAGGCGGTCTGGCTCGACCACGTCCGCCTCGTCGTTCAGCGCGCCCGTGACGCCGCGCGCTACCTCGGAGCCCAAGCAGAAGCCGCGCGCACGCTCGGTCCAGTGCTTGGCGGGAGCCTGGCATCGCTGCGCAGCGCTCAGGCCGAGAGTGCTCGAACCATCTTCGAGAGCCTACTGCGGCAGGCGGAGCGGGCAACCGGTCGCACGCCGACGTCGGAACCGGCGCCAAGCCTGCCGCGTACAGGACAGCTGGTCGTCGCCGACCTCCACATCGACCTCGAACGCGGACGGGTGCGGAAAAGCGGACGGACCGCGGACTTGACGGGACTGGAGCGAACGTACCTGGTCGGCCTCGCCGCGCATCCGGACCGGGTCCTTAGCCGCGAGGCGCTGATGCAACTGGTCCACGGCGATGATCCCAAAGTCAGCCTCGACAGTCGGGCGATCGACGTCCACCTTTCAAATCTCCGGCGCAAGCTCGGTCGCCCCGCATACCTCCGCACCATCCCCGGCATTGGTTTCTACCTAAGCGAACATCAGGTCGGAGTACAGGACCGGCCGGACAGCCGAGAGGAACGACGCCGGCAGCGCCGGGCCTACGTCCAAGAGCATCGCGCTGCGACTTCGCCGACATACCAGCCGGCCCCGACCGCGCCGGAACCAAATCTCGACTTGGCGCCCAAGTAAGAGGCTACGGCTCCCGATCCCTGCGTTCGGGGTGCCGCCGTCGCGCACCTTCTGCCGCTCGCGCCTCGATCTCTCGGAACATTGCCGGCCGCGGCGCCCCCTCGGTGGCATCGAGATCTTCGACCCTGAGACCGCCACGCGAGGCCAGATCCATGACCTCGATGGCGACCAGGTCGCCAGCTTCGTCGACGTGGAGGTAAACGCCCTCGGCGATCGAGGTCATGGTGACCGACGAACGATCACCCGCGGTGACGTCAAGGTAGAGCGAATCGGTGTCTGGGGAGAGGTGGAGATGGGCCATTGCGCCGCCATGCTACGATCCGCGCACCTCGCTACCAATAGCAGTTGTAAAGACCTAGCGAAGCCTCACCCGACCTTCGGTCGGCCGCGGCCTCAAACCCTTACGGGTAGCGGATCCGCGGCGCGTCGGGTGTCGCGCAGGTGCGAAAGTTGGGCACGTCCCTCCACACCTGCTTGCCTGACGGCTGCCACGACAAGGCCATAGGCCCGGCACCCGTCCTCGTAGACCAGACGTAACTGGCGCAAACTGCGATTTGTGGCCGTTATTTAAGTATCCAGACCAGCCGCTCGGTCGTGTTGTTTGGGCCGCTGTACGCTGGTCGCTGGGCCGCCTGGATGCGGTCGTTCGGCCGGCCGCGGGAAAGGGGTCCGCCAGCAATCCGAGAGCCGGGATCTGCGGCTGTTACTAGGGAACGCACTGGATCGGCACGCGACCGACGCCGTGGCAGCCCACTTTGGCGATCTCGATGGCTATCTCAGAGTTTGGGACCGAGGTCGAGGTCACGCTCACGCCGCAGCTCGGCGCGATCGGCGATCCGGCAGCGCAATGCCGGTCGGCGGCGGGGAGGAGCCGGTCGACGGTGTCGCCAGTGAGCCCGATGAAGTCGAGGTCGCGTTTCCGGCGTTCGCTGTCACCGCAGGCGATCAGCGCTGCTCCGCCCGCGAGGGCGAACCCATCCGCCTACCACGAGCCCGGCGACGATCGCTTCGACCTGCTCCTGAAGCGGGCTCAGCACCTACGCGATACGGCGATGCCGCCGAAACCAGGCGGCCCACGCATGCCTGACCGCGGGCGGGAGGACGAGCTCGACCCAGAGGTCAAACAGCTGGTCAGCTTCGACGTAGTACCGAACGTCGTCTTCAGTGCCTTCGCGGAGAACCTGCTCGTAGACACGCGCCCGGTCTCCCCGGTCGTCAAGATCGTACCTGATCGGAGGGCCGCTTCAGCGGACGTGAAGCGGTAGCTCGACCTTCGCCTTCTGCCGCCAGCCGGCCTCCTCGCCCGCTCGCCCCAGAGCGACCGCGATCGCCGGATCCGCCGGCTCGCCGAGCGTGACGACCTCGATCCCGAAGCACGCGGATAGTCTCGCCGATCGCACCCAGCGGTCGAATTAGCTCGCTTGCTCGCGGGCGGCAAGGTAAACGTCTATGCACCGCCGGTAGTTGGTGGCGATGGCTGCCGCGGCCGCCGCTGTTCCTAGTTGGCCCTGGAAGTAGGCCTGAAGGGGCTCCCACCAAATCGTGCGGCCGACCGCAAAGCCAACGAAGCCGCGCACCGGGGCGGCCAGCCGTAACCAGCGGTTCACCGCTGTGGGGTCCGCACCACGCCCGAGCACTAGGCAGCCAGCGTTGGTACTGCCGGCCGCAAGCACGGCTTCAGCTACCGCAGCGTACTCCTCGCGTGACCCCATTCCCTCGAGCTTCCACAGCTTCGGCGCCACGCCGCCGGCCGTCAGCTCCCGCACCGCTTCGACAGTCAGGCCCGCTCGCAGCTCGGTGTCGTAACGACCAGGATCCATGCCGACGCTCCTTAGCTGAGCGTCTTCTGCCGGAACTAGCAACTCGAGCATGAGCTCTGGTTTGTGCTCGAGCAGCCAGCGCTGGACTTGGAGGATTCGCTCGCGCTGCCGACGGTTCATGGCGGCATCGCCTCGCGGGTTGTAGCGCACCAGGATCTTCGCGTAGTCGGCGCCGAGCCGTTCGAGAGCTGAGTGGAAGGGGTCATGTTCAAAGCCCAGCTCTCGGCGCCCGCTCTTTTCCAGCGGCAGTGCAACGACCAGGCCTGCCTCGCGGGCCCGGATCGCGATCTCGGTCCCGTACTCATCATCGACCAGGATCGCCGGCCTGCCCTCCGGCAACCCCCCTACCAGCGCTGCCAGCAGGCCCGCGTAGATGACTTCCTTGGCCTCCCGGCAGCGGGCGTGATCGGCAGGCGTCGGCTCACCGGTGATGCCGAAGAACTGGGTCCGAAGCGAATTGCGGTGGTCGAACGCTAGGGTGAACAGCATCAGCCGGGCTCGCCAACCGCGGCCGGTGGACAACGCTCGTATGCTGCCCGCGTCGCCGCTTCTGCAACCGAGCCGACCACGGATAGAGCTACCCCTGAGCAGGTCACGCCAAGGGCGAAGGTACGGGTTACACGCGCTAGGGTCGGGTCGAAGCTGCGTTCGCTTTGCGCCTGAAGATCACGTCTCAATTCGCACCCAGCGGCCAGCCGCCATGACTTCGACCACTTCCATGGCTTCGTCGAGGATGACCAGATCGGCGTCCTTGCCCGGCTCGATGGAACCGGCGCGATCCTCGACACGGAGCACTCGCGCCGGCGTCGTGGAGACGGCAGTCACGGCCTCCTTGATGTCTAGGCCCACGTCCAGAACGGCGCGCCGGAGCGCGCTGTCCATGGTCAGCGCGCTCCCCGCCAGCGAGGGGCCGTCCTTCAACTGCACTCGGTCGCCTTGGACGCGGACCTCCCGGTGCCCGAGCCGGTAGGTTCCGTCTCCGAGGCCGGCCGCCGCTATGGCGTCGGTGATAAGGGCGACCCGGCCCGCTCCGATCGTGTTGAAGACGAGCTGAATGATTGCCTCATGGAGGTGAATGCCGTCGTTGATGAGCTCGCAGACGACATTCGGGCTGTTCAGGGCGGCGACCGCCGCCCCTGGGTCGCGGTGATGAACATTCCGCATGCCGTTGAAGAGATGAGTGGCGATTGAAGCCCCGTCGGCGAACGCCGCCAACGCTTGTTGATAGGTGGCGTCGGTGTGGCCGACAGCCACCACCAAGCCAGCTTCCAAGGCGACGCGCGTGAGCTCCCGGGCGTTGGGCAACTCTGGCGCCATCGTGACCATCCGGACCGTGCCGTCGCCGGCGCGCAGAAGGTCCAGGAACGAACTCACCTCCGGCTCGCGCAGGTGGTCCGGCTCGTGAGCACCGGAGCGACGAGGGCTCAGGAATGGACCCTCCAAGTGGCAGCCAACCAAGTGCCCGGTGAGACCTGGACCGCCGCGGACCACGGCGGCCACCGCCGCCGCCGCGGTCGCCATCTCGCCGAGCGGTGCGCTGATCAGGCTGGCCAACGTTCGCGTGGTCCCGTGGGCCAGATGGAACGCCATCGCCCGCCGCACCTCGTTTACATCCCCACTTGTGAATGAGGCCCCGCCACCGCCGTGGACGTGGAGGTCGATGAAACCCGGAACCAACCAATGCCCCCGACGCTGGAAGTCCTCCAACGGCACCGGCGGCGTCGGCGGCAGCCCAGTGCCAACCGCGGCAATCTTGGCTCCGTCCACATGAACCCAGCCGGGCTCGAGCACTGCGCCTGGGGTAACTACACGTAGGCCCGCCAGAACGGTCATGAGCTCATCCGCCGGGGTGCGGCTTGCCAGGCGAGCAGCGCCGCCCCCAGGCAGCCAGCCTCTGCGCCCAGTTTCGCCTGACGTAGCCGCGGCATCCGCTGGAAGCTAAGGCGAGCGTCCAACGCTTTACTCAGTGGTCCGAGCAACGTGTCGCCCGCCGCCGCGAGTCCGCCTCCGATTACCACCAGTGCAGGATCAAGAAGGGTGACGGTCGTGGCAAGGGCAGCGCCCAGGGCCTCGACGGCCGGCAACCAGACACCTCTCGCTCTAGGGTCGCCGGCCCGAACGTGCTCCACAATTACTGCCGCATCGATTTCAGAGGCGTTCTCGCCGCGCGCGACCGCGTAGCGGGAGGCGATGGCAGAGGCCGAGGCCACAGTCTCTAGGCAACCACGGCCGCCGCACGTGCATCGAAGGCCGCCGGGTTCGACCACAACGTGGCCGATTTCTGCAGCGCTGGCGTGCGCCCCTGTGTAGGGGCGGCCGTCCAAGACTAGCGCCCCCCCGATTCCTGTCCCAATCGTCATGAAAAGGTAATCGCGATAGCCGTCGGCCGCTCCCAACACGCCTTCGGCGAGGGCACCGGCGCGGACGTCGTGACCGATCACGACGGGCAGCCCGAGCCGTTCCTCCAGCAACCTTTGGAAGGGGACGTCACGCCAGCCCAGGTTGGAGGACCATCTCGCCACACCGTGCCGCTCGTCAACCTGGCCGGGCACTACGATTCCGGCGGCCACCACAACGCGGCCGTGCTCGGAACCGGCTCGACGGCAGAGGTCTTGGGCGAAGACGCTAATGGTTTCCACCACTGCCGCCGAGCCTCGATCACGCTGCGTCGACCGTCGGTCCTTGGCCACGAGTCTGCCTTTGGCGCCCGTGATCGCGCCTTTAATTTCGGTGCCGCCGACGTCGAGAGCAACGACGACTTCTGCGCCGTGGAGATGGTTGGGCACGCTCGCGATCGTCTTTTCGAGTCAGTCCAGGCCGACCAAGCTGGTCACGTGGCCCTGATTATCGGGATGTGTTGCGCGGATCCGGCGGAGGGCGAAAATCGAAGCATGTGGTGCAGATGCGGGCGACAAGCGGGCAGTGCTCCGACCCGGCCCTCGATATGTGGTAGCTCGCGATTGCCGCCTAACCACGCGGCGGCTATGCTCGAGCGCCGCAGGCCGTCGGCCAAGGTCAGCAGCGTAACTCCTCGACCTGGGTCACGGCACGAATGCGGCGGTACGCTCGGGGATCATAGGAGCCGGCACTTGCAGTAAGGACCGCCGCCGCCGAGATGGCAGCGGCGTCGGCCAGCAGCTCGGGCCAGGGGGTGCTGGTAATCAGCCCAGCCGTAAGCTGGGCCACCGCGGCATCGCCGGCTCCGGTCGGGTTGCCTCCGACCTGCTCGGGAGGCGTTGCCCGCCAACAGCCGGCGAGCGTACGGGCAATCAAACCGGCGGCGCCCAGCGAGACGACCACCGCCTGCGCACCCGCCGCCTGTAGCTCTGCCGCCGCCGCCAGCAGCTCCGTGGGTCCAGCCGGCGACCGGCCGAGCAGGGAGGCGAGTTCCGACTCGTTTGGCTTGACAAGTGCGGGACGGGCCCCCAACCCGTGGCGCAGGGCGGCCCCGTCGGCGTCTAGCACCGTTGCCACTCCCATCTCGGTCGCGGCCCTCGTTAGAACCGCGTAGGCGTCGGTCGGCACACCGGGTGGCAAGCTGCCGGCCAGCACAACGGCCGGGCTCTCCGTGATCGCTGAGCGGAAGCAGCGGAGGAACGCCGCCCACTCCTCGTCCGAGACCTGTGGCCCCGGCTCGTTGAACAGAGCGGCTTGACTGCGCCCGGCGTCGGCCACGACCAGCGTTCGGCGCGACTCGCCTGCGATCTCGACCAAAAGATCGAGGAGCCCGGATTCCGCCAGCCCCTGGCGGATTGCCGCTCCGGTTGGCCCTCCAGCCAGCCCGGCGACCGCCACCTCCCAGCCGAGGGCTTGTAGGACCCTGGCCACGTTGACCCCCTTGCCGCCAGCCAGGGCGTGCACGGCGCGGACGCGGTTGGCGCCGTGCCAATCGACTTGGTCGACTTCATAGGTCAGATCAAGCGCCGCGTTAAGAGTGACAGTCAGGATCCGCCCAGCCACGGTCTCGGTCCCAGCGTTCTCAGTCGAGGATCACTGAGCGGTTTAGATGGAGCGGCCGGTCAGGGTCCCGCCCGACCGCCTCGGCGCGGGCTACCGCCAGCCTGTGGACCAAGATCAGCTGGGCCATCGGGTCAAGTTCGCGGACAGCCACACTTGCGGCGCCGGTCGGTTTCAGATCATCGAGTACGTCCTGCGGCACTTCGCCGAGCGCCCACACCAGCGAATGTGGTCCAGCCGCGCTGATCGGGCCATGGCGAT
>JALYZG010000076.1 GCA_030948965.1 Candidatus Dormiibacterota bacterium | reverse complement strand
GGGGCGCCGACGATGACCACGTCGGCGCCGGCAAAGCTGTCCGGGTCCGCCAGGCTGCAGCGGTCTGTCCCGAGGTAGGTGACGTCAGGGCCGTACTGGGGTCCGTAGCGGCCGGACTCGGGCGTCACTCAGGCTTGGGATCCGGCGGCTCGCCCGGGCTCGCCCTGTGCGCGACCTGCGCGATCTCCTCCTCCGAAAGGCCGGAGACCTCGGGGTCGGGGGGCACGATCAGGGCCTCCTGCGAGGACGCGTCGGGCACCCTGAGGGCCGCGTCCGGCCGCGAGGCGCCGATGACCTCCAGGACGGTGGCCTTCGTCAGCGTCTCGCCCCGGAAGAAGTCCGGACGGATGGCCTGGTAGATGAACATCAGGACGACACCGAGCAGGAGAGTGCCGACGCCGATCACCGCCACTCCGCCGATGCTGTGGCCGAAGATCGCGGGCGTGTGGGTGGTCGTGTTGCCCGGGTCGGCGTAGTACTTGAGCCCGTAGATGAACATGCCGGCCAGGAAGAGGCCGCCGAGGAGCGGCATGACGCCCTTGTTCAGCATGTCGCTCGCGCTGCGCGTGAGCACGCCGCGGTAGTACCACGTGGCGGCGAAACCGGTCAGGCCGTAGTAGAAGGCGATCATCAGCCCGAGGCTGGCGATGGTGTCGGTGAGGATGTTCTTGCTGATGATGGTGAGGACGACATAGAAGACGATCGAGACGATGCCCATCCCGACCGTCGACCAGGTCGGCGTCAGGTAGCGCGGATGGATGCGCGCGAAGCGGTCGGGGATGGCCTTGAAGGCGGCCATGGAGAGCGACGCCCGCGCCGTGGGCATGATCGTGGTCTGGCATGAGGCCGCGGTGGAGGACACCACCATGAGCACCAGCAGCTTCGCCATCACGCCGCCGAGCGCCGAACCGCCGAACACGGCCGTGCCCAGGCCCGAGATCACGTCGGCCGTGTTGGCCGGGTTGGCCAGCCCGATATCCTTGTTGCCGACCCCCGCGAAGGCCTGGGCGGCAACCGCCACCACGGCGAAGGTCAGCAGCAGGATGAGCGTGGCGATCACCACGGCCAGGCCGGGCGTGCGGGTGGCGTCCTCAGTTTCCTCGTTGACGCTCATGGCGCTGTCCCAGCCCCAATAGATGAAAGTCGCGACCAGCAGGCCGGCGATCAGAGCCCCGAAGTCGCCGACCTGGAAGGGGTTGAACCAGGACCAACTGGGGCTGATCGACAGGGCGTGGCCGTTCGCGTCCACCGCGCCGTGGCCGGAGTAGACCTGGACCAGGGCCGCGATGGCGAAGATCGCCAGCATCGTCAGCTCGACGGCGAGCAGCGCCATCTGGACGCGGGCGGACACCTCGATGCCCCTGTATGCGACCCAGGTCATGAGGATGATGAAGGCCACCCCGGCGAGCGTCACCCAAAAGGTGCTCGAGGCCAACGAGCTCAGCCCGAAGAAGCTGAAGAGGTAGGAGCCGGCGATCGCGGCCAGGTTGGCCATCACGATGACGTCGGCGGCGATGATGCCCCAGCCGCCCATCCAGCCGACCTTGTGGCCGAAGGCCCGAGTCGCCCACGTGAAGGTGGTGCCGCAGTCGGGCTCCGACCGGTTCAGCTCGCGGAAGGCCACCGCGACCAGGAACATCGGGATGAAAGCCAGCACGATCACGGCCGGCGACTGGAAGTTCACGACTACGACCACGACGCCCAGCGCCGCCGCCAGGCTGTAGGCCGGCGCGGTCGAAGAGACCGCGATGATGATGCTGCTGGCGAGGCCCAGGGCGCCGGACTTGAGACCCTTGTCCTCGCGTTCCGTTGGCGCGGGAGCCGCTCCGGTGGCTGCGATCGTGGCCATGCCCCTTCTCCTCTCTGTAGGCGCCGTTCCTACAGCATCGTTGCAAGATTCACCGGACATGATGGCCGGGGCCGGAGTGCTTGTCAAATTCAGGGCGCGCGACGCTCGCGCCAAGACACCGGCCGAGGTCACCGGCTGTCATCATTCGTCCAGCGACGCGCCCCAGCGCGCGCGAATCAATCCGGCGGATGAGGAGGGGTGGGCATGAGCTCGACCATCGACAAGGTGCTCCAGGACGCCGTATCGGCGGGAGACGTGCCCACCGTGGTCGCGATGGCGGCGAACGACCGCGACGTGATCTACGAGGGCGCGGCCGGGCCCCGGGCCGCGGGCGAGAGCGGTGCGGTCAGCGCCGACAGCATGTTTCGGATCGCCTCGATGACGAAGATGGTCACTACGGTGGCCGCGCTGCAGCAGGTCGAGCGCGGCCACCTGAACCCGGACGATCCGGTGGAGAAGCATCTTCCGGACTTCGCCCAGGTCGAGGTCCTGGACGGCTTCGATGGCGACACGCCCCGGCTGCGGCCAGCGGCGACCAAGGCCACGGTCAAGCACCTGATGACGCACACATCGGGGCTGTCGTATTGGTTCTGGAACGCCGACATCGTGCGCTGGGAGAAGGCGACCGGCGCTGGCAACGCGCTCGCCGGCGTCCAGAGCGTCTTCACCGCCCCGCTCGTGGCTGACCCCGGGACCAGGTTCGAGTACGGCATCAACACCGACTGGCTGGGCAAGGTGGTCGAGGCCACCAGCGGGCAGTCACTGCCCGACTACTTCCGCGAGCACATTACGGGCCCGCTGGGGATGACGAACACCACCTTCCTCATGAGCCCCGAGCAGCGCGCCAACTCGGTGCCGGTCCACGTCCAGGCGGAGGACGGGTCCTGGACGGCCATCGAGCTCGACTGGAACCAGAAGCCGGACTGGTGGGCCGGCGGCCATGGGCTGTACTCGACCCCCCGCGACTACCTGAAGTTCCAGCGCGCCCTGCTCGGCGGGGGAACGCTGGACGGGGTCAAGATCCTGGAGCGGTCGACTCTCGACTCCGCCTTCTCCAACCAGATCGGAGCCCTTAGCTTTCCGGCCGCGATCAAGACCGCTGACCCGGCCTCAACCTGCGACTTCGACGCCGGTCCCGGCCGGAAGTGGGGCTACGGCCTGCTGCTCAACACCGAGCGGGACCAGGGCATGCGGGCCGCCGGCAGCGGCGCCTGGGCGGGCATCTGCAACACGCATTTCTGGGTCGACCCCGCGAGTGGCGTCACCGGCGCGATCTACAGCCAGTTCCTGCCGTTTGTCACGCCCAAGTCCGTGGAGATGTATGCGAATTTCGAGCGGGCGCTGTACGCATCGCTAAAGCGTTGACGCCAACGTAATCGTGGTCTGTAGATTGCACGACACTACCGTCTCGCATCGGCGCTTTGGGCCCTCGGCTTCCTTGCCGACGAGCGGCGGACCATGGCACCGAGGGCCTGCATTGTGCGGGCGCTTGTGCAGCCCGTCCACGTAGTCCAGAGGCTATGACGAGGCTCAGGCCGGGGAACGGTTGAGCGGGCTGGCGGCAGCCGGGCGCTACTGGGGACAGATGACCCATGCGCAGTAGGTCATGTGTCCTTTCAGGCATAGGTCACCTTACATAAATCTTTGTCAACGAAGGGCATTGACTGATAGTCCTATTGACATGAGCGGCTCGGATGCGCAGAATGCGTGGCTCAGAGATGGGGGCCGTCATAGCGAAGCGGGCTCTGCGCTACACGGTGTTGGTGGCCGGCGCAGCGGCGGTTGCCTGCCTGATGGTTGTCGCCTCGGCGGCTGCCAGCGGCAATTCGGTCATGGCGGCCGGCGTGCCAACCCAGGCCCAGGCGTCGGCTCCAAGCCCGCTCCGCACACAGCCGGCGGGCTCTGCTCCGCTGCTCGCCGCAATGGGTCACCGCACCCCATCACTGCTGAGGTCCGTTGGAGTGCAGGCGCCGGCCTCGGCGACCGCTGGAATAGCCGGCCCGCTGTCGAGCCCAGCGGCAGGAAGCGGAACGGGGAAGACGACGCCGGCGCCCCCAGCGGCACTCGCCGTCTCCAAGGTGTCGACGACTAAGCTGCCCGCGCCGGCACCCGTGGTGCTCGCCACCAAGGCAACGCCTCCTACGGCTGCACAGACGCCACGCCCGGCCACAGTGTTGGGAGTGCCGCCGGGGGCCACGATGGTCCAGCCGGTGGGGACGGTGGTCCAGCGGGTGGCCCCACTCACCCAGCCGGCGGCCACAGCGGTCCAGCCGGTGGGGTCAGTGATCCAGCCCGTGGGTGGCATCCTCGGCGGCGTGGCGCCGCCGGCGGCCTCTACCATCCAGCCGGTGACCACGCTGCTCGGACCGATGGGTAGCGTCCTGACCCCCGTCACCGGCCCGGTAGGCACCGTGCTGAGCCCCGTCACAGGGCCAGTTGTCGGCGTGCTAGCCCCCGTCACTGGCCCGGGGGGCGGCGTGCTAGCCCCCGTCACTGGCCCGGGGGGCGCCGTGCTGGCCCCTGTCACCGGCCCGGTGGGCGCCGTGGTGGCTCCAATTACCGGGCCCGTTGGCGCCGTACTTGCCCCGGGCAATGCGTCGATCGGCAGTCTGCTCAGCCCGGGAAGTAGCCGGGCGGGCGCCGTGCTGGTCCCGCTCGCCACCCTGCCGGCGGTCGGGAACTCAAGCCCATTCGGTACCGCCAGCCACGCCGCGGGGGTCGTCAACGCGTTGCACCAGGCGCCGACAAGCGTGGCCGTCGGGCTGGCGACTTTGGGCGCGGGCTGCCAAGCAATCCGCAGCGCGGCCATGCGCCTCTGGCACCTGGTCAGTGGGTCGCGCCTCGGGCTGACTTTGCCTGGTCCTCCTCGACTGCCGAACGGTCTCCCGAGCCCTGGTAACCCTCCGGCGTCCCCCGTCCCGGGCAGCCTCGCCGCCAGCAGCGGGAACGCGTCGTCCCTGCTGGGATTCTTCGCCGCCCTCTTCAACGGCCTGCAGCTGACCACCGGGATGCGGCGCCGGCTGTTTCCACCGCGGTTCTGGCAGCCCGCGGTGGTCGTCTCCCTGATCGAGCGGCCTGGCTGACCCCCCGGGTCAGCAAGTGTTCCGCGCCGGGCTGAACCCGGCCTCAGAAGCCTCGATCAAAGGAGAACTACGTCGACATGACGGCTATCAATGCCGCGGTTCCGCGCATGCGCGAGCTGCAGGTGACTCGCTGCCTCCTGGCCGCCGGATTGGCCATGGTGGCCTGGCTGATGCTGGGTGCGCACGGCGCGTTGGCCGCGAACGCACCTGCCCAACCCACTCACGCACTGCCGGCGGCCGCTCACATCGCGCGGCACCACGCCTTGGCCGCGAACGCACCGGCCCAACCCAGTCGCGCCCTGCCGGCGGCCGCTCACATCGCGCGGCACCACGCCTTGGCCGCGACCGCGGCCGCCCAACCCCGTCACGCATTGCCCGCGGCCGCTCACATCGCGGCACACCCCGCCGTGGCTGCACCCCAGCGAACCTCCACCAGCCGAGCCCGGTCGCCCCGGCGGCGAATCCACGCACCGGTTCCCCGCACAGTCCAGACGAGGCCGGTACGCAGCACGCCGATCCGGACGCGGCGGGTGCATGTCAGCTCCGTTGCCACCAGGCGACTCCGGGTGGCTCCACCTCGATCCAGCGTCCGTGCCCAATTCTTCTCAGCTCGACCGGCTCCGTCCATCCAATTGGGGCCGGCCACAGCGGCAGCCACCGCGGCGGTGCCCACTACCGGACCCCTCGCAAGCACGCCGCCGCTCTCCAACGCTCGCGATCTCCTGATCGCCTCACGCAACGAGGCCGACACAGAGCGGTCCCGGCCCTCGCAGGCGCCCACGTCCGCAGCTCCAAGCCAGCGCCAGCCAGCAACGGGCATCCTTGCCTCGACGAACCCTCCGCCGGCGGACTGGCTGCAACGAGCCGTGCTCCTCGCCAGCATCGTCTTCCCGCTGCTCGGGGTCGTGGCCGCCGTCGTCGTCAGCAGGACACCCCCCCTCTTCGCCGTCAGTAGGACTGATCCCCCCGTCGTCGCGGCGCAGCCACGCGAGGAGGAGTTGCCGAGCACCCAGAGGCGGCGCCTGATCGGTCTCGTGCTCGGACTCCTGGCCGATCAGACAAGGCACCAGCAACGGCCTCATCTGACTGCGCGGATCGCCCAGCTCGGCGACGGAGATCCTCTCGCGGGCCGGGTCCGGCTGAGCTCAGCGGCACTCGCCCTACTCGGCCGAGAGCCGCGCCCGGACCTGCAAGAGAAGGGTCTTTGGGATTCGCTCCACGAGGCTCTGTCCGAGTCGTTGCCTACCGTCAACACGGCATACCAATCGCGGAACGAGTTCGAGCTGGCACTGCGCGCCCTGGCAGTAAACCCCCGCCTCAGTCTCGATGAGCTCGGGGCCGGCCGGGAGGGCTCGTTGCCGGATGTCCAAGCTCTGGAACAATTGGTTGCGGGACTGGCCACCGCCCTGCTGCTCGACATGTGGTGGACGGCCCCCAACTCCACGCCGGCGACCCGGGCCGGCGTCGAATACGCCAGCAGCGGTCGGCCGGCGCCCGCACTGGTTCTCCCCCCGAGACGTGACGCAGCGCCAGGCGGCGCAGGTGGGAGATCACCCATCCGCCCGCGGACAGCGGCCGACCTGGTGGCGCTCGTGCAGGCCGGCATCATCACCAAGGCCGAGGCCAAGCGTTTCCTGCCGGTGTCGCGCTCAGCGAGCCGCCGATCGGGTTGGGAGGAGACGCGATGACGACTCATGCGTGCAAATGCCACTGCCGCCCGACTGAACACAGCGAGCTCGTGTTTCATGGGGTCTGAGAGTCTGCGAGCGGCCGGGACGCTGACCATCCTGAAGCCGGGCGTGCTGGGAGGCAGAGACCGGGGAGGCCTACCAGCACCGCTACGGCGTCACCGTGAAGCCAGCTTCGACGCTGGCCCTCAGACAGGCGGGAGGCCGCCAAGATCGCCGCCGCAGCGACCCTTGACGGCCTCAGTCACCCTGTGCTACCTCAGCTAGCGGTCCGGTATGCCCTGAGACAGGATCTTGGTGGGCGGCGAGGGTTTCGAACCCCGACCTCCAGCATGTCAAGCAGTCGCTGCCTCAGGGCGCAGAGTTGATGCCCCTGCTGACTTCGTCGAGACGTGGTTGGAACAGTGGTGGTCGCCGCAGGCGATCTCCCGGCGGTTGCGCCTCGAGAATCCCGATGATCGAACCATGTGGGTGAGCCACGAGACGATCTACCACTCCATCTTCGTCCAGGGGCGTGGGGGACTTCGCCGGGAACTCCACCGCTGCCTACGAAGCGGCCGTGCTCAGCGGCGCCAACGGACCGCGCACGGACTGCTGCGTCAGTACATGCCGAAGGGCACGGACCTCTCCGACAACGATGCGGACGATCTGGCGCGCGTCGCAGCGAGCCTCAACAACCGACCGAGGCAGACTCTCGGTTATCTCAAGCCGTCAGAGAAGGTCACCGAGCTGGAGAGCGTCTGGCCTTGAGCCATCCAGAGGTCCTGATCGGGCTGCGGCGGGCGCGCGACCTCACCGACCGCGACTTCGCCCAGCCCCTCACCCTCGACTCGATGGCACAGGCGGCGCACCTGTCCAAGTTCCACTTCGCGCGGGCGTTCACCAAGGCCTACGGCGAGACTCCGAGGACGTATCTGACTCGGCGCCGGATCGAGCGCGCCAAGGACCTGCTGCGAGCGGCCAACCTGACCATCACCGAGATCTGCTTCCTGGTCGGGTTCGAGAGTGTCGGCTCCTTCAGCTCGCGCTTCCGCGACCTCGTGGGCATGTCACCGACCGAGTACCGGAGTGCCTCTGCCAGCGCTCCGCCCATCCCGGGCTGCTTCGTCCTCATGTGGACGCGGCCGGGTCTCGCCAGAAGTCAGCAATCCGGAAGAGGCACCGCCGACGGGCGCGCGGTAGCGTCGGGGCCATGATCAAGAAGCTCTCGCACGTGAACGTGTTCGTCGAAGACCAGGACCGCGCCAAGGCGTTCTACACGGAGAAGCTCGGCTTCGAGGTGCGCAGCGACGCGACCATGGACGGGTTCCGCTGGCTCACGGTCGGCCCGAAGGACCAGCCCGACCTCAACCTCCTCCTCGCCCGCCCTCAGCCGCCGATGTTCAGCGAGGAGGACGCCCAGGCCCTCCTCCGGCTGGTCGCCAAGGGCGTGATGGGCGCCGGCGTCCTCGAGACGGCCGACATCCGCACCGCCTACGAGGAGCTGAAGGGCAAGGGCGTTACCTTCCTGCAGGAGCCGGCCGAGCGGCCCTATGGCATCGAAGCCCTGTTTCGCGACGATTCCGGGAACTGGTTCAGCCTCAACCAGCACAAGCGGTATGGCAGCTGAGCGGACCGCCGACGCTTACGTCGCTGCCCTGCCCGACGGCCAGCGCGAGATCGCCGAGGCGGTGCGCCGCCTCGTGCGATCCGCCGCGCCCGAAGCGCGGGAGGCGTTCAAGTGGGCCCAGCCGGTCTTCGAGTCGGACGGGCCCTTCGCGTACATCAAGGCCTTCCCGCGCCATGTGAACTTCGGCTTCTGGCGCGGCGTCGAGGTGGACGGCGGCCGCGGTATCCTGGAGACCGGCGGCTCGAAGATTGCGCACATCAAGCTGCGCCGGGTGTCCGACATCGACGAGGCCGTCCTTGCGGAGATTGTCCGTGAGGCGGTGCGGCTCAACGCCGAGAAGGGCGACCCCAGCCGCCCGTGATGGGGCTGAGGCGCCAGGCGATGCCCGACCAGACTGCCTCGAGAGCGGTGCCGAACGTCGAAGGCAACTTCGTGATGCATGTTCGTTCCACGCCATAGCCCTGAGGATGATGTCGGGCCTGCTCAACGCCCGTCGCCGAGGAGCTCCACCTGGCAGCGGAGGCCGGGGGCTCGGGACAGGCGGGCATCAGCGGTTACCAACACGATGTCCAAGGTCTCGGCCAAGGCAATGTAGGCGGCGTCGTAGATGCTCAAGTTCGCCCGCAGCTCCCAGCAACGCGACAGCAACGGACGGTGCGGCGTTCGTCGCAGGGGCAGATGGGTGAGATCGGCTAACGCGAGCCTGGCCCGTCGGGCTGGAAGCTGCCCGCCAAACAACAGCCGGCGAAACACTGACACCACGTCCAGGTCGATCAGTTCCGGCGCGACCAAGACCTGGGCCCGCAAACGGGTCCGGGACTCGTCGCCGTCTTGGCCATCATCAGCGAGAGCGGGTGCGAGGACGCTCGCATCAACGACGATCACGGTCCACCCGCAGCGCAGCAATTGCTTCGCGGAAGGACACCGAGCCACCAGGCCGGCCACCGGCTCGGGTCAGCACCTCGTCGACCGTCGGCCTGCTGGCGTCCTCGATCAACTGGCGAAGTAGGTACTCCTGAAGCGACTGGTGGGCTGCGGCGGCTCGACGTCGCAGCACCGCATGCGTCTCCTCGGGCACGTTCTTGATCTGCACACTGGGCATGGCGCCATTATGGCGCCAACTGCCCGATGCGCACGCGCCTACCGGCCCTCGGCGAGGAGGGCAGTCACCCGGCCGGCCAGCTCTTCCAGTGGGATCAGGTACTGCCCGAACCGGCTCTGGTCGGGTCTGCCGACTGGGAACTCGAACTGCAGGTGGTCGGCGCGGACATGGGCCAAGCGGGCCACGTCCACGCTCGGCACCAGCAGGCACCGAGGTTCGAAACGCTCCTCCTCGCGGCGCCAGGCCAGGGCCACCAGCCACGTGGACGGCCCCGGCCGGAAGCTCGGCCGGTAGACGCCCACCGACGTGTAGGGGTGGTCGGCGTCCAGGCCCACGGTCTTCACCTGCAGGCCCAGCGACCGCCGGGTCGCAGCGTGCCGCACCGCGAGCTCGACCGTCTCGTCGTCTGGAAAGGGCCGGAACAGCAGCAGGGGCTCTGATAGCGCCAGCCGCCGCGCCACCTCGGTCTCGCCCAGCAGCCCGACCGTGCCCTTCTCGGCGATCAGCGCCTCGGCCGGCGGCGACTGGAGCGGCTGCGCCGGCCGGCCCGGTTGCAGGCCGGGTTCGACCCGCGGCGGGGCCACGCCGCCAACCATTTCGGCCAGCCTTTCGGACGGCACTATGTGCGCCGCCCAGGGACTGCCGGGCGGGGCGGGCAGCGGCACCTGCGCGACGCAGAACGTCCGGCCCCCTGACACCGTGCGATGGCTGAGCCGCCGGAAGCTCGGCTCGTCGACCACCAGAGCCCACGGCCCGAGGTGGCCACCATCCACGTGCACGCCGATCAGCAGGGCGTCGTCCTCGCCCAAGGTGTCCTCGAGGATGACGAGGTCGAGGGCGCCCCGGACCAGCTCCGAGCGGCTCTTGACCTGGACGGCCAGGAAGGCGCCGTCCGCCATCCGGTGCACCAGCCCGTCCAGGCCGCGATCGCGCAGAGGCAGGAAGACGTGCAGGCCACCCGCCGACTGCCACTCGAGCGCAGTCCAGACCAGGAACTCGGCGACCTGCCCCACGATGCTGGGCTGGACGCGATCCCAGCGGGCCCGGGTCTCGTTGGGATGGGGCACGTCAGCTCAGCGGGCGCGTTCGGAGTATCCGCCGGCGGACGAACGTCTGCGATGCGTTTTTGGGGTCCGAACGAACGCCGGCGGATGTCCCGGTCAGAGACGGATCGACCACCGATCAGGCAGCCTCGCGCACCTCGCCGAACTCGCCCAGCCCGGCGCGGCGGTGCAGCCACCGCAGGGGATGGGGAGCCCACCAGTTGTAGTCGCCCAGGAGGCGCATGACGGCGGGCACGACGAGCGCCCGCACGATCGTGGCGTCGAGGACGACCGCGATGGCCAGGCCGAGGCCGATCGATTTGATCAGCACCACCTCGGCCAGGCCGAAGGCCAGGAAGACCGCGACCATGATCGCCGCCGCCCCGGTGATCAGGCGCCCGCTGCGCTCCAGGCCGAGAGCCACCGCCCGCCGGTTGTTGCCCGTGCGCACGTACTCCTCGTGGATGCGGCTGACGAGCAGCACCTCGTAGTCCATCGACATACCGAAGACGATCGCGAAGAGGATTACCGGCACGCTCGGATCTATCGACTGCGGCGTGAAGCCGAGCAGGCCCGAGAGGTGGCCGTCCTGGAAGATCCAGACCAGGGCGCCGAAGGACGCTGAGATCGAGAGCAGGTTGAGCAGGACCGCCTTCAAAGGCAGCACCAGCGAGCCCGTGAGCAGGAAGAGGACGAAGTAGGTGATCAGGATCACGACGCCGACAGCCAGGGGGGTGCGGCCGACGATGAAGCCGATGATGTCGACGTCGAAGGCCGTCCTGCCGGTCACCAGCACGTGGCCGCCATCGCCGACGCTCTCCGCCCGCAGCGTCTTCAGGATGGTCCGGGCGGCGTCGCTCGAGGCGGGCCGGTTGCTCACCGCCGTCATCACGACGATGTTCCGGCCCACGGACTGGGCCAGGGCCTGGCGGGCGGGCGGCGGGAGCTGGGACGGGTTGGCGTAGAGCTGCTGGTAGCCGGCGCGGTCGAGCGCCGGTTCGGCGCTGTAGATGCTGTTCACGCGGATGACGCCGGGGATGGCGGCCAGGCGCCGGCTGAGGTCGTACTGGGCGCCGATGCGCGCGGCTGTGAGCGGTTTCCCGTCTGGGTAGTCGAGCACGACCTGGAAGTCGTTCTGATCCTGGCCGGGGAAGTTGCGGATGAGGTTGTCGTACCCCTGCCGGGCCTCGAGGCGCGTGGGGAGCTGCGTCACATCGCCGTTGGCCAGGCGCAGGTGAAGGAAGGGCGTGCCGATCAGGACGAGGACGGCGACGGCCGGCACCAGGACCCACACCGGCCGCTGCATGACGCGGTTCGCCAGCCCGCTCCAGAAGCCGTGGCCGGGCTGCGCGCGGCGGCTCACCAGCGGCAGTCGGAGGCGGTTGACACCGGTGCCGATCACCGCCAGGAGTGCGGGCAGGAAGGTCAGGCCGTAGAAGACCGCGGCCGCCACGACGATCGTCCCCGAAGCGCCCATCGAGGCCAGGAATGTGCCTCGGTAAAAGAGCAGCGCCGACAGCCCGATCGCGACCGTTAGGCCCGAGAACGTGATCGCCCGACCGGCGGTGGCCATGGTCTTGGCCAGGGCCTCCTCACGGCTCCGAGCCACCACCAGCTCGTCGCGGTAGCGGCTGACGACGAAGAGCGAATAGTCGATGGCGACGGCCAGGCCGATCAGAGTCACGATGTTGAGCGCGTACTGTGACACGTCGGTCACGCGGCTGAGCAGGAACGTGCCGGCCAGGCCCGCCAGGATGGTCAGGACGCCGACCCCGAGGGGCAGCCCGGCGGCAACGACGCTGCCGAAGATGAGGAGGAGCAGGACCAACGCAACCGGCAGCGACAGCGTCTCGGCTCGCTGCAGGTCGCTCTCCAGCGTCGTGCTGAAGGCGTGGTTGATCGGCACCTGGCCGGTGCCCGTGATCGTCAGATCGGCACCGCCGTGGACCTTCGCCCGCAGCGCGGCATAGTCCTTTGTCGCCTGCACGTCAGTCGATTTCATGTCCACGCTCACCAGCGCCTGGCGGCCATCCTTGGAGATGAGCGCCTGGGCCGCGGCCGGGGTGGGCGCGTTGAACGGCGTGTGCACGGCCGTCACGCGAGAGTCCTGGGCGAGGGGCGCCAAGGCCGCTTCGACGCTCGAGCGGAACGCCGGGTCGGACGCCGACGCACCAGGCGTGGAGAAGATGAGCAGGAAGGACGAGCCGGCCGTCTGGCCGGAGCTCAGCTGCGCGTTGACCAGGTTCGCGGCGCGGTCAGCCTCGAGGCCGCCCTGAGTCGAGTTGCCACTGGTCAGGACGCCGCCCCGCAGCACGCCGAAGACCGAGAGCGCGAGCAGCGCCGCGGAGATGACCAGGGTGGCCCAACGCCACCGGTACACGAAACGACCCCAGGCTGCGAACACCTTGACTCTCTCCTTTGGGTGGCGGCCTTTCCCGCCCTACTTAGGCCACGGCCGGGCGCGTTACGGCCGGGCGCGTCACTGCCGCCACCGCCATGGCCGCCAGCGCATCGACGGCGGCGTCGGCGTCGAACTGGGGGTCGAGCAGCTTTTGGATCATGATCCCGAGCACCCCGCCCCAGGCGGCGGCCGCCATCGCCGCAGCGCTGCTCGCGGGGAGCTCGGCACTGTCGAGCACCCGACGGGCGAGCTGCTCGGCGCCTCCGCGGTCCTGGCGGACGAAGTCAAGGATCCCGGCTCCGACCTCCCGGTCGTGAAGGCCGACGCCGATCAACTGCACGAACAGGCGATTGGCTTCTTCTGACTCGCGCAGCATGGCCTTCACCTGCTCGAAGACGTCGAGGATGCCCTCGGTCGAGGCGGCCGCCTCGTTCAGGCTCATGTCTTCGCAGGCCATCGCCAGGACCGCCATGACCAGCGCCAGCTTCGAATCGAAGTAGTAGTAGACGAGGCCGGGGGCGACGCCCGCCTCGTCGGCGATGTCCTTGATCGTGGCGGCCGCGTAGCCCATGCGGCTCAACGTCCGGAAGGCGGCCTGGAGGATCTTCTCACGCGTCTCTGTGGGCACAGTGTTCGGGGCTCCTGGTTGAATGGTCAGTCAGTCTGGTTGATTGGGTATTCAATCAGGTTGTCGCGGGCGTTGTCAACCGGTGGCGGCTCCTTCGGCGCATCGGCGGCGCGTTCGGGCGCCGTCTGGCCTTACGAGCAAGCGGTGCGGAAAGTTCAGCTGGCGTTGCTTTCGGTGCGGGCGCCGGCGAATGCTCGCTCTGGACGCGGCTGAAGGGTGCGGGTGCCGGCGGATGCACGGAGACCCAGAACTGGTCGCGCCCGGATCAGACGAAGAGCGGCTCCATCTGCAAGCGCTCGACGAGCCCTTCCATCTCGACGTCTGAAGGGACATCCCACTCGCTCTCGGCAGCCTCGAGCACCATGGGCAGGAGGTTCACGTCGCCGGCCGTGATCAGGAATACTTCCGGCTGCCGTCCGAGCACCCACCGCACCGCCGTTCGGATGTGCTCTGGGTCCTCGAGCGGCTCGTACCAGGTGGAGTGACTGCGGGGCCGCCCCATGTAGTGTCGATAGGCGATTGACTTGATCGTCTGTACGGCCGTCCGGCGCTCGCGGCAGGTGGCGACGAGGGCTTCGAAGTTGTCCCGGTAGTAATCGAGGCGCATGGTCGGCCAGTTGCAGGGGAGCAGCACGGAGTCGAAGTCGAAGCGGGCCAGGCTGCGGCGATGCGTGGCCGCGATCTGGCTCCCGTGCCCCGTCACCCCGATCGCCCGCACCAGGCCCTCAGCTTTGGCTTCGACGGCGGCCGCCAACGCGCCGCCGGGGCTGAGCGCGGTGTCCCACTCGATCGGGTCGGCCAGGTTGTGCAGCTGCCAGAGGTCGACGTGGTCCACGCCCAGCCGATCGAGCGAGCGGTGCAGCTCCTCGCGAGCCTTGGTGGCGGTGCGTTCGCCGGTCTTGGTGGCGATGAAGAAACGGCCCGGATGGCGCTGGAGCCAAGGCCTGACCCGGAGCTCGGCGTCGCCATAGCTCGCGGCCACGTCGAGATGGTTGAGGCCGTGCTTCAGCAGCACGTCGAGGGCGCGGTCGGCCACGTCCTGGGTCACCCGCGAGAGTGCGGCACCGCCGAAGATGACGCGCGTGCTCTGATGCCCGGTCCGGCCGAAGGGCAAGGTGGGGATCGTCATGCGGGCCAGGTTACGCCGCCCGCCGGGGGGCGCGCTGCCAACGGAGTGAGCTCGCTTGTGGGCGCCCGAGTGCGACACTCCGCTCATGACGTGCGGACACCGTCCAGTTAACGATCGGCTCTCAGTCGCTGGCCGCAACTCCGATGCCTGCCAGTAGCCAGGCCAGCGCCTGTTCGAACTCTGCACGCCGAGCTTGACGGCTCTTGCTCCGTGTCGCGCCTGATGCGCTTGCGGCTGTGGCGAACGAAGCGAAGCCGATGGTCTGGACGATGAGCACCTGGAGTGCGATGCGAGCCGCTTCCGCGGGGACCTGGGCACGCTCGAGCAGTTCCAGCATGCGGTGACCCAAACGCCAAGCGTTGTCGCCTCGACTGCCTGACCGCGCGACGTAAAGGGCCACGAGGTGGGCCTGCTGCAGGAGCACGTCGTAGGTGTCGAGCATGATGCCGCGGAGCCCGTCCACGGGTTCGACGTCGAGCCGAGGCATTGGTACAGCGGCCAACGTGTCATCGAGGAGCGCATCGATTAGGGCGTTTCGGCTCGGGTAGTAGCTGTAGATCGCGTTCGGCGCCACACCGACCTCGGCAGCGATTTTGCGCAGGCTCAGATCAGCGCCTGCACCGCGTCGCAGCACGGCATGCGCCGCTGCCAGTACCTCGCGCCGAGTGAGCCCTGCCCTCTGTCCGCGCGATCTCTTGGAGTGGGTAACCGCGTTTGACATGGCTCAAGTGTACGATGTACAATTAGTTGGACATCGTACAACTAGGAGGTTCTCATGACTCAGGTGGCGCTGTTTCACTCCGCCCTCGGCGTGCGCGCCGGCATCCGCGATGCCGCCGACCGATTGAGAGCGCAAGGGCACGTGGTGACGGTCGTCGATCAGTACGGCGGGCGCGTGTTCGACGACCTCGACGAGGCGAACAGGCTCGTCGGCGAGATCGGCTTCCCGGCCCTTCTTCAGCGCGCCCTGGACGCCGTAGCCGAACTCCCGGACGGCTTCATCTGCATGGGCTTCTCAAACGGTGGCGGCATGGCCGAGCATGTCGCACTGCACCGGGACGTCGCCGGCGCCATCCTCTGCTCCGGGACGCTGCCCATCGCGATGCTCGGCAGTGACAGCTGGCCTGCCAGCACGCCGGTTCAGATCCACTACATGGAGCACGATCCCCGCCGTCCCGAGGGTTGGGCCGAGTCCGTCGCCGCATCGGTTCGCGACTCCAACTCCGAAGTCGAGTTCTACGAGTACCCCGGCGCGGCACACCTCTTCACTGACGAGAGCCTCTCGCAGGAGTTCGACGCCCAGGCGACCGAGCTGCTCTGGGCTCGGGTCCTGACCTTCTGCCGCGGCCTCGAGCAGGCCGAGCGCGTTTGACTTAGGCGAGCGCCAGGGCTTCTGTCATCTGGACACCGGAATGCCGTCGACGGCGCGCCAGACGAGCGCCGCTGTGCGCTCCGGCCAGTGCGGGGGCGGGGATGAGCCGGCGAGCACTCGCGCGTACCAGGAGCCCGTGCACATCGTCACGGCCACCTCCAGGTCGGCCGCGTGGTCGATCAGACCCAGCTGGCGGGCCCGATCGAAGATGGCGCGAATGCGGCGGCGCCGGGGGGCGACGACCCGAGCCCGGTACGAACGCCGGAGATCCGGGGCGGTGCTGTCCTGCAGCATGGTGCCCACGAGCGACATCCGTCCGGGCCGCGACACGCCGCGCTGGAAGTCGGCGAGCTCGGCCACGAGGTCGGCGTAAGGGTTCTCCGACGCCACCGCCGCGCCGAGGTCGGCGGCGGTGGCGATGGCGGCGGCCGCCAGCGCGCCCTTGGTCGGCCATCGCCGGTACAGGGCCTGCCGTGTGGTCCCGGCTTCTTGGGCCACCGTCGCCAGCGACATGGCCTCATACCCACGTGTGGCCAGATGACGGCGAGCGATCGGTAGAACCCGGGCGTCGATGCCGGGGTCCCGGGCCCTTCCCGGGCGCCCACCACTCGTTAACGAGGCTGGCGACATTGGCATACAATGCAGCATTGTATTGCAATCCAGGAGTTCAGGAGAGCGTTTATGGTCGTCGAGTACATCCGTTACGCCGTAGCCGCCGATCGCGCGTCAGAGTTCGAGGCGGCCTACCGGCGAGCCTCCGAGGTGCTGGCCTCGGATTCGCACTGTGGGCGCTTCGAGGTCAGCCGGGGACTCGAGGAACCCGAGCACTTCGTGGTGCGAATCGAGTGGGACTCAGTGGAGGGACATGAACGGGGATTCCGGTCGAGTCCTCACTTCCGTGAATTCTTCGCCGCCGTCCGGCCGTTCTTCGCTGAGATCGAGGAGATGAAGCACTACGAGGTTCGGTTCAGCGACTCGACCGCCTGAGCGGGCGCCACGAGCTCTCTATCCGGTCACGCCAGCCAGCGCGATCCGCGCATCACCACGCGGCCTGAGAGCTCGGCATAGCCTCTGTGCGCTTGGATTTGCGTCGGCTGCAAAGTGAACAGGTTCCAGGCGCCGGCCTCGTCGGCTGGGTTCCAGCCCACGGCCGCGACGAAACCTTTAGCCAGGCTGGAGTCGGCGCTGTCGATGGGCACGCTGCCGGTCACTTTTACGTCGATAAGGATCACGTCGTCCGTCGCTCCCAGCGCCAGCCGGCCCACACCGGTCGATTCCAGGTTGCCAGCGGTGCGACTGCTGCCGACTGTGGCAATCACGACCTGGTTACCGTCCCACCAGCCGGAGACCGCGATCAGGTGAGGCCGGCCCGAGGGGCTGGCGGTGGCGAGCCACAGATCGCCGTTCTTGGCCAGAGCGGCCAATACATCCGCCTTTCTCTGTTCGGTCGGGCGCAGTGTGGTCATCCGTCCAGCCTACGCGCGGCCGGTCCCTGGAAGCGGTCCAGGTGGGATCGGAATCAGTGAGCCACTTGCACACCGCTCGGGGTTGTGCCTCGCTGCAGGCCAAGCCAGAGTGGGTCGACCGTCGCGGTCCGCACGCCGCGCACGCCGTGCAAGCCCTCGGCGTTGACGGTCCCACCAAGCAGGCGCGCGGCGAGGCCGCGCGCCTGCTGGAAGCGGGTTGACCGATTGGCTTACGCCTCACCACCCCCGGTCGAGATGCGGGCGGTGAAGATGTCCTCGTCGTTTGCCGGGCCACTCGCCGTGGTCAGGCCGCAGAGGCTTGGGGGCACGCCGGGCGCCGCGGTGTGGGGGCACACGAAGATGTCCTTGCTCCGCGTATCCGACCAGAGCGGCAGGGCGCGGGCTGAGGACGCGTCCAAGCCCGCATAGTCACCCCAGAACACCCCGCCGAACTGAGTGGGCGGGGGCATCGAGCTGGACGTGACGCGGCTGACGTCGAATTCGGTCACGTTGGGCGAACCCGACAGGCTGATGTCAGAGGCGCCGGTCGTCTCGTCGGTGCCGTACTGGCGGTCGTAGTAGGACACCGACAGCCGGCCGGTGGTCGAGTAGGCCAGCCACTGGAACCACTGCGAGCTCACCGCCTGCGGCTTCTTGGTCGCCACCGTCGTCAGCCGGCGCGGGTCGGTCGTGGCTCCGGTGAAGGTCTGGCCGGCGTCCTTCGAGACGCTGAGCAGGATGTCGTTCTTGCAGGCCCCCGGCGTGCGCACGCCGTCGTACAGGCCGCCGGTGCTGACGGCGTTGGAACCGGTGGGGACGCAGCCGTTCTTCTCGTTCGAGTTGGGTCCGATGTAGGACCCGATCGAGACGGAGACCTCATTCGGGCGGCGCGGGTTCACGGCCCCGGATGGGTAGTTCGCGGCGCGGAAGATCGAGTTGCTGGTCGTCCCCTTCTCGGGCACGCAGGCCCGGCCCGCGTCCTGACCCGTGTAGGTGGCGCAGTCCGGCAGCTCGTAGTAGGCGGCCGCGCGCTGGGGAGCGCTGAAGGAGGCGCCGCCGTCGGTCGAGCGCGCCAGCAGCACCTGGTACTTGGCCGGCGCCGGATTCTTGACGCTGAAGTCGACGGTGTTGAAGTTGGACCAGGCCACGTATAGGGCGCCGTCCGGGCCGGTGAACGGGTTCGAGAACTGGTTCGAATCGCACCCCCCTCCCGGGCCGCTGACCGGGAACGGGCAGAGGTTGCTGGCCGCGCTGACGAGCACGCGCGGGCCGAATGTCTGGCCGTAGTCGTTCGAGGCCACCGCGTAGATGTAGGCCGTCGTGGTCGTGAACTCGGTCCACGTGACGTAGATCCGGTCCCGGAAGGGGCTGCCGACGTGGTTGTCGACGGTCATCAGGGCCTTGTCTTCCAGGATCGCGCCGGAGCCGGCCACGTCGTTGGCCAGGGTCGAGAAGCGGCCGGGGAAGTTCCAGGACGCACCGTGGTTGCCGGTGGAGCGGAACAGGACGAAGCCGCTCGAAAGGTCAGGGTTGTTGGTAGTGGGCTGGCCGCGCATGAACACCTGACAGGACATGTACGCGTTGCCGCGGGTGTCCCAGGCGACGGAGGTGTCCCCACCGGCCTGCCAGTACTGGCGGGCCGCGCCGAAGGCCGCCCCGCGAGTGAAGCCGTTGGGCAGTGTCGTGTCAGCCCAGTTGCGGCCGCCATCGAGGCTGAAGGAGCCGCCGCAGGTGCCGTCGCCGCGGCGGTAGTCGTTATAGGACGCCAGGACGTGGTTGGCATTGGCCGGGTCGATTGCGATCGAGGTCTCGTTCTGGGCCTGCGACCTACCCTGGAGGTCGGAGTCGGAGACGTTGAGGCAGTTCTGGTTGACCTTCAGGTTGTCCGCGAGGTTCGTCGGACAGCCGTCGTCGCTGGTCGGGAAGTAGTTGCCCGCCGGGCGCGCGGTCGCGGCCCTCGCCGCCGGCGCAGACAGCTCCAGGGACGCGTTACCGGACACGTGGGCCCGCAGCCTGGGCTCGATCTTGGCCAGCGGGCTGGCGGCGGCGTCTTGGACGCGGAGGCTGGGGGCGGCGCTCGTCACCACCAGGGCGCCGAGCATGATGGGCAGAAGGGCGGCGACACGAAGATGGCGATGTCTCAATCTCACTCCTCTTGCGACTGGTCGGTGAACGACGGCGGGGATAGGCTAGCTGCCCGTCCGGGGCGGCGTCAACGGCGGCCTCTAGACTTGGGCGCCACCATGAGCGAGTCGCCCGCAGTGAGAAGACGTTCGTCCCCTCTCGATCCGGAGCAGCGCGCCGCCATAGGTAGGGCGGCACGCACGGTGGCGCCCCGCTCGAGCCACGGGGAGTGGAATCCGGCCGCCGACCGGCCGGATCCGATCGCGCTGCTGGAAGAGCAGGCCGAGAGCCGCGTTCCCGATCTCGTCCCCATCCGCTACGGACGGATGTTGGCGTCGCCCTCGACCTTCTACCGAGGGGCGGCGCTGATCATGGCCGCCGACCTCGCGGCGACACCGCACTCCGGCTTCACGGTGCAGCTCTGCGGGGACGCCCACCTGACCAACTTCGGCGTCTTCGCCTCGCCGGAGCGCCAACTCCTGTTCGACATCAACGACTTCGACGAGACGCTGCCCGGGCCGTGGGAGTGGGACGTCAAGCGCCTGGCCGCGAGCTTCGAAATCGTCGGCCGCGAGCGCGGGTTTGCGGCCGCCGATCGACGCACCATCGTCATCGCGGGCGTCCAGGCGTACCGGGCGGCCATGCGGCGGGCGGCGGCGATGCGCAGCCTCGACGTCTGGTACGCGCACATGGCGGCTGACCGGCTCATGGACTGGATGCGGACCGAGGTCAAAGAGAACCGGCTCAGCGAGAGGGCGGCGAGGCTGACTACCAAGGGCTTGGCCAAGGCGCGCACGCGAGACAGCGTCCGCGTCTTCGCCAGGCTGGCCGGCGAGGTCGGCGGCCAGCCGCGGATCGCGGCCGACCCCCGCTCATCGTGCCGATCGAGGACCTGGTCTCATCCGGCAGAATGCCCGCGGAGACCGAGGCGGACATGCGCCAGCTGCTCGGCTCGTACCGGCGCACGCTCACGCGCTCCGCCTACCACCCGCTCGACGAGTACCGCTACGCTCACCTGGCGCACAAGTTGGTGGGGGTCGGCAGCGTCGGGACACGCGCCTGGATCCTGCTCCTGCTCGGGCGCGACGACCGGGACCCGCTGTTCCTGCAGGCCAAGGAGGCGCAGGCCTCGGTCCTGGAGCGGTTCCTCGGTCCGAGCCGGTACCCGCACCACGGTCAGCGGGTGGTCGCCGGGCAGCGTTTGATGCAGGCGGCCAGCGACATCTTTCTCGGCTGGCAACCGCTGCCGGGCCGCGAGGCTCAGGCCCCCGAGTACTACCTCCGCCAGTTGCATGACTGGAAGGGCAGCATCGATCCGGACAAGCTGCTGGTGCCGGGGGCGACGGCGTACGCGCGGATGTGCGGCGCCACCCTGGCCCAGGCGCATGCGCGCCGTGGCGACCGGATCGCGATCGCGGCCTACTTGGGCGGCGGCGACCAGTTCGACCGGGCGATCGCGGCCTTCGCGCTGGCTTACGGCGATCAGAACGAGAAGGACTATGGGGCGCTGGTCGACGCGGCCTCGTCGGGGAGGGTCGTCGCCCAGACCGGCTTGTAGCTCAGTCCTCTTGCGACGTCGTTGTTCAGTGCGGCCGCTGGCGGATGACCCGTATCAGGGCCGTCTAACTAAAGAGCGGGGCCCAGTGGCGAGCTCAGTTCTCAGCTCACCGCTTTCTTCACGAGCGCGCCGACCCTGGCCTCGTCGGCGGCGGTCAACTCCGTCAGCGCGAAGGCGACCGGCCACACGGCGCCTTCGTCGAGGTTCGCCGCGTCGCTGAAGCCGAGCGTCGCGTACCTCGTATTGAACTTCTGCGAGCTTTGGAAGAAGCAGACGACCTTGCCGTCCTTGGCATAGGCGGGCTGCCCGTACCAGGTTCTCGGCGAGACGGCTGGCGCGCTGGCTTTGATGATGGCATGGAGCCGCTCGGCCATGGCGCGATCCGGTCCCGGCATCTCGGCGATCTTCGCGAGCACGTCCCTTTCCCCGTCCGCCTCGCCCGCGCGCGGGCCGCGGCGCGCGGCCGCCTTCAGCTCTCGGGCGCGCTCCCTCACCGCGGCTCGCTCCTCGTCCGTGAATCCCGGGGACGTCTTGTCGACCGCGGTGGTGTTCTTGGCCGACTTCTGCTTGTCCTTCATTGCAGGTTTCCTCTGCGAGATCTGATGGGGACGACCCCTAGATGCTAGCAGGCTGATGGAGAAATACGCGCGCGCGTGCGCATGCGCGCGCGAGCCCTATGGACGTCAGGCCGGCGGCGTAGCCGCGCAGGTCAGGATCACCACACCGTCGCCGACGACCTTCGAGTCGACGAGCCGCAGCGTCTTCTTCTCCCCCGGGTTGCCAAATAGGCGCTTGCCCGTGCCGAGGATGACCGGGAAGACCATCAGCCGCAGCTCGTCGACGAGGTCGTGCTCGATGAGCGTCTGCGCGAGCTGGACGCTGCCGTGGACGACGACTCTCCGTCGGCCTCCTGCTTGAGCTTGGAGACCGCCAAGATGAGGTCGTCGTCTTGGAGGACCGTCGAGTTCGTCCATGCGGGTGCTGTCAGCGTCGAGGAGACGACGTACTTGGGCATCGAGTTGAGCTTGTCGGCGAGCTCGCCCTCGCGCGACGGCCAGGCCTCGGCGAAGACCTCGTAGGTGACGCGGCCCAGCAGCAGCGCCTCGGAGGCGCGCGTCTCGTCGAGTTTGAACTCGTCGCCCTCGGCGGCTACGCACCGGCGGCGGCCGACGCGCAGGAACGGGCTTCTTCTTCGAACCGACCGGGGTCGGCGGCGTCACTGCCGAGATGACTGTCTTCCGGAGGAGACGTTCGGCCCGCTGGCTGCGGTGATCCGCGGGGCAGGAACCGCGGCGCATAGATGAGCCGGCGGCCGGGGAAGGGCTTCGCCAGCACCAGCGCCATGCCGAGCCCCAGCAGCGCCTTCACGGCGGTGCTGCTGAGTGTGTAGACGGCCGTGTTGCCGAGCACCTCCCGGAAGGTTGCGAGGCCGGCCAGATAGGAGAAGTTGGCGAGACCGACGAAGCTCCCATCGCTCCCGATGCCTGCTGTGCTGAGGCTGAACCAGCCCTCAAGGAGGAGCGGGTAGCCGACGATGCCAAGGGTGAGGATCGCTGCCGGCAGCAGGAGCAGCACTGCCAGGGCGACCCTGGCGGGTCCCCGGCAGGGGCCCGCCAGCGCCAGCCGGGCGGCCATCAGCCCTTGACGGCGCCCGCCGTCATCCCGGCGACGAAGTAGTCGACGAAGAACGAATAGAGCAGGGCGACTGGCACCGAACCCAGGAGCGCGGCGGCCATCAGCTCGCCCCAGAAGAACTCGTCGCCCTTGATTAGCTCGTTCACGACCCCGACCGGGATCGTTTTGAGGGCAGTATCGCTCATGAACACCAGCGCGTAGAGGAACTCGCCCCACGAGAGCGTGAACGCGAACATGCCAGCCGAGAGGATCCCGGGCAGCGCGAGCGGGATGACGATGCGCACCATCGCCTGCAGGCGGCTGGCGCCGTCCACCAGTGCGGCCTCCTCCAGCTCGCGGGGAATGCCCCGGAAGTACCCCATCAGCAGCCAGGTGCAGAACGGGATCAGGAACGTCGGATAAGTCAGGATCAGCGACCAATAGTTGTTGAAGAGATGGAGCTGCGCGATCACGAACGCCATCGGCAGGAAGAGCAGCGTCGGCGGCACCAGATAAGTCACGAAGACGCCCCAGCCGATGGCCGTGGCGCCGCGGTACCGCAGCCGGGCCAGCGAGTAGCCGGCCAGGATGCTGCAGAAGAGTGAGATCGAGGTGGAGGCGAGTGCGACCACTGCGCTGTTGACCATCCAGCGGATGAAGTTGGTCTTGAAGAAGAGGTCGACGTAGTTCTGCAGGTTGGGCTGCAGTACAAAGAGTGGGTTCTTCGTGTGGTCGAGCAGCTCCGAGTTGGACTTGATGGAAGTAATGGCCATCCAGTAGAAGGGGAAGAGCGTGATGAAGGTGAACAGCGCAACCGGGATGTACACGCGAAAGATACGCGCAGTGCGCGTGTCACCGATCTGGTGCTTGGTGGCGCCGATACGAGCCGAGCGGACGGCGGCCACCTATTCGGGCCTCCGAAGGACGACCATCACACCCGCGACGATGGCGGTGAGAAGCGGGAACAGCACCAACGATATTGCGGCGCCGATGCCGATGTAGCCACCGTTGACGCCGATCTGAAAAGCCCATGTTGAGAGTACGCAGGTGCTGTTGTAGGGCGCGCAATTGGTGAGTACATACGGCAGCGTGAAGTCCCCGAAGGTCAGGATCGTCGAGAGGAGCAGAACGACCACGAGCACGGGCCGCAGGTTAGGGACGGTGATCGCTCGGAACTGCTGCCAGCGGCTGGCGCCGTCCACGCGAGCGGCCTCGTACAGGTCGGTGGGGACGCTTTGCAGACCGGCCAGGAAGGCGATCCCATAGAAGGGCGTGCCGCGCCAGATGTTCACGATCATGAGAGACGTCAGCGCGGTCGCTGTCTGCCCGAGCCAGTTCACGCCGCCTGCGGCGACGTGGGCGTTGATGAGCACCCAGTTCACCACGCTGAAGGTGGGATCGAACATCCAGCGCCAAGCCAGGGTGCTGAGCACGCTGGGGATGATCCAGGGCAGGAGCAGCGCCGCCCGTACGAACCGCTGCGCCGGGAAGACCTGGTTCAGCAGCAGCGCCATGATCAATCCCAAGCCGAGCTTGAAGACGGTCGTGAGCGCCGTGTAGGAGACTGTATTGATGAACGACTGGATGAATACCGTGTCTGAACGCTCGAACTGAAAGTTGCCCAACCCGATGAAGTGCCCGTTCTGGCCGATCTGCGAGTTGGTGAGCGAGAGCCAGATGCCGAAGAGGAAAGGATAGGCGACGAAGACCAGCAGCACCAGCAGTGCCGGGGCCAAGAGCAGGTAGCCCAGGGGCGCCTCGCGTTGGAACAGGCGCACATGTGGCCCGGCCAGCCGCCCGATCGCCGCTCGTGGCGTGACCGTTGCCATTTGCGCTACACCTAACTCGGCAGCTCGTAGATCCGCTTGAGCTTCTGCTCGGCATCGGCGATGGAGCTCTTCGCGTCACCCGAGGTCACCGCCTTGGCAAACATGTCGACGATCACGAACTGCACCTGCGACTGAGCGGTCGCCTTGCTCGGCTGGGCCGGCCAGCCCGGCCAGCGGCCGGCGCCGATCACGTCCTGGAAGGGCTTGAGCTTTGGGTCCGTCTGGAAGATGGTGGCGTTCGACAAGCCCTTGAAAGGGCCGCCATTATAGCCAACCGACGCGTTCAACCACTTCAAATAGTTGCCGGAGTCCATCAGATAAAGGATGAAGGCCTTTGCGGTGTCTGCCTCCTGGGTCCATTTCATGACCGCGTGGTTGAAGATCAGGTTGAGCGTCGCCGCACCGGCGGCGCCCTTGGCCTGCGCTGCGTTGTCGCTCACCGCCGCGAACTTGTGGTTGGTGGCTGCGGTGTAGACCTCTTTGATGTAGATGCTGGCGCCGTTGAGGGTGGCGCTGATCAGGCCCGAGTGATAGGCCTGGTTGTTGTCAGGATCGAGCCAGCTCAGCGTATTCTGGGAGATGTAGCCGTTGTGCCAGGTATCGATCGCCCATTTGACCGCCGACTCAGTCTCCTTGCTGTTGATGGTCACGTGCTTGCCGTCGCTACTGACCTCGCGCCCCCCGAAGTCCCAGAGGACCGGGTACCACATGGTGATGGCGTCCCCGTAAGCGTGGCCCAGGCTCACCGCGATTGGTGGGAGATTCTTGCTCTTGAGCTGCTTGCCAGCGGCGGCGAGCTCGTCCCACGTCTTAAAGAAGCCGGTTAGACCGGCCTGCTGCCAGAAGTCCGTGCGGTACGTCCAGGCGTTGGGGACTTGGCAGTAGGGCACCGCCAGGTATTTGTTGCCCACGTTGCAGAAAGCGTCGTTCACAGGATTGATCGCGCCCAGCTTGCCCTTGAGGATGTTGACCATGTCGGTGACGTCGACGCAGGCCGTGCTATACAGGTGCGGCCAGCCATACTCCATCTGGATGATGTCCGGGCCGCTTCCCGCCTCCACCGCCGCTGCGGTCTTGGGCTGCAACTGGTCCCCCGTGACGGTCTCGATCGTAACCTGGACGTTGTTGGCAGCGGAGAACTCCGCTGCCTGCCGCTTGATCTCGGCGTCGGCCGCCGGTACGAAGCTCACCCATTGGAGGAGACGGACCTTTGCGCCGGCCCGCGGACGCGGGATCGCGCCAGCGGAAGGCGCGGGGGTGGCTGTCGAGCTCGTGCCGCTGCCGCACGCCTCGACGAGCGGGCCCGCCGCTAGGCCGGCCGCGGTCAGGCCCGCGGTGGTCAGGAACTTCCGCCGGGTCCACTTCTCCAAGCTTCGGCTCGGGGGATCGGCTTGCTGCTCAACCAACTCGGACATGGTTGCCCTCCCTTGATCGAACTCGGTCACCGGGGGCCGGCGAGTGCCCGGATCCCTTGTTCCGCGCTCCCCCTTCCGTGGTCACGACGCACCGAGCGAACGTGTCGTCACTGAGTCCTCAACAACTCTCTCGATACGGGCGCCCGAATTCGGCGCCATGGTACCACCGAAGGGAGAAAAGGGACTTATGCACGCCTTATTAGCGCCCGATTTCCGCTCGCTTCAGCCTCAACCTGATCTCGGCCGTTTCGGCCCAGGGACTGATGCGCTTCATGACGGTGGAGGGCCGGCTCAACGCTGCCAAGTTCATCGAGTTCTTGAAGCGGCTGCTGCATAACAGCCCGGAGCCGATCTTCCTGATCGTGGACGAGCACCCCGCCCAACGCGCCGCCAGCGTCAAGCAGTTCGTGGCCACCAGCCAAGGACGCTTGCGCTTGTTCTACCTGCCCGGCTACGCGCCGGAGCTGAACCCCGATGAGTCAGTCTGGCGGTATGTCAAGACCCACAACCTGGGTCGCGCTCGGGTTTCCGGGCCCGACGATCTCAAGCTCCAAGCGCTGGCCAGTCTTGCGACGTCTACAGAAGACGCCGGCGCTGATCCGCGCCTTCTTCAGAGCACCTACGCAGTGTTACGCGGCGGCTTGATCACGTCAGACTACTTTCGTTCGGATTGGGTAAATGGATCGAAATGACCCTATTCGTGTCAGCATGAGAGGTGCGCGTCGAGGTGGCGGGGGTGGGGGGCGCGCCCTGGGACACGGTGCGGGGATGGCTGCGCCGGTTCGAGAAGCGGGCGGGCGAGATCCGAGCCGAGTTCGCGGCTCTGGCCTACAGTTGGGACGAACGAGCTGGGTCCCATCGAGCCGCGGGCGACAGCCGCCCTGGACGCCCTGGAGGCGATTGGGATAGCGGCCGCGGCGGCGGTGCGTCGCTTCGGACCGACGCCACTGTGGGCGCTGGTGGCGGGCGCCAGCGGTGGCCGGCTGCTGTCCAACACGGCTCCGACGTCCACGTGCCCAGCCACCAGCGCCGCCCCGATCACCGACGCCAGGTCCCCCGCCTCAGCAGCACCGGCACCGGCTGCAGCACGTGGGTGACCAGGCAGCTCCGGCAGCGCGACTGACGCGGTCGCAGCAGAACCGGCCGGCCATGGTCACGCAGCGTCCGCCAGCGCGCGTGGCCCCACGGTCGCAGCTCCCCGCCGCACCCCGGACAGCCGATCTGGCCGGCCGCCAGGCGGGACTCCACCGACTCCGCGTCGGGCTCTACCATCTGCATATCGGTGCACCTCGCATCGACGTAGCGGAGGCCGCCTCGATCTCCGCCCAGAGATTGGCGAGGTGGTCTTCTCGCTGTTCAGGACGTCCAACATCCTGGCGCCAGCGACAGCCTCTTGACCGTCCGAAACCA
>JALYZG010000075.1 GCA_030948965.1 Candidatus Dormiibacterota bacterium | reverse complement strand
CCTCAAGGGCAGCGGCCCTGGCGGCCGGATAGTCAAGGAGGACGTCCTCGCCGCGGCCGGAGCGGCCGCGAGCGCGGATCGCGGCCAGGCCCCGGCAGGCAGGTCCGCCGCGCCAAGCTCCGGCAGCCCGTCGCGGCCGGCAACGGCGGCGGTCGAGGTCGAGGAGCCGACTCGGATGCAGGCCACCATCGCCCGGCGCATGACCGCTGCCAAGTCGACGGTGCCCCACTTCTATGTCACGGTCGAGGCGCGAGTGGACGAGGCCGTGCGGCTTCGCCTGCAGCTGCGCGAGCAGGTCAAGGGCGCGGAGAAGGTGACCATGACCGACCTGTTGACGCGCGCCTGCGCCATCGCTCTGACGCGGTTCCCCGAGGTCAACGCCTCCTGGGTCGACGGCCACTTCGAGCGCAAGCGCGGGGTCAGCATCGGTCTCGCGGTGCCCCCGGCCGAGGGCCTGGGCCTGCTCGTGCCGGTGGTTCATGACGTGGATCGGAAGGACCTGGTCCAGATCTCGATTGAAACCCGCCAGGTCATCGAGCGCGCCCGCTCCGGCCGCCCGGGCCCTGGCGACCTCGACGGCGGCACTTTCAGCATCTCCAACCTGGGCATGTACGGCGTCGACGAGTTCAGCGCCATCATCAACCCGCCCGAGTCAGCGATCCTCGCGGTGGGCGCCATCAAGGCGGTGCCGCTGGTGGCGGAAGGGCGCGTGGAGGTGGGCCAGGTGATGCGGCTCACGCTCTCGGTCGACCATCGCGTCTTCTACGGCGCCACCGCGGCCCAGTTCATGGGCGAGGTCAAGCGGCTCTTGGAGAACCCGGTCAGCCTGGTAGTCCCCGCCGAGGCCTGAGGCGCCCATCGCCGACGAGCTGGACCGGCTCCGGGGCGAGGTCTACGGGGACGTGGAGCCGCCCCAGCTCGACAGCCTCGACGTCGACTGCCCACACGGTGCCGCAGCAACGTTGGCGCGCGTGCGAGCGGTGCTGGAGATCGTCCTGGGCCGCCCCGAAGCGGGCTGGCCGTCCGCGTATGAATGGGGCCAACTCCTGCCCGCATGGTTCGTGGCCGCATGCGTTGACGACGTCGAGCTCCGGGACTGTGTGGTGGACAGGTGGTCCTTGCGGGGCTGGATCTACTGGCTCCACCCCGAGCGCCGGCGCTGGCGCTGGTGGGACGCGACCGCCGACGGTACGCGCCTGACGGTCAGGCTGGAGGTACTTGAGAGGCCGTATTTGCGCGGCGCCTTGGAGTGGCTGCTGCAGGTGGCAGCGCAGAGTTCCGCATAGCGGACGCGCTTCATCGCCGGAGATTGGCCGGCCCTCAGCCCATCGGGGCGCCAGCTGCGGTCGGTTCCAGTCCCGATGCGATCGCACGCAGCGCGAGCGTCAGCTCGGCCGCGGTCGGCGCCCGCTCGGGGTCCACCGCCCACTGCACGAGGACGCCGCTGAGCAACGCTTGGTAAAGCGAGCCGACAGCGTGGGCCGTGGCCTCCTCGCGGGCCGGGTCCACACCCTGTAGGAGCGCTGCCCAGGCCATTCGCCCCTCTTGCAACCCGTCGGCAATGCTCCGCTTGATGCCCGGCACGTGGTCGGCCTGGGCCATCACCTCGAAGGTCGCACTCCAGATAGGCCGCTGGGTGGCAAAGGACTCGAGCACTCCGACCCAAAACTGCTCGAAGCGCTCCAAGGAGCCCGGCTTGCCCGCCCTGGCCCCGGCTAGCGCCTCCTCCAGCTCTCTCCCCCAGTCCCCGATCGCCGCGAACAGGGCCGCATTCAGCAGCGCCTCCGTGGACCGATAGTGATAGCCGATCGCCGCGAGGCTGGTGCCGGCAGCGGCCGCGATATCGCGGGCGGTCGTCCGCGCGTAGCCCCTCTCGTAGAGGCAGCGCTTGGCCGCCTCGAGCAGGTCCTCGCGATTGCCCATCCGCCTATGCTACGCCGCTGTTAGGACGCTTGTCTTGCACATGTGTCTCAGACTTTCGTACAATGGTCGCGAGGGCGGGTGTGCTGCCGGCGGCGGACATTGCGAGGAGCGAGACCATGCGGAACAGAGACGTACTCATCTCGGGCGCGAGCGTGGCCGGGCCGGCGCTCGCCTACTGGCTGCGCCGCTACGGGTTCAACCCCACTGTGGTGGAGCGTGCCCCCGCGCCGCGCGGCGGCGGCCAGGCCGTCGACCTGCGCGGCGGCGGCCGTGACGTGGCCGAGCGGATGAGCATTATGGACTCAGTCCGTGCGGCCCATACGGGCGCCCACGGCGTGGCCTTCGTCAACGGCTCGGGCCGGCGCGTCGCGACCATGAGCGCCGAGCTGCTGGGCGATTCGGGCGGCATCATCGCGGATATCGAGATTCTGCGCGGGGACTTGGTTCGAATCCTGCACGACGCCACGCGCAACGGCGTCGAGTACATCTTCGACGACTCCATCACGCGCCTGATCGAGGACGCCGACGGTGTGGAGGTCACGCTGGAGCATGGCGGCCGCCGGCGCTTCGACCTCGTGGTCGGGCCGACGGTCTGCACTCCAACGTGCGCTCGCTCGTGTTCGGCGATGAGTCCCGGCACGTTCGCGACCTGGGCTGCTACCTCTCGATCTTCGGGGTCGCCAACCACCTCGGCCTGGACGGCTGGGAGCTCATGTACACGTCTCCGGGCCGGACGGCGGCGATCTACCCGCTGGGGCCCGATCGCGCCAACGCCTTCTTCTTCTTCGCCTCGCCCGAGCTGCGTTACGACCGACGCGACGTCGGCGAGCAAAAGGGCCTGCTGGCGAGCGCGATGGCGGGTGCGGGCTGGGAGGTACCGCGACTGCTCGAAGCTATGGGACAGGCTCCGGACTTCTACCTCGACCGCGTCGCGCTGGTCCAGATGGACCGCTGGTCCGAGGGGCGGACGGTGCTGATTGGCGACGCCGCCCACTGCCCGTCACCGATAGCCGGCATGGGCACCAGCCTGGCCCTGGTCGGCGCCTACATCCTGGCCGGGGAGCTGGCCGCGGCGGCGGGCGACCACCGACTCGCCTACGCCAGGTACGAGGCGGAGATGCGGGAGGGCGTGCAGCAGAGTCAGAAGCTGGCGGACGGCGCCGGCTTCGGTCTCATTCCCCGGTTCCGGGCCCAGATCTGGCTGCGCAATGTCATGATGCGGGCGCTGCCCCACACCCCGTGGAGGAGCGCGCTGGCCGGCGGGGTGCAGAGGGCCGCCACCGCGATCACGCTCAAGG
The DNA here is from genome assembly GCA_030948965.1 of Candidatus Dormiibacterota bacterium. Taxonomy (GTDB): domain Bacteria; phylum Chloroflexota; class Dormibacteria; order Dormibacterales; family Dormibacteraceae; genus JALYZG01. The sequence goes on along the minus strand of JALYZG010000075.1, from coordinate 1,672 downwards.
ACTACGCTCGGGGGCCGGTCAGCCTGGCGGCGATCGGGACCTGACGCGGTGATCCGGTTCAGCGAGCCGGCGGCTCGACCGGGCGGTCCGCCAGACTATCCCTGATGGTGAAGGTGGCCGTGGTCCAGGAGCCGCCGGTGATGCTCCACCGCGAGCAGACGCTGGCCCGCGCCGTGGAGTTGATCGAGGCGGCCGCCGACGCGGGCGCCAAGCTCGTCAGCTTCCCCGAGACGTGGGTGCCCGGCTACCCGGAGTGGGTCTGGCGCCTCCGGCCGGGCGCGGACGAGGACCTGGCCGACGAGATCCACGCGCGCCTGCTGGAGAACTCCGTCGACCTCGAGCGCGACCAATTGCAGCCGGTCCGCGACGCCGCCCGCCGGCGCTCGGTGACCGTCTCCATCGGCATCCACGAGCTGGACGGGCGCTTCAGCCGGGGCACGCTCTACAACGGACTGGTCCTGATTGGTCCTGGCGGCGAGATCCTGAACCGCCACCGCAAGCTCATGCCCACCAACCCCGAGCGGATGGTCTGGGGCCAGGGCGACGCTTCCGGGCTGCGCGTCGTGGACACGCCGGTGGGGCGGGTCGGAGGCCTCGTCTGCTGGGAGAACTACATGCCGCTAGCCCGGTTCGCCGTCTACGCCCAGGGTCCTGACCTGTACCTGGCGCCGACCTGGGATGCCGGCAGCGGCTGGATCTCCACGATTCGCCACATCGCGCTCGAGGGACGGTGTTGGGTCCTGGGCAACGGCACCGCGCTCCGGGGCCGGGACCTGCCCGCCGACTTCCCCGGCCGCGACCTCCTCTTTCCCGACCTGGAGGACTGGTTCAACCCCGGGGATTCAGCGGTGGTCGCCCCCGACGGCAGGATCGTGGCCGGCCCGCTGCGCCAGGAGCATGGGACGCTGTTCGCTGAGATCGACCCGACCGCGGCCGCGGTCGCTCGGCGCACCTTGGACGTGGCCGGCCACTATGGCAGGCCTGACATCTTCACGCTGACCGTCGATGACGCGGCCCGGGTTCCGGTCTCTTCCGAGCCGGCCGCCGGCCACGCCCCGAGCTGACTGACCTCGTCTCAATCGATGCGATATGAAGACCACAGTTGAGATCGCCGAACCGCTGCTCAGCCGGGCCAAGGAGGTGGCGGCGCTCCGGAGAACCACTCTCCGGGCCTTGATCGAGGCAGGTCTCCGCCAAGTGTTGGGGGAGCCTGGGACGACGCCGTTCACGCTGCGCGATGCCAGCGTCGGCGGCCAGGGAATGAACCCGGAGTTTGCGGAGGGAAGCTGGGAGCGAATCCGCGAGCCCGCCTACGATGGCCGCGGCGCGTGATCGCGGTCGACACGAATATCCTGCTTTACGCCCACCGCCGAGACTCGAGCTGGCACGATCGGGCCCATCCGATAATCCGCGAGCTGACGGCCCTCTACCATCGATCACGTACTCGTCCAGGTCGAGGCCTGGCGCGAGTCCTCAGGACTTGCCCTCCTGAGCGAGGAGTCCGGCGTTTGGCCCGTTCTGCGCCGTCTGCTCATCTCGGCCCGGGTCACCGGGCCTCGCGTCCACGATGCCCGGATCGCCGCGGTCTGCCTGTTCCATGAGGTCAGCGAGCTCTGGACTGCAGATCGGGATTTCACTCGCTTTCCTTCACTCCGCACGCGGAACCCACTGC
>JALYZG010000058.1 GCA_030948965.1 Candidatus Dormiibacterota bacterium | reverse complement strand
GCTAGGTGGTGGCAGCGGCGGCGGGCCGCCGACCGGCTCCGGGGACGGCGGAGGCGGCGGCGGCGCCCCGGAGCCCGGAGGCTGCCAGCCGCCCGGCGGGTTGGACGGGGGGTTATCGCTCAATGGTCTCTTCTCTCCTAGGTGATGGCGTAGCCCGACTGACCGGGCTCGGTCCCGCTCACGGTCTGGTCGTAGTAACGGACAACGCCCGCGAGCATGGCGTATCCGTACGGTTGTGTGAATATGACGCCCACGATGCACAGGGCCGAACCGAGCTGGCCGATGAGCAGCGCGATGATCGCGAAGACTCCGCAGAGCAGCGTGTCGCCCGGCCGCGCCCGAACCTCACTGATGACGGCTCGAAAGTCGAGGCCGCCGCCGATGCCCCAGTAGTAGGTGCGGCGCAGGATCACTGGGTGCAGAAGCCCCAGGCCCAGGCCACCAACGAATCCCACGGCCAAGCCCAAAGCAATCAGGAGCGCCCCGAGGCCGGCCAGAGCGCCTGGTCCGTGGTCGCTGCCGCCCACGCCCAACAGGACGATGCCCGGCACGTAGAACACCACGAACAGCACCGCCACGACGAGGCCGTAGACCACAAGGACGAGGAAGGGCGGCCCGCCCCGGCCCAGATAGCCGAAACCGGCGGGAGGGAGCTCATAGCGGCCGGCGCGAAGATTGTCGATCGCGCTGAACACCCAGCCCAGGTAGACGAGCGCGACGATGACGGTGCCGACCACAGGCACGAGAGCCAGCAGGCCGATGAGACCCATGACCAGGATCTTGGAGACCCACTGCGAATCGCGCGCGGGCCAGGCGAGCGTGTCCGAGAGGCTGTTCACAGCTCCACGACACTATATCGATCAGCGCAGCAGAGCCCGGCCGATCACCACCCGCTGAATCTGGTTCGTGCCCTCATAAATCTGCGTGATCTTGGCGTCTCTCATCATGCGCTCGACCGGGTAGTCCTGAATGTAGCCGTAGCCACCCAGCACCTGGACGGCGTCCGTGGTCACGCGCATCGCCACGTCGGAGGCGAAGAGCTTGGCCATCGCCGCCACCTTGGTCAGGTCTGGGGCGTGCTCGTCGACCTTGGTCGCGGCCAGATAGACCAGGTGGCGGGCAGCCTCGACCTGGGTGGCCATGTCCGCCAGCATGAACTGCAGGCCCTGGAAGCTGGCGATGGCCTGTCCGAATTGCCGCCGCTCCTTCGCGTAGCCCACCGCGTACGCGAGGGCGCCCTCAGCGATGCCCAATGCTTGGGCCCCGATCCCAGGGCGGGAGCGGTCCAGCACCGACAGCGCCAGCTTGAAGCCCTGGCCCTCGTCGCCCAGGCGATTGGCGGCCGGAACCTTGACCTCGTCGAAGGCCAGCAGAGCCGTGGGCGAGCCCCGGATGCCGAGCTTGTGCTCGAGCTTGACCGTCTGCCACGGGCTGACGTCCTTCTCCAGTACGAACGCGGAGATGCCTCGGCTGCCCGAGTCGGCTTCGGTGCGGGCGAACACGACCAAGGTATCCGCGATGCTGCCGTGGGTGATGAAGATCTTGCTTCCGCTGAGCACGTACTCGTTCCCGTAGCGCTTGGCGGTCGTGCGCATGGCGGCGGCGTCGGAGCCCGAGTCGGGCTCCGAGAGCGCGTAGGCCGCGACGCTGCCCTCGGCCAGCGGCGGGCAGAGCCGCCGCTTCTGCTCGTCGCTGCCCGCCAGCAGGATCGGGTAGGAACCGAGGGCCTGGACAGCCAGGATGAGCGATGACGTCGTGTCGACCTTGGCGATCTCCTCGATGCCCATGCAGATGGTCACGCTGGAGCCGGAGATGCCGCCGTACTCCTCGGGGAAGGGGATGGCGAGCACGCCGTTTTCGGCGAACAGCTTCTCCACGTCCTCGGGATACTCGGCCCGCTCATCGATCTCGGCCGCTCGGGGGGCCACCTTCTCCTGCACCAGCTCCCGGATCGTGTCCCGGATAGCCAGCTGCTCCGGCGAGAAGTTGAAGTCCATGGCGCCGATTATCGGGCGCCGGCACCGGAGAGCAGGTGGCGGGCGATGACGATCCGCTGGACCTGGTTGGTGCCCTCGTAGATCTGGAGCGCCTTGGCGTCGCGGAAGTGGCGCTCGAATGGCAGGTCGGCCATGTAGCCCTCGCCGCCGGCCAGTTGCAGAGTCTCGCTCGCCACGTCCATGGCCGAGTCGGTGCAGTACAGCTTTGCCATCGAAGCCTCCAGCGTGAACGGCTGCCCGGCCGCGCAGAGCGCCGCCGCGTGGTAGGCCAGCTGGCGGGCAGCCTCGACGCGGGTGGCGAGATCGGCGAGGGCGAAGCTCATGCCCTGTCCGACCGCCGCCGGCCGCCCCGAATGCCCGCGTTCCCGGGTGTGCTCGAGCGCCTCGTCCAGCGCCCCGGCCGCCACGCCGAGGGCCTGGCCGGAGATCCCGATCCGGCCCGCGTCGAGGGCGCGCATCGCGATGCCGAAGCCCTGGCCCTCGTCCCCGAGCAGCGCGGACTCGTCGAGGCGGACGTCCTCCAAGACCAACTCTCCGGTCGGGGAGCCGTGCAGGCCCATCTTGCGGAAGATCTGGCCCGTCCGCACCCCCTCGGTCTCCGCCGGCACGATGAAAGCGCTGACGCCGGCCGCCCGCGGCTCGGGACCACTGCGCGCGAAGACCAGGTACATCCCGGCTTCGCCGACGATGGTGATGAAGACCTTCGTCCCGTTCAGGATCCACCCGCCGGGCACGCGGCGGGCCGTGGTCTGGAGAGCGGACGCATCAGAACCCGAGTCCGGCTCGGTGAGGGCGAAGGCTCCGAGCCGCTCCGCCCTGGCCAGCTGCGGCAGCCAGCGCCGCTTCTGCTCCTCGGTGCCGAAGAGCAGGATCGGCTCGGCGGCCACCGAGTTGTGGACGTCGACGATCACCGCCGTGCTGGCGCACTCGCGCGCGATCTCCTCGATCGCGATGGTGAAGGCCAGGTGGTCCAAGCCGGCGCCCTCGAACTCGGGCGGGATCAGCATGCCCATCAGGCCCAGCGCGCGCGCCTCTACGATCGCCTCGCGAGGAAAGCGATGTTCGCGGTCGACGTCGGCCGCGTGAGTGCGCACGGTGGAACGCGCAAACTCCCGGACTACGGCTCGGAACGTCTCGTGCTCGGGGCCCGGCTGGACGCGCGCGCCCACGTTCTGGTCAAGGCTCACGCACGGACCCTCGGCACTCCGAACAGCGTAGCCGGGCCGGCTGGGACGCCGCCCCTACAATCTACCGGGCATGGAAGCGGGGCCTCGTTACCTGGAAGGGACCACCGTGGGCAGCGGCCGGGACATCATCGGCGTGCGCCGCGATCGGATCGCGGCCATCATCGAGCAAGGCCGGGAAATAATCACGCGAGCCAAGCACGAGCGCGTTCTGCCGGAGACGATCACCGGCGCCACGGCCGCGCTCCTGGTCACGATCGCCGGCTACGGCGAGCCCTTGAGTGAGGGCCAGTGGCGGGAACTGTCGGGCGTGGTCGGAGGCATCATGCGCGATCCGTCCTATGCCGACCTCGCCCGCCTGCGCACTCTGATCACGCAGGAGCAGTTCCTGAATGTGGCTCGCAACGCCGGCTACAGCCGCTTCATCCGGCGGCTTGACGATGGGCGCTGGATCTGCGAGATGGCGCCCCGCCTGGAAGACCTGCCCGACGACTGATCTCGCCCCCCGATGGCGCCCACCGCCGTCTAGCAGCCGAGCTCGCGGGCGATGAGGAGCCGCTGGATCTCGGAGGTCCCCTCCCCGATCTCGTTGATCTTGACGTCGCGCCAGTAGCGAGCCACCGGGTAGTCCTCGATGAAGCCGTAGCCGCCGTGGATCTGGACCGCCTGGTCCGCCGCGCGCTTGGAGGTTTCCGAGGCGTAGAGCTTGGCCATCGCCGCCAGCCGCTGGAGGTCGCCACCTGCCCGCCCGCGCCGGTTCTGCATCGCCACGGCGGCGCGGTACGTGATGAGGCGGGCAAGCTCCACCTCGGTGGCCATGTCGGCGAGCTTGAACTGCACCGCCTGGAAGCGGGAGATCGGGCGGCCGAATTGGGTGCGCTCGCGGGCGTACGCGAGGGCGGCATCGAGACAGGCCTGGGCCAGCCCCACGCAGAGGGCGGCGATCGCCACCCGGCCGCCGGTGAGGGTGCCGAGAAACTGCCGGTAGCCGCCCCCACGCCGGCCGAGCAGGTTATCCTCCGGCACGCGGCAGCCGTCGAAGGCCAGTGGATGCGTGTCCGAAGAGTGCCAGCCGAGCTTGCGGTAGGCCGGCAGTACCGAGTAGCCGGGCGCACCTGCCGGCACCAGGATGGCGCTGATCTCACCCCGCGCGGCAGCCTCGCGGCGCGCCGTGGTGACGGCGGTGATGGTGACGCCGGCCGAGATGTCGGTGCCGGAGTTGGTTATGAACTGCTTCGAGCCGTCGATGCGCCACTCGTTCCCGGTCAGCTCCGCGCGCGTGGCGGTGGCGCCCGCGTCGGAGCCTGCGCCCGGCTCGGTCAAGCCGAAGGCCCAAAGCGCGCGGCCCGCGATCAGATCCGGCAGCCAGCGCTCCTTTTGGGCTCGCGAGCCGAAGTCGTGCAGCGGCGCGATGCCCAGGGAAACGGCGGCCTCCAGCGTGATGCCGACGCCCGCGTCGGCTCGGGAGATCTCTTCGATGGCCAGGCAGTAGGTCAGAAAATCAGCGCCGGCACCGCCGTACTCGGGGGAGAAGGGCAGCCCGAACAGACCCATCTCGCCCATCCGCCGGACGATGTCGTAGGGGAAGCGGTGCTCTCGGTCGAGCTCGGCGGCGGCCGGCGCCACCACCTCGCGCGCGAAATCCCGGCACAGATCCCGAACGTCCCGCTGCTCGTCGGAGAGCTCGAAGTCCAAACCGGTTGTCGGAACCTCAGTTGGGGAGGACGGTCAGCTTCAGCGCCCAGCTGACCGCGAGCGGGATGACGATCGCGGCCCCGAGCCACCGGCCCGTGCCCCGGGGCAGCTTCACGCTCACGTCGCGGCGCAGGACGATCGCCAGCAGCAGCGCCGGCACGGCCACCAGGGTGAGGGCGAAGAGCGCCGGCCCTAGGGGGTAGAGCCGGACGGCGTGACTCAGGTCGCCCCGCCACGTGTACGCGAAAGCACGCGTGCCGCCGCAGAGCGGGCACGGGTGCCCGGTGAGGAGCAGGAAGGGGCACGGCGGGAGCGTCGCGTGAGCCTGGTGGAGCGCGAAGTAGCCGCGCGTGTAGACCAGCCAGAGCAGCAGGCCGCCGAGCACCAGCATGTTCCGAACCTGGGTCTCGGCCGCGGCCGGGACGAGGCGGAGTACCGACTCGGGCGCCCTCAGCACACCCGGAGTCTAGCCGGGGCCGGTCGGCTGAAGCGGCGGCGTGCGGGCCTGTTGGGGCCGCCAAGAGCGCCCCCAGTACGTGCATGCGCCGGCACATGTACGCATCGGTCGCCATCCCAACGTGCCTGCGCCGGCGAATGTACGCGTCAGGCCTTGGTCAGCAGATCGACGATGTCGTCGGTGGTCTCGGCCACCGCCACGCCGGCCGCTCGAAAGGCCTCCTCCTTGCTCTTGGCGGTGCCGCGGTTGCCGGAGACGATGGCGCCGGCGTGGCCCATGCGCTTGCCCTCCGGCGCCGTGCGCCCAGAGATGAAGGCGACGGTCTTGAGACGCGAGCCGCGCCCGAGCACTCCGGCCGCATGCTCTTCGTCCGAGCCTCCGATCTCACCGATGATCGCGAGGTGGGTGGTTTTCGGGTCATGCTCGAACAGCTCGATGACATCGCTGAAGGAGAGGCCGGGCACCGGGTCGCCGCCAATCCCCACGACCGTGGACTGGCCCATTCCGGCCGCGGTGAGCGCGGCCATCGTCTCGTAGGTCAGGGTGCCGCTGCGGGCCACGATGCCAACGTGGCCCGGGGCGGAGAAGCGCTGGGGGATGATGCCCACCTTGGCCTCGCCCGGCGTCAGGACACCGGGGCAGTTGGGGCCCACAAGATGGGTCGTCGGGTGCTCGCGGAGGAAGTCCTTGACCCGGATCATGTCCTGGATCGGGATGCCCTCGGTGATGCAGACGACCAGCTCACAGCCGGCCGCGGCCGCCTCCATGATCGCGTCCGCGGCAAAGGGTGGGGGCACGAAGATTCCGCTGACCGTGGCCCCGGTGGCGGCGATGGCGTCATCGACCGTGTCGAAGATGGGCACGCCAAGGTGTTCGCTCCCGCCCTTGCCGGGGCTGACGCCTGCCACGACATGAGTGCCCAGCAGCTGCATCTGCTGGGTGTGGAACGAGCCCTCGCGGCCCGTGATGCCCTGCACCAGAACCCTCGAATCGCGATTCAGAAGAATGCTCATCGAGTCAGCTCGACGATCCGCTGGGCGGCCTCCCAACCGCTGGCCCCGGGCTCGATCCCGTGTTCCTTGAGGTAAGCCCGGCCCTCCTCCTCGTTCGTACCGGAGAGCCGCACCACGAGCGGCAACTTCATGTCCAGGCTGTCCCGCGCCTGGACCAGACCCCGGGCCACCTCGTCGCCCCGGGTGATGCCGCCGAAGACGTTGATCAGAACGCCGCGCACCCTGGGGTTCATGAGGATCACCGCCAGCGCGTTCTCGACTACTTCGGCCTTGGCCCCGCCGCCGATGTCGCAGAAGTTGGCCGCGCTGCCGCCGGCGCGCTGGACCAGATCCAGCGTGCCCATGCAGAGCCCGGCGCCGTTGCCGATGATCCCCACCTCGCCGCCGAGCGACAAATAAGTGAGGTGGCGGCGACGCGCCTCGAGCTCGAGGGCGTCCCCCTCGCGGTCGAGGATGGCGCCGTAGCGCTCCTCCAACCCCCGCTGTCGGAAGGCGGCGTTGTCGTCCGTCTCCAACTTGGCGTCACCGGCGATCAATCCGCCGTCCTTGGTGATCACCAGTGGGTTGATCTCCGCCGTGACTGCGTCATACTCACCGATCGCCCGATAGAGGCGCTTGATCAAGGGCATCAGGGCGCGACCGTGCTCGCCCAAGTGGGCGTCGACGAGCAGGCGGTTGAGCTCGAAGTCCAGCGGACCCCTCCAGGGGTTCGGGTGCAGCCTGGCGATCGCTTCCGGCGACTCCTCGGCCACCTGCTCGATCTCCATCCCGCCCTTGGCGGAGAGCATCAGGACGTTGGCCCGGGCGTCGCGGTCGACCGTGAAGCCGAGGTATATCTCCTGGCCGATGTCGAGCGCCTGCTCGCAGTAGACCAGCGGCACCCGGTGGCCGGAGATGTCCATCCCGATGATGCGCTCGGCGGCGGCACGAGCCTCGTCAGGGGTTTGAGCCAGCTTGATGCCGCCGGCCTTACCCCGGCCTCCGACCGGGACCTGGGCCTTGACCGCCACCGCGCCCAGCTCGCGGGCCGCGTCGGCTGCTGCGTCCGGCGTCTCTGCCACCCGGCCCGGCGGGATGGGGATGCCGAGCGACTCGAGGACCGCCTTCGCCTGGTACTCGAGCAACTTCACCCCGGACAGGTTAGCGCGCGGGTCTCCGCGGACACGTCAATCCGCTGGCGCCGGCACGTGTCGGTTCGCGCTCAGAGGATGATTCGCTGGCAGCCGCACGCGATAAAAGAGCGGCGTCAGCCGGGCAGGATCTCGACGATCGTCTGCCGGCCCAGCCGCACCGTCAGCGAGAGCGCGAAGAGGCGCCCGTAGAGGCCGTACTTCGCGTTCAGCAGCCCGGCCACCCGGGCCCTGCTCTCCGGCGCCAGCCGGGCCGTTCCACGAAGGCTCGGACCCACCCGGAGGCCGCGATCGTCACTGGCGAAGAAGCTGACGGCGGGGTTGGCGCGGATACGCTTCACTTTGCCGGTCCGAACCGGCGAGCGGAAGTAGACACGGCCACCGTCCAGCACGAACCAGACCGGGGTCGCCACCCCGCGGCCGTCGCGCTTGAACGTGGTCAGGCTGATGAACTCGCGTTCGGCGATCTCGTCCAGCCGGCCTGCCGGCTGCGTGTCGTCGGTCATCAGCCTCAAACCTACTTAGAGCGGGATGTTGCCGTGGCGGCGCGGCGAGCGGCCGCGCTCCTTGCCCAGCGCCAAGCGCAGGGCGCGGACCAGCGTGGGCCGCGTCGCGCCCGGCTCGATGACGTCGTCCAGGTACCCGCGCTCGGCCGCTATGTAGGGGTTGGCGTTGCGCTCGGTGTATTCCGCCACCAGCTCCGCGCGGCGGCCGGCGGGGTCGGCGGCCTGCTCCAGCTCCCGGCGGTGGATGACGTTCACGGCCCCCTCAGGACCCATCACCGCCACCTCGGCGGTCGGCCAGGCGACGTTGAAGTCGGCGCGGATGTGCTTGGAGCACATGACGCAATAAGCCCCGCCGTACGCCTTGCGCGTGATCACGGTCAGCTTGGGCACGGTGGCCTCGCAGAACGCGTACAGGAGCTTGGCACCGTGGCGGATGATGCCGCCGTACTCCTGCTGGGTCCCGGGCAGAAACCCGGGTACGTCCTCGAAAACCAGCAGCGGGATGTTGAACGCGTCGCAGAAGCGCACGAATCGCGCGCCCTTGACGGAGGCGTCGATGTCCAGCGCGCCGGCCAGCACCTTCGGCTGGTTGGCGACGATCCCCACCGGGTGGCCGTCGAGGCGGGCGAAGCCGATCAGCAGGTTCATCGCGTGGTACGGCTGAACCTCGAGGAAGCGGCCACCGTCCACGACCGGGCGGATCGCGTCGCGCATGTCGTAGGCCTCTTTGGGGTTGTCCGGGATGAGATCGGCCAGGCCCGGCGCCGCCCGATCCCAGGGGTCGCCGCTCTCCACCCGCGGTGGCCGGTCCTCGCAGCTCTGGGGCAGGAAGGCGAGCAGATCCCGGCCCTGCGTGAAGCACTCTGCCTCTGTCGGGGCCAGAAAGTGGGCCACGCCCGAACGCACGTTGTGCACCTCGGCGCCCCCCAGTGTGTCGAACGTAACGGTTTCGCCGGTCGTGACCCGGATCACCTCCGGCCCGGTGATGAACATGTAGCCGACGCCGTGGACCATGAAGGTGAAGTCGGTCATCGCGGGCGAGTAGACCGCGCCGCCGGTGCAGGGGCCGAGGATCAGGCTCAGCTGGGGGATCACGCCGCTCGACTCCACGTTGCGCCAGAAGATCTCGGCGTAGCCCGCCAGCGAGACGACGCCCTCCTGGATGCGCGCCCCGCCCGAATCGTTGATGCCGATGACGGGTAGCCGGCTGCGGTAGGCGAGATCCATGACCTTGCACACCTTCTGCGCGAAGACCTCGCCCAGGGAGCCGCCGTACACGGCGGCGTCGTGGCTGAACAGCATCACCTCGCGGCCGTCGATGCGGGCGCTGCCGGTGACCACCCCATCGCCGTAGGGCCGGCGCCCGGTGCCGACGCGGGATCGGCTGAAGAGGTCGATCTCCTCGAAGGAGTTCCGGTCGGCCAGGCGCTGGATGCGCTCGCGGGCGGTGAGCTTGCCTTTCTCGTGCTGCCGCCGCACCCCTTCCGCATCGGCGTCGGCCGCCTCGTAACGCCGCTGCCGCAGTTCGTTGAGGGGATCGATCCGGCGCGTCGGTTCGGTTCCAGCCATCGGCTGGTCTAAGTTAGCCCGGATGCCCGGGTTCCCCGCGAAATCGATGATTTCGTGGGGTGGTAGGAAGGTGGGCCCACGGGGGGAACCCCCGGGGTCCTCGCAAAATCAAAGATTTTGTGGGGTGGGTCGGGTTCCCTCCGTGATTTATCCCTCGGCGCCGAACCAGTTGGAGCGCTGGCCGCTGAGGTGGCGGCCCGCCAGCACGTTCAGGACCCGACGCGCGGGCCCAAATCCAGCGTCGCGGTCGGGTAGAGCGGCCAGGCGGTAGGCGCGGCGTCCGAGCCACTCCAACTGGGCCATGCCTCCGGCCCCGGCCAGCGCGAGCTCGTCGGGAAGCCCGCCCAGCAGCGCGCCGACGCGATGCAGCTCGCGCGGCTGCAGCGGATGCCGCGAGACCCTCTCCGGGAAGATGCCGCTGAGGAAGAGGCCGACGTCGCCCAGGCGGCGAAGGACGCCCGGCCGTTCGGCGGCCGGCAGGGCTTCCACCAGCTCGGCCAGACGCACAGGGTCGAGCTCGCTGTACCGCGTCCGGCGCCAGCCTCGCGGCGTGCGGCGCCAGGTGCTGCCGCTGGCCACGTGTGTGTAGGAGGCGAGGAGCTCGGCCAGGAAGAGCCGGTTGCCGTCGACGGCCACGAAGTCGCGCAGGCCCTGCACGTCGAAGACCGGCAAGGTTCGGCCCGGGCCCAGCCACTCCTCGACGAAGGCCGCCGTCTGGAGCTGCAGCGCCACTCGCTCGATCAGTACGGCGAAGACGAGGAAAGGCGAGACCCGGACGGGGGCGGGGATGGAGCCCGGCCCGAAGAGGGCCTCGTACACGGGCTCGGCGCTCAGTGCTGCACGGATGGTATCCGGGCGCAGCGGGCGGCCGGCGGCGGCCTCCAGGAAGGCGATGTCGCCGGGACCCAGGTGCTCCAGGTAGCGCAACCCGATCATGGCTGTCCTGCCGCCGGATGATAAAGCCGGTTCCCGGCTGGGTGCAGCGTACAGTTCGACCGTGGCCGCCCATCGCGAGCCCGGCGCGCCGCCCCTGGCGGGTCCGATCCACGCCACCCCTCCAGTGGCTGATCCGCAGCGGGACCGGGCCGCAGCGGGCCACGATCGAAACGTCAATGCGCCGACGGATGAACCCCTCAAAGACAATCGACACGTTGATCCGCCGGCGGCTCAACTGCAGGGTCCGCCTCCGATTTAGTGGTCAGCTCGTGTCGGGCGGCTGGTACTCGCCGAACACCCGGCGCAGCCGCTCGCAGCACTCCCCGATGGTGGCCAGCGCCGCCAGGGCAGCTTTCAGTGGGGGCATGAGGTTGTCGCTGCCGCGCGCGGCCGCCTCCAGCTCGCCCAGCCGCCGGCCCACTAGGTCGGAATCCCGCTCCGCGCGCAGCCGCCCCAGCGACTCGGCTTGCTCCGACTGCGCTCGGGGGCCGATGCGGGTGATCTCCAGCTCGCCGCCATCGCCGCCCTGGAAGCGGTTGACCCCGACCACCACCCGCTCTCCCGACTCCACCCGCCGCTGCATCCGGTAGGCGGAGTCGGCGATGCGGCGCTGCATCCAACCCGACTCGATGGCGGCCACCGCTCCGCCGAGCTCGTCGATCTCGGCCATGACCGCCAGCGCTTCGCTCTCCACGCGGTCGGTCAGCCACTCCACGTAGTAGGAGCCCCCGAGCGGGTCGGCGACCGCCGGCACACCGCTCTCGTAGGCGATCACCTGCTGCGTGCGCAGGGCCAGCTCGGCGGCCTCCTCGGATGGTAGGCCGAGGGCCTCGTCGTAGCTGTTCGTGTGTAGCGACTGGGTGCCGCCGAGCACGGCCGCTAGCGCCTCGACGGTTGTCCGGACCACGTTGTTCAGCGGCTGCTGGGCGGTCAGCGAGGAGCCGGCGGTCTGCGTGTGGAAGCGCATCTGCCAGGATCGTGCCTCCCGTGCTCCGAAGCGGTCGCGGACGATGCGGGCCCACATTCGCCGCGCGGCGCGGTATTTGGCCACCTCCTCGAAGAGGTCCATCTGCGCGTTGAAGAAGAAGGAGAGGCGCGGTGCGAACGTGTCCAGGGGGAGGCCTGCGGCGAGCGCCGCCTGCACGTAAGCCACCGCGTCGGCCAGGCTGAAGGCGATCTCCTCGGCGGCGGTGGAGCCCGCCTCCCGGATGTGGTAGCCGCTGATCGAGATCGTGTTCCAGCTGGGCAGCCGCTCGGCGCTGTAGGCGAAGAGGTCGGTGATGAGGCGCATCGACGGCCGGGGCGGGAAGATGTACGTGCCCCGGGCGGCGTACTCCTTGAGGATGTCGTTCTGCACCGTGCCCGCGATCTTTTCCGGCGGGCAGCCCTGGCGCTCGGCCACCAGCTCGTAGAGCAGCAGCAGCATCGAGGCCGTGGCGTTGATCGTCATCGACGTGGAGATGCGCTCGATGGGCAGGCCGTCCAGCAGCGTTTCCATGTCGCGCAGGCTGTCGATGGCCACGCCGACCTTGCCCACCTCGCCCGCGGCCATGGGGTGGTCGGAGTCATAGCCGATTTGGGTCGGCAGGTCGAAGGCCACAGAGAGCCCGGTCTGACCCTGCTGGAGGAGGAAACGGTAGCGCCGGTTGGACTCAGCCGCCGTGCCGAAACCGGCGTACTGGCGCATCGTCCAGTGCCGGCCGCGATACATGTCCGGACGGATCCCGCGCGTGTACGGGTACTCACCCGGCGGCGGCGAGGCGGGTCCGGCGTCCTCCGGGCGGTAGACGGCCTTCAGGGGCACGCCCGAATCGTTCAATCGCTCAGCGCTCTTCGGCTGGGACATCCTCTTCCAACTCGGTCAGCATGCCGAGGGTGCTCTGCGGATGCAGGAAGCCGATCCGCGTGCGTCCGTCGCCGCCCTCGCGGGGCGCTGAATCTATGGTCGTGAGCCCCGCGTCGCGGATGCCGGCCAGCGCCCCCGCCACGTCGTCGACCTTGAAGGCGACGTGGTGTACGCCCTCCCCGCGGCGGGCGAGGAAGCGCCCGACCGGGGAATCCTCGGAGCGCGGCTGCATGAGCTCGATCTCGACGTCCCCGACGCGGAACGTGGCCGCCTCCATGCCGTCGCTGTCCGCCACCCAGCGATGCTCCAGCTCGAGGCCGTAGACGTCGCGGTAGAGGTGGATCGCCGCCTCCAGGTCATTTACCGCCAGGCCCAGGTGGGAGATGCGGCGCAGCCTCGTCGTCACGCCCGGCCGCCGTATTCGTACCAGCCGCGCCCGGTCTTGCGGCCCAGTTCTCCCGCCGCCACTTTCGCCCTCAGCGACGGCGACGGCCGGTAGCGCTCGTCGCCAGTGGCCTCGTAGATGTGCCTGCGGGCGTTGTAGGTCACGTCGAGGCCGGTCAGGTCGCCGAGGCGAAAGGGGCCGAGCGGCCAGTTCAGGCCCTTCTCGACCGCGGTGTCGATGTCCTCGAAGCCCGCCACGCCCGCGTCGAGCAGGCGGTAGGCCTCCTGCGTCGCCATGTGCAGGATGCGATTGACGATGAAGCCGTGAATCTCTTTGCGCAGGAGAACCGGCGTCCGGCCGATCTCCCGAGCGAGCGCCACGGCCCGCTCCGCGGCCCGATCGGAGGTCTCCGCGCCCTGCACCACCTCGACCAGGTCCATGACCAGCGGCGGGTAGAAGAAGTGCATGTTGCAGCAGCGCTCGGGCCGCTGCACAACGCCGGCCACCACCTCGGAGACGAACATGGTCGAGGAGTTGGAGGCGAGCAGCGCGCCAGGTGGGGCCAGCCGGTCGAGGGCGGCGAAGACCTCGCGCTTGACCTCGAGCCGCTCGACGACGGCCTCGATCACGGCGTCCGCGCCGCTCACCGCGTCGCCCATGTCCGTGGTCGTGCGGACCCGGTCCAGCGCCGCCTCCAGCTCCTCCGGGGCCAGCCGGCCCTTGTCCACGCGCCGCTGGAGGAGGGCCCGGTTCGAGGCCGGGCCCCTGGCCAGCTGCTCGGCCGAGACGTCCTGGAGGCGGACCTCGATCCCGTGCAGAGCCGCCTGCTGGGCGATCTGGGCCCCCATCGAGCCGGCGCCGACGACGGCCAGCACCGTCATACGACGCTGACGAGGCGGGTGACCCGGTTGAGCGTCGTCAGGTTGCCGACCAGACCGTCGATGCGGAGGGTCCGCTGCAGCAGCTTGGTCGCGATGGCGCGGCCGGTGGCGTCGGCATAGTTCGGCATGCCGCCGTAGCCGATGCTGACGCTGCTCAGCTGCATGACCGTCTCGGCGTCGGCCCGAATGGTCAGGTCGCGCCCTGCCTCGAGACCGTTCCGGACCTGGAGGTGGCCGCCCTGGAAATCGAGAGTGACCGACTCCTGGATGTCCGTGACGAAGATGCCGACCCGCGCATGCAGCTCGTCGAAGTCGACCCGCTTCTCGGGCCGAGCCTCGACATTGGCTTCGATCAGCCCGCCCAGCATCTGCCCAAAAGCCGACGCCTCCTCGCCGTCGGCGTAGTCGACCAGCGCCGTCACTCGTCTGGCCACTTCACCGCGAGGCGGGTCGTCGCCTCGGTCAGCTCTTGGGACGCCTTGGTGTAACGCACGATCGTGGGCAGGTTGCCCTTCAGCTTGAGCTTGCCGGTCATGATGCCGCGGGTCGAGTCCAGCTCCTTCATCGCCACCTGCTTCCAGCGCGAGTAGGGCGCTGTGATGACGAACTCGCAGGCCTGCGCGTCGGCCGCGCTGCCCACCTTGACATCGCGCGCGGCGCCGTCGAAGAGGTCCATCACGATCCCTTTGGCCGCCGGGAAGTTCTTGTCCGGCTCGGCCTCCACCACCAGGCCCACGCTCCACTTCCAGCCCTTGGCCGCCTGCCGGTAGGCGTCGCTGGCGTTGACCTCGTCTTTGAAGGCCGTCGCCCACTCGTCGGAGAACGCTTCGATGGCCACGTTTCAGTCTCCTCCTCGGGTTGGTTGTGATCGGGTGCAATTAGAGTAGTGCCCACATGAGCCTCAACCTCGCCGTGATGCTGAGGGAATCGGCCCTTGCCCAGCCCGACCACACCGCGGTCATCCTCGATGATCTCCGCCTCTCCTACGCCCAGGTCGAGGCCGCCAGCAACCAGGTCGCCGCCGGCCTCGTCCGCGCCGGCCTTCAGCCCGGCGACCGGGTGGGAATCATGCTCCCGAACGTGCCCCAGTTCGTCCTCGCCTACTACGGCGTGCTGAAGGCGGGCGGGGTCGTCGTGCCCATGAACTTGCTTCTAAAGGCGCCCGAGGTGGCCTACTACCTGGGCGACTCCGGCGCGCGCTTCCTGGTCGCCTGGGCCGATCTCGCCGCCGAGGCGATGGTTGGCGCGCGCGAGTCCGGCGCAACTGTCTTCATCGCCTCGCGTCGCGGAGGGACCCAGGCGCCGGAGGGCGCGCTGGACTTCGCCTCGCTGGTCACGGGGCCGCCGCATTTCGAGATGGCGGCCACCGACGCGGACGACACCGCGGTCATCCTCTACACCTCGGGGACCACCGGACAGCCGAAGGGCGCTGAGCTGACCCACCTGAACCTCTTCATGTGCTGCCAGGTGGGGGCGGATCGGATCATCGACATCGGACCCGACGACGTGGCCATGGCCGTCCTGCCGCTCTTCCACGCGTTCGGCCAGAGCAACGTCATGAACACATGCATCTACGCCGGCGGCACCATCACCCTGGTCCCGCGCTTCGAGGTGGCCAAGGTGCTGGAGGTGATGAAGCGCGACCGGGTCTCCATCTTCTGCGGCGTGCCCACCATGTACTTCGCCCTGCTTCACAAAGAGGGCGCTTCGGAGGCCGACACGCCCCAGCTGCGGATGTGCGTCTCGGGCGGAGCCGCCATGCCGGGCGAGGTGATGACTGCCTTCGAGCGCAAGTTCAACTGTGTCGTGCTGGAGGGCTACGGGCTTTCGGAGACGTCGCCCAGCGCCAGTTTCAACCGCAGCCCCTCAGAGCGGCGATTCCTCAGCATCGGCAAGCCCCTCTGGGGCGTGGAGATGGCGATCTGGGGCGACGACGACAAGGCCCTGCCGGCGGGCAAGGACAGCGTGGGCGAGATCGTGATCCGCGGCCACAATGTCATGAAGGGCTATCTCGGCCGGCCGGAGGCGACCGCCGAAGCCCTCCGCGGCGGCTGGTTCCACACCGGCGACCTGGGCTACGTGGACCAGGACGGCTTCTACTTCATCGTCGACCGCAAGAAGGAGATGATCATCCGGGGCGGCTTCAACGTCTATCCGCGAGAGGTCGAGGAGGTGATGTACAGCCATCCGTCGGTGGCCGCGGCGGCCGTCATCGGCCTGCCCGACGAGCGGCTGGGCGAGGAGGTGCACGCCGTCGTCCAGCTCAAGGCGGGCCAGGCGGCAAGCGCCAACCAGATCATCGATTTCGTCAAAGCTCGCGTGGCGGCTTACAAGTACCCGCGAACCCTGGAGTTCATGGACGCCCTGCCGCTGGGCCCGACCGGCAAGATCTTGAAGAAGGAACTCAAGGCCCGGATGGAGGCGGCGAAGACCCCGCGCTGAGGTGGTCGTCACGGGCGCCGATGTGGTGCTCGAACCAGTCGGCGATGCGGCGCAGGCGCTCCACCCGCCGGTCCGGGCGCCCGCTGCGCGAGAGTTCGTGCGACTCTCCCGGGAAGCGCACCATCTCCACCTCCCGGCCGAGCATGCGCAGCGCCCCGAAGAGTTCCTCGGCCTGGGAGATCGGGCAGCGCAGGTCCATCTCCGAATGCAGCAGCAGCAGCGGGGTTCGAATCGACTCCACGTGGCGCAGCGGCGATCGCTCCCAGAGCCGGTCCGGCTGCAACCAACCCGGCTCGCCCAGCTCCTGCTCGAACCAGGGCGCAATGTCGTCCTGCGCGTACTCGCTGACAAGGTTGCAGATGGAGCGCATGGCGACGGCGGCTTGGAAGCGGTCCGTCTGGCCGACGATCCAGTTCGTCATATAGCCGCCGTAGGAACCGCCGGCCACGCCCAGCCGCCCCGGATCCACGTCCGGGTGCCGCTCCAGCGTCTGGTCGAGGGCGGCCATCAGGTCGCGGTAATCGGCCCCGCCCCAGTCGCGAACACAGGCCTGCTTGAATGCCTCGCCGTAGCCGTCCGAGCCGCGCGGGTTGAGGTAGAGGACGTAGAACCCGGCTCCGGCGAGGATTTGGAATTCGTGGAAAAAGGTCCAGCCGTACTGTCCGTGGGGGCCGCCGTGAACCTGGAGGATCAGCGGGTGGCGGCCCTGGCCGCCGCCCCCCGGGGCCAGCAGCCAACCCTCCAAGGGCAGGCCATCCGGGGCTGTGAGGTCGAGCCTCTCGGGAACCGCCAGGCGGCGCTGACTCAGCCAGGCGTTGCAGTCGGTGAGGCTGCGCTCGCCGTCGGGCCCGGCCAGCACCATGTCGCCCGGCCGCGCCGGGTCGGCCACGCACACCACCCGCTCCCGCCCCGCGACGTCGAAGTCGAATATCACCCGCCGGTCGCCCGCGACCTCGCGGCGGGCGCCGCCGTCCAGGCCGACAGAGCACAGTTCGGCTGAGCCCGGGCCGCTGGCGAGGAAGAAGAGCCGGGAGCCGTCTGCGGACCACTGGATGCGCGCGACGTGTCCGGAGCGCATGTCGCTGACCACGCCCCCGTCGCAGGCGTGGTCGAAGTCGGCAGTCAGACAGACGGGCTCACCACCCGCGACGGGGACCGTCCAGACGCGCTCGTGAAGGCCGGCGGCGTCCCCGCGGGGCGCCAGGAAGGCGATCGTCTGGCCGTCCGGCGACCACGCGGGGGCCGAGATGTCCATGCCCCCCACCAGGCGCCGCCGTTCCCCGTCGAGGGTGACGACGTGCAAGTGGCTCTCGCGCCGGCGCTCCGCCCCCGGCTCGGCGTCGCCGACGACCGCCAGCGAGGCCGAGTCCGGGGCCCAGCTGAAGCCCAGGATCGACCACGGGCCGGAAGTCAGCTGGCGGGGCTCCCCGCCGTCTACCGGAATGGTGAACAGGTGGGGCCGCCGGCCGTCGGTATAGCCGCTGCCGTCGTGCTTGTAGTCCAGGCTCCGCACCACCCGGGCCACGGGCGGCCGCCGGACCTGCTCGGCAGAGTCCGGGGGCCGCGGATCCTCGACCACGCCGTCAGGGTCGCTGGGGACGGCGGCCAGGAAGCCGAGGTGGCGCCCATCGGGCGACCAGCGGACGTCGGAAACGCCGTCGGGCAGCAGCGTCAGACGGCGCGAGTCGCTCTCGCCCAGCGTGTGGACGTGAACCTGGTCTCGGGGACCCACACGGCCGAGGAAGGCCAACCGGCGGCCGTCAGGCGACCACTCCGGCGCCGAGTCCCGGCGCCCGGTACCGGGCAACGGGAGCGCCTCGGCGCCTGGCATCAGGCCCTGGACCAGGACGGAGCCGCGGTTCTCGACGGCCTCGGCGTCGGCCCAGCTGAGGCTGTACGCGACCACGTCGCCGGCCGGGGCGACGCGGGGATGGTCGATCCACCGGAAGCGGTAGAGGTCCTCGGGGCTGAGGGGGTTGGCCACCGCCCGAGATTGTGTCACGAGCCCGTTGCCGCCCTTCGCTAGCCTCGGCTCCATGGCTGGCTTTCGGCGCGGTCTCCTGGCCGGGCTGGCGGCCGGGATCGTAACGGCGGCGGTCATGGAGGCGCTGGCGGCGACGATCTCCTTGCCGGCCCTCCCGCAGCTGCTCCAGGTGCCGCTGCTGGCGGCCACCCCGGGGCCGGTCTTCGGCTTTCTCATCGACCACCTCCAGCACTGGGGCAAGGTGGTCGAGGAAGCCTCGCTTCTCGTGGCAATGATCGTGGCCCTGGGCGTGCTGGGCGGCGCCGCCGGCGTGGCGCTGGAGCGACGCCCGGGTTTTCGCGCCGGCCTGGCGGCGGCCGCCCTGGCCTGGCTGGTGATCTGTCTCATCCTCCTGCCGCTCGGCGGTCTCGGACCATTCGGGCTGTCCGCCGGACTGCAGGTGGCGGTGGAGTGGGGCCTTGTGATGGCTGTGTATGCCCTGCTCTGGGAGGCGCTGTACGCTCGCGGCCCCGCCACCGCAGTTGCCCATCCGGGGCGGCGCCGGCTCCTGGCCCTCCTCCCGGCCGCGGCGGCGATCGGCGGGCTGGCCGTGATCGGAGGGTTCCGCCTGCCGGTCTGGTACCGGACAGCGGTCCAGCCTCCCGAGAAGGCCACCGGAGCAGTCCCCGAGGTGACGCCGGCGGCCAACTTCTATCAGGTGTCGAAGAACATCGACGACCCGGTTGTGGACGGGAAGAGCTGGAGCCTCCGCGTCGAGGGCCTGGTCAGCCACCCCCTGCGCCTTGACGCCAGGCAGCTGGCCGCGCTGCCGGCCGTGACCCAGGTGTACACCCTGGAATGCATAAGCAACGAGGTGGGCGGCCCACTGATGAGCACCGGCCGCTTCACAGGCGTGCCCCTGCGCGACCTCCTGGCGATGGCCGCGCCAAAGTCGGGGGCGACCGCTGTGAACTTCACCTCACGCGACGGCTACACCGAAACCCTCCCCCTGCACGACGTGATGGCCTCCGCCGACATCCTGGTCGCCTACCGGCTGAACGGCGCGGACCTGCCGGCCGCTCACGGCTATCCGGCTCGAGTGATCGTGCCCGGGCACTACGGCATGAAGGGGCCGAAGTGGCTGGACGAGATTCGCCTCGCTGACAGCCCGGCCGGCGGCTACTGGGAGGGCCAGGGCTGGAACCCGGCAGCACCGGTCCGCACGATCGCCCGCATCGACACCCCCGCCAACCTGGATGCGGTGAGCCGGTACGGCGTCACGATCGCAGGCGTGGCCTTCGCCGGCGACCGCGGCATCCGAGCCGTGGAGTGGAGTACCGACGGCGGCGCCTCCTGGCAGCCGGCCCAGCTGGCCGCCCCGCTCTCGGCCTACACCTGGGTCCTATGGCGGGCGGATTGGTCGCCGCCCAAAATCGGCGTCTTCAAGCTGGTGGCGCGCGCCACCGATGGGCACGGCACCGTCCAGCCTGATTCCTTCCAGCCCAGCTTCCCCAGTGGGTCTGGCGGCTACCATCGGGTCACGGTCCAAGTCGGGCTCTAGCAGTTCTGCATGACTGTCGTGCACCGCTCTGAGGGTCTTTGTGTGGGCGGTTCGGAGGCGCCGACAGGCAATCGAGATCTGGCGCGCCCGAGGCACCCACTCAGAGTCCTGCGCCAGCCGACATCAGACTATTCCGCCGCCAAGCGCGCTAGCTGAGCCTTCGGATCCCAGCCGTCAGGGGGCGGCTGGACGCCTTCGCTCGCCCATCGCATGCCGGCGTCGATCCACCGTTTGCGCCAATCTCGGTGTAGTGCTTCTCGCATCACCACGTCCCCGCCAGCGGCATCGTTGTATCCAAACTGGATTCCACAGCTTGGGCAGATGTCGTCCGAGGCGCTACCGTCTCGCCAAGCAGGTTCGTACAGACCGGGATAACCACAAACGGGACAAGTGAATCGATGTGTCACGGGGTCCACGATGGAGCTCCAGGCTGGGCCAGCCAGTAATCCCAATTGGTTGGATAACCGTGAATCGACGGATCTGGGATGAAGTAGGTCCTAGTGGTTCCGGACGGGTTGAAGGATCCAAACTCCCCAGTGGCCGGATCGTAGACTCGAATCGTTCCAAACTGGTCAATTTTGGTTGGCAGACCCTCGACCTGACTCCTGGACAAGAATCTCGAGGCCAGCGCGCCATACTCATCCGCCGTAGGCGCGCCGAAGTCCGCACCGTGATCCGCGAAATGCCGACCGAGCGTTGCCGGGTTGCCCCAGGACTCACCAGTGGTGAGGCCCACGTGGTTACCGGCCTCAGCGATCGCCCGTTCTCCGTCCTTGGTTGCTCCGAGACGTACGGCGATGCCGCTCTCGCGGGCCGCCACGCCGATGCCGGCCCCGGCGGCGCCGCCCGCGGCACCGAAACCGGCTGAGGTCAGCACCTCTGACCAGCTGAAGGGCGCGATCTCGTGGAAGACCGCACGCCGCTCCTCCTGGATGGCGATGTCGCTCACGGCCCCGATCGTAGCTCCCAGCGCTGCTCCCACCAGGATGTCGGCACCGATCGCCGCCACTGCGCTCGTCAGTGTTACGCCCACCTCGGCCGCAGCCGCCACCAGGCCGGCAGCCACGCCCGCCGCCGCGACGTCCGAGATGCCCACCGTCAGAATGGTTAGCCCGACTCCGATCACAACGGCTGTCGCCGCCGTCGCGATCAGCTCTTCGATCTGCGCCCGTGCGGCCTCCACGTGTGTCGCGTACTGCTCCAGGCCGGAGGCCATGTCCCGGCAGGCCTGGGCCGCGTTTGGCAGGCCGCCCTGGCCGCCGACCCAACCACGGTTCCAGTAGCGCGTGAAAGTTTCGATCGCCCAACCCTGGTGCTCGACTCCCACCGACCGCGCCGCCGCGGCCGCCGCCGACTCCGCGGCCACGATCTCCGACGCCAATGACCGCCAGGCCTGGGCCGCCGCCCGCAGCCGGCCCGGGTCAGCCGCCGGCCACCAGAGCCCTGCCTGCGTGTGCTGCAGCGGCTGAGCTGATGTCGTCGCGGCCGGCCGCAGCGCGGCGTACACGTCCGGCATCAGGCCTCAGCCGGCTCTCCGCATTCGGTTGGCCTGCTCCGCGGCCTCGTAGTTGTCGGCCATTGTCCGGAGTCCTCGCTCGATCGAATCTAGGCCTCGCGCCAGGCTCAGCAGAGCGTGTCCCAGGTCCTGCGACCGGCGCCGATACTGCGCCGCGAAGGCCTGACCCGGCGCGTCGTCGCCGCAGACGTCGCCCAGCCCGACCAGGCTCGACTGCAACCGGCCCAAGGCCGCACTCAGCTGCGCGCCCTGGACTCCCAGCAGTGAACCGGCCGCTCGCAGCGACGCGGGGTTGACCGAAAAGCGATCAGACATCCGGCCCTCAGCCCCAGATGGACCTGTCGGCGTTCTCGGCCGAGAGGTAATTCTTGCCTGCCGCCTTGGTCGCGTCGTCGGCATTGGCTCCTGATGCGATTCGCTTCATGCCCAGGAGCATGAGCGGCGCACGCGGACACGACACGGACAAATGAGACTGTCAGCGGCGGCGAATTGACGGGCCCAAACTGGGCCTGAGACGTGCGGCTGCCGGCGGATCAACCCCGATGACGGCTGGGGCGGCGCTACGCGGCGGCTGGCGGGTGCCCCAACGGCAGCGCCGGCACGGTCGGGGTCTGGTAGCCGTGCACGACGGCCATCACCGAGGCCACCACCGCGACCACGAGCAGCACGGCGACCACGACCATCCGGGGGCGGCTCAAGCCGGCCTGCGGGACCATGCCGGAAGCGGCGCCGCCCAGGCGCATGACGGTCAGGCCCTTTTGCAGGCGCTCGGTCGCGGCGCGCGTCAGGATCTGGAGCGACAGCTTCGGGTCGACCCGGCCGCCCAGGTCGCCGATCCGGCCCTTGCGGATCTCGCGCGCGGCCGCGCCCAGGACAATGCCCTGGGCCAGCTCGCGTACGGCGTAGCGCCGGATCTCCTCGGGCCGCAGTGCCTTGCGCAGGAGCAGAGACACGGGCAGGGCGATAACGGCCAGGCCCACAGCCACCCAGAAGGTGTCGGTGAAGCCCTTGGTGGCCTGCTCCAGGATCACGTTCTTGATCGCCGGCGGCAGGTTCAGGCCGGCGAGGTTCGTGGCGCCGGTGCTCGCCGCCCCACGGCCGGGCGGCAGCTTGGGCATGTTGGCGTTGATGCGGTTACCCAGAATCGTGGCCATGATCGCGATGCCGAGACCGCTGGCCACACGCTGGACCACATTGGCCACAGAGGTGGCGCGGGCTATCCGCGAGGGCGCCAGCGTGACGTAGGCCGAAGACATGCTGGGCATCATCGAAAAGCCCATCCCCACGCCGCGCAGCACGAGCATCGCCGCGATCACCTGCCAGCTCGTGTCGAAGGCGAGGGTGGTCATCCAGACGGTCGCGCCCACCAGGACGGTGATCCCGAATGGCACCACCCAGCGGGCGCCGAACCGATCGGTGAGGATGCCTGAGATCGGCATCGACACCGCCGCCCCCAAGCCCTGGAAACCGAGCAGCAGGCCGGCCTTGAGCGCCGTGTAGCCCTGGATCTGCTGCAGGAACAGTGGAAAGAGGAAGACCGCGCCGAAGAGAGCCAGGCCGATCAGAAAGTTCATGGTCATCGAGGCCCCAAAGGCCGGATCCCGGAAGATGCGGATGTCGATCAGAGGCAGCCTCTGGCGAAGCTCGAAGAGGATGAAGACGACGAGCAGCGCCACGCCGCCCAGGAGGGGCAGCAGGACCTGCACCGACCCCCAGCCGTACTGACCGGGCTGGCTGAGCCCGTAGACGATGCCGACGACGGCGGGCGTGATCAGCAGCAGCCCGATCACGTCCAGCGGCTCGCGCTTGATCTGCCGCGCCAGCGGGGCGCGCAGGATGAGAAGGCCGAGGGCCACGCCGATGATGCCGATCGGCAGGTTGATGTAGAAGATCGCGCGCCAGCTGACCGCCTGCACCAGCCAGCCGCCGAGCGTGGGGCCGAGGATCGGTCCGATCATCATCGGCACCCCCAGCACGGACATCATCCGGCCCCGCTCGTGGGGGTCGCTGAGGCTCATCAGGATCGTCATCCCGACCGGCATGATCATGCCCCCGCCCAACCCCTGCAGGATCCGGAAGCCGATCAGCGAGCCGTTGGACCAGGCCAGGCCGCAGAGGGCGGAACCGATCACGAAGAGCGCTTGGCTGGTGATGAACACACGCTTGGTGCCGAAACGGTCGGCGACCCATCCGGTCAAGGGGATGACCGCCGCGAGGGCGAGGGTGTACGCCGTGATGATCCACTGCACATCGGCCAGCGAGGCGTTGAAGTCCGCCTCCAGCGTGGGCAGGGCGACGGTGACCACGGTCTGGTCGAGGATGACCATGATCGCGCCGAGCATCACTACTCCGCCCGCCACCCACTTGTAGTTCAGCCCCGAGCCGATGCGGGCCGCGCCGACCGCCGGGGCGCCGACCGCGGAGGGCGCCATCCTCATGGCCTGACGCCTTCGGGGCGGCGACGCAGCGCCGCCGAGATGGCCAGCGCCGCGGAGGTGACCAGGCCGAGGGCGGAGACCGCCGCCACGATCCCTCCCACCCAGACGTTGGACCAGGCTGAGGGCGTCCAGCCGTTGTTCGCGGTCAGCGGATAGCCGACCACCCAGGGCGCGACCACCGTCCACACGCCTGCTCCAAGACCGACCAGGGCCAGGACTCCAAGCTGAATCGCGCCCCGGATCCCGCTCATCCCTCGAACCCACGGTATTCAGGCGGTCGGGGAGCCGCGGGCGCCCCGGGCGCCTCAGGCGCCGGCGCTGGAGCGGAGGTCCGCCCGTCCTGCTGCGCTGACAGGTCCTTGACGAGGGCTTGGGCCAGGGCCGTGAGCGCGGTCTCGAATTCGGCTCCCTGGGCCTGCCCGTTGGGAACGGCCCGGGCCAGTTCGCGGCTCTCGCGCCCCGTCGCGGAGCGACGCCCCACGTTGGCCTCGCCCAGCGCCTGGGCGATCTGCAGTGCGACCAGTACGAGGCCGAGCACCGCCAGTACGACGAGGCCCGCGCCGGTCCAGAACTGGGCCTTGGTCACGCTCGTCCAGTCCTTGCCGTCCGGCTGCTGGGCGAGCGCCCAGGGGCTGAGCATCAGCCAGCCGCCGGCCAGGCCGGTGATCAGAGACCAGGCCCCGCCGAGGATCAATCGCACCGTCATGGAACCCTCACCTGAGTTATTCTAAATCCGAGCTATATGGTTAAGTCAAGCGAAACTATTGGTCGGGAGACCGCGCCTCCGTCGGGTCAGGACCAGGTCGCGGATCCCGCGCTCCGGCGAGCGCTGAGCACCTTCTTGCGCACCATGTTCCGGGACCTCCTGGAGTCGGTGCTCAAGTTGAACCTGACCATGGGCCAGGTCCACGTCCTCTTCTGCCTCCGCCGCGCCGGCCGCTGCAGTGGCCGTCAGCTGGCCCAACAGCTTGCCATATCGCCGGCTGCAGTGGTCCAGGTCTGCGACCGGCTGCAGGAGCAGGGCTACATCCAGCGGGAGCCCGACACCGAGGATCGCCGTATCACCTGGCTGAGCCTCACGCCGAGGTCGGAAACGCTGTTCGAGACCATGTTGGCCGCCAAGCGCACCCGCCTCGGCCCGGCGCTGGCGGCGCTGGGGCCGTCGGACCGGGCCACGCTGGTGCGGATCCTGGAGCGCCTGACCGAGGAGCTCAACGCCGGCGGCGTCGTTGCGCACGATAGCGAGGCGCCGCCTCCCGTCCACTAGAGGTGCGGCCACCCGGGCCAGCATCCGCTCTACCGGCTGAACGCCCAGCCCACCAGCTCGCGCTGGGCCTCAGCGGCCGAACGGCCGGCCCAAAGTCCAGCCCGCGTTGACCGTATCCCGGATCATCTTGAAGCCGCCGCCCTTCCGGAGCATGCGCTGGATCTTGCGCTGCTTGTCCCACTTGGAGACCCCGTCGACCCGGAAGAATTCGTCCAGCGCCTGGTCCAGCAGGACCGGGTAGCGGCCGAGCATCTGCGGGTTGTGCTCCAGGAGCGGCACCGCCCCGTCGTACTTGCGCATGTCGGCCATCACCCAGCTGTGGTCCAGCCGGAGCTTGTATTCGCGCATCGATTCGGCCGAGAAGTCGCCCTTCTCCTTCGCGTGTACGACCGTCTCCCCAGCCAGGCGGCCCGACTCCATGGCCAGGTTCGAACCCTCTCGGTGCACAGGGTTGGAGAGCATGGCCGCGTCGCCGCAGACCAGATAGCCCGGCCCGAACAGCTTGGGAATGGCCTTGTAACCGCCCTCCGGGATCATCTTGGCCAGGTACTCGACGGTCTCTCCACCCTGCAGGAGGGGCCGTATGGAGGGGTGCTGCTTGAAGTGGTTGAGGATCTCGTTGGGGGTGCGGTGGGCGAGCTCGTCGCGGCTCAGCTTCGTATCCGCCATCTCGCTCAGCAGCGCGCCGCCGCCGACGCTCAGCGTGTCCTTGTTGGTGTAGATGAACATGAAGCCGGACAGGCCGCGCGTGGCGTCGCCGTAGCACTCGATCGAGGCACCCTCGCCCGGCTCGCAGTTGAAGCGCGACTCGATCACCGCCGGGTCGAGGGCGATGATCTCCTTCACCGCCATCGCCGCCTGGTTGCGGCGCAGCGGCTTCTTCAGCCCCGCCTTGACCAGCAGCTGGCTGCCCAGGCCGATGCCCTCGCAGACCACGGTCACGTCGGCCCGAATCTCCTCGTTGGCAGTGCGCACACCCGTCACCCGGCCGCCGGGCCCGACGATCATCTCCACGACGACCGTGTCGGGCAGCAGGAAGGCGCCCGCCGCCTCGGCCTGGGCGGCGAACCACGCGTCGAACTTGGCCCGCAGCACAGAGAAGGAGTGGGGGTGCTCACGATTGCGGAAGTTCTTATAGCCGAGGGCGCGGATGGCCGCGTCCTCGGTCATCAGCCAGCGCTGCTCTTCGATGATGGGCCGCTCGAGCTCGGCCTGCTTCCAGGATTCGCCCACCACCTGCTCCAGGTTGTGGCTGTAGAGGATGCCGCCCATGACGTTCTTGGAGCCGGCCCGGGCGCCCTTCTCCACGAGCGCCACCTGGAGTCCCGCCTTGGCCATCGTGATGGCTGCCGACGTGCCGGCCGGCCCGGCTCCGACTACGACCGCGTCGAGCTTCTCCTCGTCCCCCATCGGGGCAACATGCTAATGGCATGCGCCTGATCGGGCTGACCGGCGGCATCGGCACCGGCAAGAGCACGGTGAGCGGAATCCTCCGGGAACAAGGAGTGACCGTCATCGATGCCGACGAGGCGACGCGCGCCGTCCAGGCACCCGGGTCGGTGGGCCTGCGCCGGCTGGCCCAGGACTTCGGGCAGTCGATTCTGACCGCCGGCGGCGAGCTCGACCGGGCGCGGCTGGCCGCGGTCGCCTTCGCCGATCCTGCCGCGCGCGCGCGCCTCAACGCGATCGTCCACCCGCTGGTTCGGGCCTGGATGGCGGAGCGCACCGCAGAGGCGGCGGCCCGCGGCGACCCCGTCGTGGTGCTGGACATCCCGCTCCTCTTCGAGAGTCGCGGCACCGAAGGCCTGGACGCGGTAATCCTGGTCTACGCGCCGGACGAGGTGGCGCTGGAGCGGCTGACCGGCCGGCGGGGCCTGGCGCGAGCGGACGCCGAGGCCCGCATCGCGGCCCAGATGTCCATCTTGGAGAAGCGGGACCGAACGCCCTTTGTGATCGACAACACGGGCGACCTCGGCCACCTCCGCGCGGAGGTGGACCGCGTCTGGTCGGAGGTGTGGGCTCGGTTTTAGACCACCCCCGCGCCGCTGAACTCTTCCAGTCGGTCGCCGCTGACGCCGACCTCGGCCAGGATCTCGGCCGTATGCTCGCCCAGGCGGGGCGCATCCAGCCGCCGCCATCCGTCCGCCTGAGGCACGGCGGGGGCGATCTCGACCCCCTCCCGCAGCTCCCGAACCAGGCCCCGCGCGACTACTTGCGGGTGCTCGGCGACCTCGTCCAGCTCCAGCACCGGCTCGCAGCACACGTCCAGCCCGGCCAGCCGCGCGGCCCACTCGTCGCGGGGGCGCGAGCGCAGCAGGGCGGCCAGGTCCGAGCGCACGCGCTCCTGGGCCTGGCCCTCGGCGTACTGTTCCGGGACCAGGTCGGGCCGTTCCAGCGCTTCGCACAAGGCCAGCCAGAACTTCGGCTCCAGCGCCGCCACCGAGAGGAAGCCCCCGTCGGCGCACTCGTACACGCCGTAGCAGGCGTAGCGGCCGGTGAGGCGGAGCAGGCCACGCTCGAGGCCGCCGCCCTCGGCGCGGGCCTGGGTCAGCGGCATCGCGAGCCAGGCCAGCGCGCCGTCGGTCATGGAAACGTCGAGGAAGCGCCCCGGGGCGCCTCGCGCCACCTCCAGCAGCGCGCCGAGGATGGCGACGGCCGCGCCCTGGGCACCGCCTCCGAGGTCCGCCACCTGAACGCCCAACGGGTGCGGCGGCTGGCCGCGACCGGCGTTGAGGCCGAGGGCACCGGCGATCGCCATGTAGTTGAGGTCGTGGCCGGCGCGCTGCGCCCAGGGCCCGGTCTGCCCGTAGCCCGTCAGGGCGCACATCACGAGCCGCGGGTTGAGCTCGCGGAGGGCCTCGTAACCGAGGCCGAGGCGGTCCATGACACCCGGCCGGTTGCCCTCCACGACCACGTCGGCCCGGGCCGCCAGGGCTCTGAACAGGTCCCGGCCAGGCTCTGCCTTGAGGTTCAAGGTGAGGCTGCGCTTGTTGCGGTTGAGGGCGTTGAAGAGAACGCTCTGGCCGTCCGCGAGCGGCGGATACCAGCGCATGTAGTCGCCCTGGCCCGGTTCCTCGACCTTGACCACGTCGGCGCCCATGTCGGCCAGGAGCAGCGTGCAATAGGCCCCGGGCAGGAGGCGCGTCAGGTCGAGCACGCGCAGCCCGGTGAGCGCCATGACGCCTCTATTCTCGGCCCGCCATGGCCGTCGCCGCCTCGAGCCACGAGGCGTCCCCAGCCGCCTCTCGCTGCAGCCAGTGCTCCGCTCCCCAGAGCAGGATCGTGTCGAATCCCGCTTGGCGGACGCCCTCGAAAACCGCGACCATGCCCTCCACGTCGAGGGAATCGTCGCCCCACGGCTCCGCCTGGGCCTCGATCACCCAGCAGC